>JAAYSX010000012.1 GCA_012518255.1 Candidatus Epulonipiscium sp. | reverse complement strand
TCCCACATTGTGGCTAGGCCAAATGCACCTAATATAAGCACTATTAACTTTACTCCTAGGGCAAATATGATATTCTGCCATACTATTTTTTGTGTACGCTTTGCAATGTTCATACTTGTAACAATCTTGGAAGGTTCGTCTGTCATAATTACTATATCAGCTGATTCTATTGCTGCATCAGATCCTAATCCTCCCATTGCAACCCCTACATCTGCTCTTGCTATAACTGGGGAATCATTTATTCCGTCACCTGCAAAAAGTATATTCTTGCCATCTGACTTTCTCTTTTCAATTTCTTCTAGTTTTTCTACTTTCTCATGGGGTAGTAACTCTGCATAGATTGTATCTATTCCTATAGCTTCCCCTACCTTGTCTGCTATATTCTTATGGTCCCCTGTTAGCATTATTGTTTCCTTAATGCCTAGTTCTTTAAGGGCCTTAATTCCTTCTATTGCATCGTCTTTAATTGTATCAGCAATAACTATAAGGCCTGCATATTGCCCATTTACTGCTACATGAACTATTGTTCCTACTACGTCTGCCTCGTTAAAGTGTTTAACATTCTCCCTAGCCATTAGCTTACTGTTACCAGTTGCTACTTTCTTGCCATCTATAGTAGCAATAACACCATGGCCTGCAATATCCTGTGAGTCTTTAATAAGACCTTTATCTATTTCCTTGCCGTATTCATTTAGGATTGATAGGGCAATTGGGTGGTTTGAGTATCCTTCAGTATAGGCGGCATACTCAAGTACCTCTTCTTTAGTAAATCCTTCTCCCGCCCTTATCTCAGTAACACTAAATTCACCCTTTGTCAGTGTTCCTGTCTTATCAAATACAACTGTTTCTACATGATTAAGTGCTTCTAGGTAGTTACTTCCCTTAACTAGGATACCATTCTTAGATGCTGCCCCTATTCCTCCGAAGAAGCTTAGTGGTATAGATATTACAAGGGCACAAGGGCATGAGATAACTAAGAATACAAGGGCCCTATATATATATTGCCCAAAAGTTGCATCACTTATAAGTAAAGGAGGAACTATAGCTATTAAGGCCGCTGCCCCTACAACCATTGGAGTATAGCTACGGGCAAATTTGGTAATAAAGTTTTCTGTTTTTGCCTTTCTATTGCTTGCATTTTCTACAAGCTCAAGAATCTTGGTTACTGTGGACTCACCAAATTCTTTGGTTACCTCTATCTCTAGCACTCCTGTTTGGTTAATAAATCCACTTAAAGCTTCATCTCCCTTACCTATTTCCCTTGGTAAGGATTCACCCGTTAAGGCTGATGTGTCCATAGAAGACTGCCCTTTAATAACTATACCATCTAGTGGTACCTTCTCACCTGGCTTTATAAGTATAATATCGCCTATCTTTACTTCCTCTGGTGATACTTTAACTGTTTCATCCTTTACTTTAAGGTTGGCAAAGTCTGGCCTTATATCCATAAGAGCTGTAATTGAATCCCTGGATCTATTAACTGCTATATCCTGGAATAATTCACCTACTTGATAGAATAACATAACTGCTACACCTTCAGCATATTGGCCTATAGCAAAGGCACCTACCGTAGCAACAGTCATTAGGAAGTATTCATCGAATATTTGTCGTCTTCCTATATTCTTTATAGCCTGCCAAACAATATCGTAACCTATAATTAAGTAAGAGGCCAAGTAAAGACCAAATTCTACATTACTGCTAACTTCTAGTACATTAGGAATTATAAATAGAATTACGCCTATTGTAAGCTTTGTTATTACCTTCTTTTTATCCATATCACCATGATCATGGCCATGTCCATGGTCATGGCTGTGACTATGACCACCTTTTGTTTCTTCAGTTACCTCAACATGGGGCTCTATTTTAATAATTGTATCTTTTATATTATCCATAAGTTTATCTATGTTCACATTTTCTTTAAATTCTATAGTTAATGTTTTCATTACAAAGTTTACAGTTGCTTCTTGTATATAATCTAATTTGGATATGCTGGTTTCTATCTTATCAGCACAACTAGCACAGTCTAATCCTTCTAACTTTAAAACCCTTGTATATTTTTTGCTCATTTTCCATCCTCCTCATATTCAAGATACATCTGAACATATGAGCATGTATTCATATGTTCAGTTTAATAATACTTTCTTTTACCTACTATGTCAATAGTATTTATTGTATTTACTTAAATTATTTACTTTTAAATAATAGATTTCTTTAGTATACTTAATATATTAATTTGTATTATATAGGAGGTGATATTAATGGCTTTTATTCAATGTGATTTTTACTCTAAGGCACTTGGTGTTGCTACAAGCATGAATGTTATTCTTCCTGAAAATATTGATTCAGATCAACCTGACTATAGTCTAACTAATAATACTAAGTATCCTACCCTTTATCTATTACATGGCTTAACTGGTGATCATACAGCATGGATGCGCAAAAGCTCCATTGATAGATATGTAAGGGAATTAAAGCTTGCTGTTGTAATGCCTGCTGCGGGTAGAAGCTTTTATACAGATATGGAGCACGGGTATGATTACTTTACCTTTATTACCGAAGAATTACCATATGTTGCAGAGTCATTTTTCCCCTTGTCATCAAGGCGTGAGGATAGATTTATAGCTGGACTCTCAATGGGAGGATATGGGGCATTAAAGGCTGCCCTAAGTAAACCAGAAAGCTATTATGCTGCAGCTTCTCTTTCAGGTGCTGTTGATATAAAATCTGTAACTAATAGCCTAATTGAGCAAGGACAGGTTAATAATCTAAAAGAATTTAATAATATTTTTGGGGACCTAGATGATTTTTGTGGCGGCCCTAATGACCTGTACTCTCTAGCTAGTAAATGCTCAACTTCTAAACTTAAACCTAACATATACATGTCTTGCGGAACTGAAGATTTCTTATATCAAGATAATCTTTGCTTTAAGAAACACCTAGATAGCCTATCCTTTGATTTTACCTATATGGAGGGGCCTGGCGATCATGACTGGCATTTTTGGGATAAGGAAATACAGTCTGTTCTTAAATGGCTGGAGGTTTAACTTTTACTAAAGCCTTACAAATGAATATAAGTAACTATAAATGTATAATAATATAATTATACTAGGAGGATTTTTAATGACAAAGACTAAGCAATTAGCAAATAACTTGATTGATTTTATACATAATAGCCCTACCATGTTTCATGCCACATCTATGGTTAAAAATAATCTAGAACATAATGGTTTTATACATTTAAGGCAGGAAGATAAGTGGGATTTAGACCAAGGGGGCAAATATTATGTGACTACTAATGATTCTGCTTTAATTGCCTTCATTGTAAATACAAAGAATCCAGAAAAAGACGGCTTTAGAATGATTGGTGCCCATACTGATTCACCAGGATTTCGCATTAAACCAAATTCTCAAATTAAGACGGAGAATTATCTTAGTCTAAATACAGAAGTTTATGGTGGACCTATTTTGGCCAGCTGGTTTGATAGGCCTCTTTCAATCGCTGGACGTATATCTTATTCTGGGGAGCATATCCTAGAACCTAGGCATACATTAATTGATCTTGAAGAAGCAGTTGGGGTTATTCCAAACCTTGCCATCCATATGAATAGGGATATTAACAAGGGGGTTAATCTTAATAGCCAAAAGGATACCTTACCTATTATTGAAACTATTAATGAGCAAATTAACAAGGATTATATTAAGGAGATCATTTGTGAGCATACAGGTATATCCATGGATAAGTTTATAGATGCTGACCTCTACCTTTATCCAACAGAAAAAGGTAGCTTGATAGGAATGGATAAGGAATTTGTCCTAGCCCCACGCCTTGATAATCTAGCTATGGTCTATTCTGGTATTGGGGCCCTACTAGGTGCTAAACATAGTAGCTGTATAAGCATGATGATATGTTTTGATAATGAAGAGGTTGGAAGTCGCACTAAACAAGGAGCTGACTCACCATTTTTATCCTCAACCATAGAGCGTATCATGATAGCTCTTGGTAAGGATCAAGAGGATTATCACCGAGCTATTGCCAAGTCATTTTTGATTTCAGCGGATATGGCCCATGCATATCATCCTAATTATCCCGAAAAACAAGATCCAACTAATAAGGTTCTTCTAGGCAATGGTCCTGCTATCAAGGTTAGTGCTAACCAAAGCTATACAAGTGATAGTGATTCAGCTGTGGTTTTTGCAGATATTTGCAAAGTGGCTAATGTACCTTATCAAACCTTTGTTAACCGCTCAGATCAGCCTGGTGGCTCAACTATTGGCCCTGTATCAGCGGCCCATCTAGATGTTAGATCTATCGATATTGGCGCTCCTATGCTGGGTATGCACTCTTGTTTTGAATTAATATCTACTGTAGATATTGCTCATACAACCCTTGCCTTTAAGGCATTTTTCCAAGTGTAATTATAACTGAAAGGTGGAAGTATAATGGATAAATTAAATTGTAATTTTAATAAAGAGGATTTTAAGCAAAAAATTACTAACCATGTGCAGAATTTTTCACGCAAAAAGTTAAAGGATGCAAGCCCACAAGAAATTTATCAAGCAGTAGCATTTGCCGTTAGGGATATTATCACAGAAAATTGGATTGCAACTCATAGTGCATATGATAAGCAGGATCCTAAGATAGTTTATTACCTATCTATGGAATTTTTAACAGGTAGGGCCCTTGGCAACAATATACTTAACCTGACTTTAAGGGACCAAATAACTGAGGTCCTAGATGAACTAGATATTGACATAAACCTTTCACTAATCGAAGAAGAAGAGGCAGATGCCGGACTTGGAAATGGTGGTTTAGGCCGTCTTGCAGCTTGCTTTATGGATTCACTAGCTACTATGCAGTATCCGGCCTATGGCTGCGGCATAAGATACCACTTTGGAATATTTAAACAAAAGATTGAAAATGGTAGGCAGGTTGAATATCCAGATGATTGGCTAAAGCATGGCCACCCATGGGAAGTTAAACGCGCAGACTATACTGAGGAAATAAAATTTGGCGGTAATGTTAGGTCGTATGTAGATGTTAACGGTAGAACACGCTATGTCCATGAAAATTATCAGTCAGTCCTTGCTATACCCTACGATATGCCTATAATAGGTTACAATAATCGTACAGTAAATACCCTAAGACTTTGGGATGCTGAGGCTCCTGAAGAATTTATATTACACTTCTTTGATGAAGGTGAATATGCAAAAGCTGTTGAGGAACAAAACCTAGCTAAGACCCTTACCCATGTGCTTTATCCTAATGATAATCACCACCAAGGTAAGGAACTTCGCCTCAAGCAGCAATACTTCTTTGTATCAGCTACACTACAAAGAGCACTTAGAAGATTTAAATCCAAGAATATCAGTATATATCTTCTACCCAAAAAAGCAGTATTCCAGATGAATGATACTCATCCATCACTTGTAGTGCCAGAACTCATGCGTATTTTACTAGATGATTTTGGACTATCATGGGAAGATGCCTGGAGGATTACGACATCATCTTGCGCCTATACTAATCATACAACCTTGCTAGAGGCCCTAGAAAAATGGCCAGTTGAGCTGTTTAGGCGCTTACTACCAAGGATTTATCAAATTATTGAAGAGATTAATAATAGATTTTGCAATAGCCTAAGAAATGAATACATGTTTAATGAGGTACAAATACGTAAACTTAGTATTATTCATCAGGGTGAAATCAGAATGGCCAACCTAGCAATTGTAGGAAGCTTCTCTGTTAATGGCGTTGCTGCCCTCCACTCTCAAATACTCAAGGATTCTGTTTTAAAGCATTTTTCCGATATTATGCCAGAGAAATTCAATAATAAGACTAATGGTATTACACCCAGACGCTGGTTAGCTCATTCAAACCCTGGGCTTTCTAGCCTTATTACAAGGACAATTGGGGATGGATGGATTACAGATTTATCCCAGCTAGAACAGTTAAAACCTTATGCCAAGGATCCAGACTTCCAAAAGGAGTTTATGGATATTAAGTTTAATAATAAGGTTAGACTAGCTGAATATATTAAGGAAAACCAAGGAATTCAGGTTAATCCATATTCAATCTTTGATGTCCAGGTTAAAAGACTTCACGAATACAAAAGGCAACTAATGAATATCCTACATGTAATGATGATATATAATGATATTCATGAAAATCCAGATTTAGATATGACTCCTAGAACATTTATCTTTGGTGCTAAGGCAGCACCTGGATATCGAAGGGCAAAACTAATAATTAAGCTAATTAATAGTGTCGCAGATCTTGTTAATAATGACCCTGTAACCAAGGATAAACTATGTGTGGTATTTATTGAAAACTACAATGTATCCAGTGCGGAAATTATTATTCCTGCAACTGATGTAAGTGAGCAAATCTCTACTGCCAGTAAGGAAGCTTCTGGAACAGGTAATATGAAGTTTATGCTAAATGGAGCAATAACAATTGGTACCCTAGACGGGGCAAATGTAGAGATTGCTGAAGAACTTAATGATGAGCATATCTTTATATTTGGACTTAGGGCTGAGGAAGTAAAAGCTTATGTTGAGGATAAAACCTATAATCCCTGGGATATTTATAATGAAAATCCTAAGATACGTAGGGTTCTAGATCAGCTCATTGATGGTACCCTAGCACCTGATGAGCCAGATATATTTAGGGAGATCTATGAGTCCCTATTAAACCGTGCTGGTGGCCAAATGGACGAATACTTTATTCTAAAGGATATAGAGCCATATTATCATACTCATCATATGGTAGATAAATTATACAAAGACACTGATAAATGGGCTGAAGGTGTTATTATGAACACAGCTAGCAGTGGTAAGTTTAGTTCAGATAGAACCATACAAGATTATATTGATGATATCTGGAAACTTGACCAAGTTATAATAAATTAAAGTAACCTTATATAATGTAACGAATTCACCTCGGTAGAGTATAATAGAAATATATATCTATTATACTATCGAGGTGAATTTATGTTTAATTATACTGCTATGCCCCCTAGGCCACACATGACTAATATGTGTCCTTATTGTATGTCAGATATATCTCCTTGCAAGTCATCATGGATGCCTCAAAAGCAAAATTATTCCCAGAATCCTTCCTGTGATATGTATAAACATCAGGATGAGATGGAGATATCCTATATAAAGACAATGTATCCACCCCTATGTAAAAACATCCAAACATATATTAATAGGGAGCTTAATAAGTATGATCACAAGCTAAGTCCTATATATGAAATGTATCCTGCTAGGGAGACCATTGATTACATTGCAAACTGTGTGTATTCAGATATAAAGGCTAACAGCCCTAACCTAATAAAGAAGTTTGAAGAAGATTCCTTATATACACTTATATATACCTTACTTCTTAATGAAATGTATAGAAAACGTATGCATAATCGTTTATATGACTAAAATAAAAGGCAAGGAATAAATTCTCCTTGCCTTTTACTTTACAAATTCATCGCACTAAAGTATAATAGCATATGTAATTAAAAAGACCTAAGGAGGATTACATAATGAAAAAAAGACTAAGTATATTATTAGCTATTATTCTTGCTACAACTATGCTAACTGCTTGTGGCAGTAAGCAAAAAACTGGTATTGAAGGTATTAAAGAACGAGGCAAAATGGTGGTAGGATTAGATGATTCATTCCCACCAATGGGATTTAGGGATGACAATAATGAAATTGTTGGTTTTGATATAGACCTTGCCAATGAGGTTGGTAAGATATTAGGGGTCGAGGTTGAACTTAAACCAGTTGTCTGGGAAACAGTTGCTATGTCACTTAATAATGGGGATATAGATATGATCTGGAATGGCTACACAATATCTGAAGCCCGAAAAAAGGAAGTTTTATTTTCAGAACCTTATTTAACAAATCAACAAATTATAGTTGTTGGACCTGATTCAGATATAGAAGGCAAAGCTGACTTGGCAGGTAAAACAGTTGCTCTCCAAGCTGGTAGTACGAGCCAGGATGCTTTAGAAAAGGATGTTGAAGTATTTGAATCCATAGAGGATGTTCGTAAATTTGAAAATAATGTAGATGCCCTACTTGACTTAAAGGTTGGCCGTGTTGATGCCGTTATAGTTGACTCAGTTGTTGGGCGTTACTATACCTCCCTGCACCCAGAAGATTACTTTGTGGTAGATGATTCATTTATGGATGAATTCTATGGTATAGGAATGAGAAAAGAAGATAAATCTTTTGCTGATGCCATTAACCAGGCACTTGAAGAACTTAGAGAAAATGGTACAGCAGGAGAAATCTCTAAGAAATGGTTTAGTGAAGACGTTTTTATAGACTAACAGGAGGTAGGCTTACTTATGATAGAAATCTTTAGAACACCAACAGTAGCTAACTGGGTATCTATGTCAAAATATATACTGTCAGGACTTGGTATAACCCTATCCTTATATATTATAACTATGGTATTATCAATGCCCCTAGGCATGCTAGGGGCCCTGGGAAAGCTTTCCCTTAATAATAAATTTATGTTAAAATTATTAGATTTCTATACATGGATATTTAGAGGAACACCCCTTATGCTACAACTTTTCTTTTTCTATTTTGGCTTATCTACAATGGGAATTAGACTTACACCATTTCAGGCTGCATCTATTGCATTTGTACTAAATTATGCTGCCTATTTTATTGAGATTTTCCGTGGTGGAATTAGTAGTATTGATAGGGGTCAATTCGAAGCTGCCCATGCTCTAGGTATCAGTTACTGGGTAACTATGATCCATGTTATTATTCCTCAATCTTTAAAGGCTGTTCTTCCATCCTTATCAAATGAGGCTATTACCTTGGTAAAGGATACTGCCCTTGTTTCTGCTATTGGAATGGGGGATTTACTTAGAAATAGTAAGGAAATCGTTGTAAGAGAATTAATTATGACACCATTTATTATAGCATCAATAATCTACTTAATTCTCACATCCTTAGTTATAAGTTTTTTCAATAAATTAGAAAATAAGCATCAATATTAATAGAGCTTTTTTATTCCCTTTCAGAGTATTTTATGATATAATTATAAACGGATACTTATGATACCAAGCGAACACAAGAGATAACCTATCTTATTATTCAAGGAGGGATTCATGTTGAGCGCTGAATTAGCTACTAATTCTATTGAAAATAGAAAAAAAGTACTTGTATGTATTACCATTCAAGAAAATAGCAAACGTCTTATAAAAAAAGGATATGAAATAGCTAAAGAAAATAATGGTGAATTGCACATTCTTCATATTGCAAAAGGAGAATCTATTTTTACTGAACCAAAAAATGGCTCATTACTAGATGATTTATTTAAATATGCTTCAGAACTTGGTGCTGAAGTTCATGTTGAATGTAGTACAGATGTAACAAAGTGTATTGCATCCTTTATTAAAAATCATGATATGACTTACCTTGTAGTGGGTGAGTCCTTAAGAAATTCATTACACAAGTTTTTACTTAAAGACATCGAAAAAACTTTGGAATCTCAAATACCAAATACAAAAATGGTTGTCCTCAAAAGAGGTCAAGATAATAATCCAAATACTAACAAAATAGCTACAACCTAAAGCAGAAGTATCTATACTTCTGCTTTATTCTAATTAAACAACTTATATTTTAGGAAGGCGCATAGATATGGACACAAAAATTATTTCGGCTAAATCAGATAAGGATTTATTACCTGCTGTTAAAGTATTACAGCAAGGTGGTTTAGTTGCTATGCCTACAGAAACCGTATATGGACTTGCTGCTAATGCACTTGATGCTAGCGCTGTAAATAAGATTTTTAAGGCAAAGGGAAGGCCAGCTGATAACCCACTTATAATTCATATAGGTGATATTAATCAGTTGTACCCCTTGGTAAAAGAAGTTTCTCCCCTAGCAGAGAAACTTATTGATAAGTTTTGGCCTGGCCCACTAACTCTTATTTTTGATGCAAGCCCTATAGTTCCTAAGGTTGTAAGTGCTGGACTTTCTACAGTTGCTATTAGATTTCCTAATCATCCTATTGCCCAGAAACTTATTAATAATTCTGGGCTTGTCCTTGCAGCACCTAGTGCTAATACTTCAGGGAAACCAAGCCCTACTACAGCAAGGCGTGTTCTTGAAGACCTAGATGGCAAAATTGAAATCATTGTTGATGGTGGTCAAGTTGAGGTGGGACTGGAATCTACAGTTGTAGACGTTACAGGTGATGCACCCCTTATTTTAAGGCCAGGTAAAATTACCAAAGAAATGCTGGAAGATATTACTGGTAAGGTAGATTTAGACCCTGCATTAAAGGAGCTTGATAATATCAATTATACTCCCCGGGCGCCAGGAATGAAATATTCCCACTATGCCCCTAATGCTCATGTCTACATCGTTGAGGGCAGTGTAGAAAATGTTGCAAGAACAATTGAAAATCTTACCTTAAAGGCTCAATCCAATAAGCAGAAGGTAGGTATTATGGCAACAGATCAAACTATAAACAATTATACTAAGGGTGATATGATTGTTAGCTTAGGGTCAGACCAAGACCTTGAAAGCATAGCTTATTCGCTGTTTGAAACCCTTAGGCAATTTGATGATAACAATATTGATATTGTATATACTGAAAGCTTTTCTAATCAAGGTATAGGAAATGCCATTATGAATAGGCTAACTAAAGCAGCTAGTTATAATATTATTAACGCAGGTCCCTAGGAGGTTTTATAAATTGAAAAAGATTATATTTGTTTGTACTGGCAATACTTGTCGAAGCCCTTTAGCGGAGATGATTATGAAGGACTTACTCAAAAAAGCTAACATTAATCACATAGAAATAATTTCTAGAGGATTAAGTGTTTTTGGTGAGTCTCCCGTTAATGCACATGTAGAAACAATACTTGCTAAGTATAATATAAATCTTTCGCCCCACTGTTCTACTTTATTATCAGAGGACGATTTTACCTCTGATACAGTTGTGCTTACAATGACTAATCATCATAAGCAATTAGCTAGCAATCGTTTTTCTGCATATTCTAATAATATCTATACACTATATGAATATGTAGATGGTAGCAATGAGGATGTACATGATCCTTATGGTGGTAACATTAATATCTATGAAAACTGTTTTGCTGAGCTACTGGAAGTATTAACAATCTTGGTAAAAGACTTGCCTACACTATAAAAAAGATGTATATTAGTTAGAGACAAAAAGATGGAGGAATGTATAATGATAGCAATTGGTGCTGACCATGGTGGTTACGAACTAAAACAAACAATTATAGAACACTTAGAAGTCCAAGGCATTAAAGTTAAGGATCTGGGCACTTTTTCTGATGATGCAGTAGATTACCCAGATTATGGACATGCTGTGGCAAATGCTGTGCTAGATGGCACATGTGAAAAAGGTATTGTTATTTGCGGTACAGGTATTGGAATATCTATTTCTGCTAATAAGGTACCTGGAATAAGATGCGCTCTTTGTCACGATTGTTTCTCTGCGGAGGCAACTAGGCTGCACAATGATGCTAATATCCTTGCATTAGGTGCTAGGGTTATTGGTCCTGGGCATGCTTTAAAAATAGTAGATACTTTCATTTCTACACCATTTTCAGATGACGAAAGACATAAAAGACGCATTTCAAAAATTAATTACCAACAATAATATAGATCAGATATGGAGGCGTAAATATGGATAAAGTTTTTCTACTAGATCATCCATTAATTCAACACAAGGTTTCTAGACTAAGAAACAAAGAAACAGGTTCCAAGGAATTCAGAGAGTTAGTATCTGAACTTTCAAGGCTTATTTGCTACGAGGCTACAAGGGACTTACAATTAGAAGATCATGAAATAGATACACCTATAGGACATACTACAGCTAAGAAAATTGCAGGCAAGAACTTAACTATTATACCTATATTAAGGGCAGGACTTGGCATGGTTGATGGTATGCTTGACCTGGTTCCTACAGCTAAGGTGGGGCATATTGGACTCTACCGTGACCCTGATACCCTAGAACCTGTAGAATACTACTGTAAATTACCAAAGGATATTTCAAAAAGGGAACTCTTTGTTTTAGATCCTATGCTTGCAACTGGTGGTTCTGCTGTAGCTGCAATACAATTTATTAAGGATAGGGGCGGAAAGGATATAAATTTCCTTTGTATCATTGCTGCACCTGAAGGGCTTGAGAAACTTAAGGCAGCCCACCCTGATGTAAATATTTATGTTGCATGCCTAGATAAGCAACTAGATGAAAATGGTTACATTGTTCCAGGACTTGGTGATGCAGGTGACCGTTTATTTGGAACTAAGTAAGCTATGAATATAAAAAATAATAATAATCTCCCAACTAATACTAGGCCTAGTTGGGACGAATATTTCCTAGAAATAATTGAACTAATCAAACAACGCTCCACTTGCCTTAGGCGCCAGGTAGGTGCAATTATTGTTAAAGATAAGCGCATACTTGCTACTGGCTACAATGGTGCACCCAAAAACTGCAGCCATTGTTTAGATATTGGTTGTTTAAGAGAAGAACTTAATATACCTTCTGGCGAAAGGCATGAGTTATGCCGCGCTGCCCATGCTGAGCAAAATGCTATTGCTCAAGCAGCTGAATATGGTATTAGTGTTAAAGGAGCAACTATGTATGTTACACACCAACCCTGCGTTATGTGTGCCAAAATTATTATTAATGCTGGAATTAAAAGGATTGTTTATAGTGGTGATTACCCAGATAAACTATCCCTTGAGTTATTAAGTGAGGCTGGTATTGAACTTATAAAGGTACCCTAATAATAATTAAATTGTTTATAAATGGTTGATATATCTTAATTTAGGTGTTAAAATTATACATGTACATCATGACATTTTACTAAGAAGATTAAGATAACTTAATTTATAAGTTATAACGTTAAGGAGAGAACTGAATTGCATATAATATATATATTATCATTTATTATGGCGTTTTTGATTTCATTTTTTACAACGCCTCTTGCAAAGAAAATTGCTTTTAAAGTAGGAGCTATTGACCAACCTAAGGATAGGGGAGTTCACACTGAACCAATGCCACGTATGGGCGGGATAGCCATAGTATTAGGATTTATGTTAACCCTACTACTTGCTACACCTTTTGTACCCTTACTTAATTGGAGGCAATTTACTGGAGTTACAGCTGGTGCAACAATAATATTTTTACTTGGATTTTTTGATGATATGCGTAATCTAAGTGCAAAATTCAAACTTATTTTTCAAATTATTGCTGCTTTATTAGTAACTACATCAGGGGTTAAAATCCAGTTTGTTACATGGCCATTTTTAGAAAACTCATTAATATCATTACAACCCTTTGCAACACCTCTTACAGTTATCTGGATTGTTGGAGTAACTAATGCGGTTAATCTTATTGATGGTTTAGATGGACTTGCAGCTGGTGTATCATCAATAGCATCGATTTGCCTAATGGCATTATCTATACATAGTGGGCATCCTCTTGCAGTACTTCTTACAGCAACACTTGCTGGGTCATGCTTAGGATTTTTACCATATAACTTTAATCCAGCCACTATCTTTATGGGGGACACTGGCTCTACCTTTTTAGGGTTTATATTAGCGGTAACCTCAATACTAGGATTATTAAAAAGTTATACTTTTGCCACTATATTTATTGCAATACTTATTTTAGGACTACCTATTTTTGATACGGCATTTGCTATTTTAAGACGCTATATTAATGGTAAACCTATCATGGAGGCAGATCGTGGTCATTTACACCATAGATTAATGGATAAGGGATACTCACAAAAACAAGCTGTTGTTACCCTATATGGTATTAGTGGTGGATTTGGTCTTATGGGTATTGCCCTATCAACTCATGATGTAAGATTTGTATTTGGTATATTTATTATTATGGCCTTACTTTTCTATATGAATGTAATTAGGTATAATCATAATTCTACCAATAAATAACTCAAAATATAAACAGGGTATTATAGATAATTTCTATAATACCCTGTTTTTTAGTTTTTATAGTTTAGCCATAAATCCTTCCACATCTTTTCGAAGGGGTATAGCAGGAATAGCTCCCTTTTTTTGTATGCATAAAGCTGCTGTTGCATTTGAAATAGCTATAAAAGTCTCAATCTCATCCTTACTAATATCTTTTAACTCTTTACCAGTTTCTATAACTTGGTATAAAAAGCTACCAAAAAAACTATCTCCAGCACCTGTAGAATCTACAACTGCTACCTTGTAACTTGGAACTATAGCTTGATCTTTGCCAACACTGTAGTAACAACCTTCTTCTCCTAATGTTACTAATATAATTTGGGGACCCATATCTTTAAGTAATTCGCAGGCACTCTTTATATCATTCTCTCCGGTAATTAAACTAAGCTCCTCATCTGATACCTTTATAATATCAGCATACCTAGCACCCGTCCTCATCCAACCTATAGCATCCTCCTTGCTATCCCATAAGCCTGGCCTCCAATTAGGATCATAGGATATGATAGCTCCACTGTCCTTAGCATATTGTACAGCCTGCAGGCTTGCACTTCTAGCTGGTTCATTTGTTAGGGATAGGGAGCCAAAATGAAATACCTTAGTAGAGCTTAGTAAGCCTTTATTTAAATCTCCAACCTCTAATAAGAAATCAGCCCCTGGCTTACGGTAGAAGCTAAAGGTTCTTTCTCCTTCATCATCTAGGTGGACAAAAACTAAAGTCGTATTTGCATCTTTGGTAAAAACAAGGCCACTTGTATCAATATTAGTATCTTCTAACACTTCTTTTAGATGATGACCAAATTGGTCCTGGCCAACCTTACCTATAAAGGAAGTGTTTGCCCCAAAACGTGTTGCTGCTACCAGTAAATTAGCAGGAGCCCCTCCCGGGTTTTGCTCAAACAATGTATTACCCCTGTCCGAATTACCATAAGGGGTAAAGTCTATTAATATTTCCCCAAGGGCAACTATATCTAGAATCTTTTCCATAGCCATTCCTCCTTATATAAAGCAAAAAGGCCAGATTATTTAGGAATAATCTGGCCATATATTTCAGGTTTGAGCGTTTGTACCTTAAAAATCAAATATTGAATACTAGTTTTATAAGTCAAACCCTCGATCTATTAGTATTGGTCAGCTGAATGTATTGCTACACTTACACCTCCAACCTATCTACCTCATAGTCTATAAGGGATCTTACTTCTTACGAATGGGAAATCTTATCTT
>JAAYSX010000068.1 GCA_012518255.1 Candidatus Epulonipiscium sp. | reverse complement strand
TTGGGGGTCAGTCCCCCATCATCTATTATATCACAAGGATTTTATTATTTCTTGGGGGCAGTCTCTTTTTATGATATAATACTATGAGATTATATATTAAGGAGGATACATATGTTTTGTACAAACTGCGGAAGTAAAACTAAGGAAAAAGACCTCTTTTGCAAGGAGTGTGGAAGCCCCATAAAACAGGCGAAAAATGAGGTGCCTACAAAAAACGATGATGCTATAAAGAGTGAGAAACCTATAAAAACTGACAATAAAACCAAAAAATCACAAACCAATATTATTTCTATTATTTTAGTCTCCATTACTGTCTTACTTGTTCTGCTTTTTATTTTCTTAGCTTATTCCTTGATAAGTAATAAGAACAACCCTCTAGCTAAAGTAGAGTCAAATGACACGATTGATGTCTCTAATGATAATTTAATAGCAGAAAATGATGATACTTCCCAAGATACTTCCAATGAAGAAAATATTTCTGATGAGGTAAAAGTTAATTCAAATCCTGCAAGTGACAAACCAGGCAGCGATAGTATTGAAAATGATGATAATGGCCAAATCCTGCCACATAGCAGTAGTAGTTATTTGGACCATTCCGATATAGTCAATCTTGATGATTGGCAGCTTCGTGTAGCTAGAAATGAAATTTATGCTAGGCATGGCCGTATATTCCAGTCTGAGGACCTGCACAATCACTTTTCAAGCCAATCTTGGTATGTTCCAAGAATTCCAGCAGATGAGTTTAAGGAATCTTCTTTAAGCCAATTGGAAAAGCATAATGTAGAACTAATACAATCATACAAATAAGTTCAAGTGAGGATAAGATGAGGGCAAAAAATCTAATTTTTATAGCTGTACTTTTTATAATTATAGGCGGTAGCTTAGTCTACAAAGAAAGTCTAAATAAGGGTGCTGAAATTGAACCACAAGCCTTAGCAGAGGCGAGTAAATTAACGGATGATGAACCTACTAAGGAAATTGAACTTGATATTAATCCTATGGAAGAAGATGAGGAGGATGATATTATCACATCTACTTTAGATGGTAAAATTATATGTATTGATCCAGGACACCAAAAAACTGGCAATAATAACCATGAGCCTATAGGGCCAGGTAGTAGCCAGACCAAACCTAAGGTCAGTTCAGGAACTAAGGGCATAGCAACTGGAAAATATGAATATGAACTAAATCTAGAAGTGGCTCTTTTACTTAAAGAAGCTTTAATTGAAAAAGGCGCTATCGTACATATGGTTCGTGAAAGCCATGATGTCGATATTAGTAATTCCCAAAGGGCACAGCTTGCTAATGATGTTAATGCAGATTTAAGCCTTAGAATCCATGCCGATAGTGCTGGTACTAGCTCTGTAAGTGGATATTCCATACTTATCCCTGGAGGAGATTTTGTGCCGGGGGATGTGATTTCTAAGAGTAGAGATATAGCTGAATATATAGATGAATCTTTGGGCAAAAATATAAGCCCTCCATCTAGAGGGCTTGTTGTAAGAGATGATTTAACTGGTTTTAACTGGACTAAGGTCCCAGCAATCCTGATTGAAATGGGCTTTATGAGTAATCCCGATGAAGATCAGCTTATGAGCACCCATGAGTTTCAAATGAATTTAGTTAATGGTGTAATTGAAGGGTTAGAAGCCTATTACTAAGTTGTTAGAATTGTTGGGGGTCAGTCCCCATGCTGGGGACCTTCCCCTGTTTCTGTCCAATAAATTTTATGTCTATCCAGTAGTCTTCTTCTTTCTTCATTTTGTTTATATACCAGATCATTATAGCTATCCTGTAACATATTAAGGTGTTCTACTTTTTTGTTGAATTTTCTTCTATCACTTGTATTTCTAACTATCTTCATCTTGTTTAATTCTTCAAGATTTTCCACATATTCAAAAAGTATTGATGTTTTTTCTTGTATTATGGACTCTAAATTTTCCCCATATCTAACTGTTTCCATTCTATCTATCTCGGCTTGCAACCTTTCTATATCCCGTATTGTAGCATCATAATCCTTTATTTCTCTAGTATATTTCGTGAATATACTATTTTGTCTTTTGCTTACATCTGTTGTAAACTCAACATAGTTTATACAAGACTTCTGCTCTGCTACACCGAAGGGTGAAAACTTAGTAACTCCTTCATTAAGGGCTCCTGTATCTGTTCCTAACTTTCCCGTTCCAACATGTCCATAAAACCTATACACAGATATAAAGATAAATATAAAAAACAACATATTTCTGATAAAACGACTAGTATTAAAACTATTATTATAATATATTTTGTCGTCCCATCTTACACGCTGATGCCCATCACTATACATTTCATAATAGGCATCCCCTTTTTCCTTCTTTATCTCTTTAATTTTTCTTCTATATTCCCTTTGCTCCTTTGTTAGCATATACCTTCTCCCCTGTTTAAGTATTTCCTACTCTAAAATAAGGACCGAGTTTCTTACATCATCAAAGTCAACTGTCGCACCTAGGCTTTCTGCAATAAAACGTGCTGGCACTAGTGTCATTCCATTACTAATTTTGCCAGGTACATCAAGAGTGACTGTTTTATTATTTACCTTTGCACTGTGGCTACCTATAGTTATTTCTAGTCTATTATTACCCCTTTGTCCTGTTGCAGTTTGTGTGCTTTGATCCCAGTGCAATGTACCATCTAATGCATCAAAAATAGGCCGTATAGCCACTAAGGTTCTTCCTTGTTCCTGTACCGCATAGGCATTAGTTAATTCCTTACCGTTTACTATAACATTTACCTTTTTCTCAGGCTGACTTCTTTTCTTTGTTGTTGTTTTAGTAGTTGTTGTTTTCTTTGTTGTTGTTTTAGTTGAATTACTCCTATAAGGGCAAACCCCATTTTTATGTAAGTGTGCTGGATACCCTCCACAATGGTAATGATAAGAACCCAAACCACTTACATTCTTATTATCCCTATGACCACCATTCGAGTCTGTCCTACCTGGATGCGCAGATACTATACTAGTAAAAACTAATACAAATACCATTATCATTGAATACATTCTTTTTCTCATAATATATCTCCTCCGGCTCTTTTGTAGACTATTGTGATAAGTTATTATTTAATGACCAATTGTGTCTACTCATATAATACCACATTTCAGAATATTTTCAATGATTATTCCTGTACCAAATAATTAGTGTTTTGCCAAATGGAATAGGATCATCTCCTCATGACTCGCATGTTTTTATATTATCTATAACCCTAGATATAATTGTACTAAACTTCAAATGATATACTAGAATTTTATAGAACATTTATTCCATCTTTTATCTTCTAGGCTATCCTACTATGGAATCAATTAGAACACCTAGTAAAAAGTACACAGTATAATAACTAAGGTTGGTATTTTCCTTTGTATAAGTTGTTAGAATTGTTGGGGGCAGACCCCTTTTTAAGACGATATGATAAATAAATCAAAAGTTAGTGACATAATTCCAAATACTTGCTATTATTATAGTATAGTATATTTAGGGGGGATTATTTTGAAGAAGATTTTAGCTATCTGTTTAGCTATTACAATGGTATTAAGTGGGTGCTCTGGGAAAGAAGATTTATTAGAAAAAGAGATTAAGTCCCAGGCAGAAGAAATTGAATGGCTAGAAGAAGAAATAGCCGAACTTGAGGAAAGGATATCAGAACTAGAAAGTGAAAATAGTGAGCTAACACAGCAAATTCACAGAACACCAGATAGTGACGATGATATCTTAGACCAAGAAAATAATGAAACTGAAGATGATCTAAAAGACGAAATAGAAATTGAAGATCCTGAAGATGAAGAATAAAATAGCATAGATAAAAAGAGGCAGAACACGGCTTAAATTAATGTTCTGCCTCCTTTAAATTGTCAGAATTGTTGGGGGTCAGTCCCCACAATTTCCTCCGCTAGCCTTCTAGCCATTTCCTCCATATGCCTATCAAATCTCCAATTATCTACACTATTATCTATAAAACCTATCTCTACAAGTAGGGCAGGTGCCCTAGTACCTCTAAGTACATAAAAATTTGCCTTCTTTACTCCCCTATCCCTGTAACCAAAATCCACAAGACAATCCTGCAACCTAGATGCTAACTGCCTGGCCTTGGGGCTTCCACTAGTATGAACATAAACCTCAGCACCACTTGCTATTTCTGGAGAATAGGCATTCCTATGAAAGGAAATAAAATAATCATAATTTGCCTTATTAGCTATATGACATCTGCTAGCCAAACTTACGAAGCTATCATCTTTTCTAGTCTCCTGAACCACAACCCCCTTAGCCCTTAAATGCTTGGCCACAATCTTTCCTATGGCTAGTACATCATCAGCTTCTCTTCTATCACCATAACATGCCCCTGGATCCCTACCACCATGGCCATAATCTAAACATACTTTCATTAAACCACCATCCTCTTATAAAGTTCTTCAATCAATATATAGATGATGATGAATTATTTGCCCCCAACAATTCTGATAACTACTCAATTACTTGAGATGTGTATAAAGCTTTGATTAAAATATTCATTATTACAGCATAAGCTGGAATATTAATAGCTTGTTTTTGCACTGCTCTTGTAAAGTTTACAATAAAGGGCTGGGCAAAAAGTATTTGCCTAAAGTAGGGTACCATTAAAACTGTGGTAATGGTCTGCCCAATCAGTATGGCAACAAAAATTTGCCAGACTTTTAAATCCCTTAGGTTATTATTTAGGATTCTTATTATAATTCCCGGAATAATACCTGTAAGGGCAGATGTCAAGACAAAGTGGGGCATAAAAACACCAGTTGGCCTAATGATAAAGCTAATTATATCACCTATTGTACCAACAATCCCACCAGCAAGGGGACCAAAAACAATACCAGCAAATATAATTGGAAAGCCATTAAAACTAATAATACCCGGTATTGTAAGAATGGTAGACAATACAATGTTAAGTGCTACTAAAAATCCACATATTGTAATCATCTTAGTATTAATTTTTTTCACAAAAAAACCTCCTTTCATAATATGATATGACAGTTTGTCCTATCAAAAAGAAGATTCATTGATAGTGGCAGTGAACGCAATAATATGTCGCAAGCATTTGCTTTTCGTTCAAAGACAACGTTCCATTCTTTGACACTTTACGCATATTATTTACCCTGTCATGCAATG
>JAAYSX010000067.1 GCA_012518255.1 Candidatus Epulonipiscium sp. | reverse complement strand
GAAGATCCTGGAGTTTCAGAAGTCCCGGATGTTATAATAGAAATTGAAGATCCAGAGTTACCAAAAGGTACAGGTACAATAGAAGTGCCAGAAAAAGATCAGCTTGATGGGTTAGATGAGGTTCCAAAAACAGGAGATGTAGGTGCATTTAATTCATGGTTTTTATTAGCATTGGCATTTTTGGGATTAATACCTAAGAAATCTGATGACTAAGCTTAATAAAGAATAATAAAAAGCAGACCCATAAAATGGGTCTGTTTTTTGTATGGGGACTGACCCCAACAATTCTGACAATTACACTATATCTAGGAAAGTCTTATGATTTGGTGCTGGGTAGTGCTCATTAAGGAGGGCAATATCCTCACTGTCAAGCTTAACATTTAATGTGGCAATATTTTCATCTATATGATTTATACTTGATGCCTTAGGTATAGCTATAAGATTTTCCTGATTTAAAACAAAGGCTAATAGAACCTGGGTTTGGGAGATAGAATGTTTTTTGGCAACCTCATTGACTGCAGGATTATCTAATAATCCCCTTCTAAGCCTTCCACCTTGGGCAATAGGGCAGTATGCCATGGTAGCAACCTTGTTTTCCTTCATCCACGGAAGAAGATCAAATTCTATTCCCCTAGAGCCTAGGTGGTATAAAACTTGATTAAGAAGGCAGTTTTGTCCATCTTTAATTTGCCATAGTTCCTTCATATCATCAGTATCAAAGTTTGAAACTCCCCAGCCTTTAATTTTGCCAAGTTTAACTAGCTCCTCCATACATTCTACAGTTTCTTGTAAGGGAATGCTGCCTCTCCAGTGTAATAAATACATATCTAGATAGTCTGTTCCAAGTCTATCCAAGCTATTTTCACAGGCTGTAAAAATATTATTTCTTCCTGCATTATGGGGATAAACCTTTGATATTATATAAAGGTCCTTACGATTAAAGTCTTTGATAGCCTGTCCAACCACTAATTCGGCGCCACCATTTCCATACATTTCGGCAGTATCAATTAAATATAATCCATTATTTATTCCATGCCTTAAAGCCTTAATTTCTTTTTCCTCGCTGGCAGGGTTTTCACCCATACCCCATGTGCCTTGTCCTAAAACTGGCATAGTAGATTTATCTAACAATTTCATACAATTCTCCTTTCTGGGGACTGACCCCCAACAATTCTGACAATAATTATATCATAAAAAGAAGTAAAATACGATGCAAAAAAATCAAATAAAAAACAATAAAGACCAATAAAAACCAAATATATGTTAATAAAACCTAATAAAAAATATGTCTTGACTATTACTAGGACATACTATACAATTTAAATTGATTAAATATTTGAAAAGAAAAATATTTAATCCGCTTAATCGCAAAATATAAAAGGAGGATTTTATTATGAAGAAATTTAAAGGAGCATTAGCAGCAGTTTTAGGGCTAACAATGATGTTTTCACTAACAGCTTGTGGAGGTTCAAGTGAACCAGAACAACCTGAAGGCGAAACACCTGATACAGAAGATGTAGTAGAAGATGACCAGGAGGATACAGATGAGCCTGGTGAAACTAAAAAGGTTGGGGTTTTAATTTATAATGGTGCTGATACTTACATAGCTACTGTAAGACAGGCGCTAGAAGAAATCGCAGCAAATGACGGTACAATAGAATATGAGTTTGTTGATGGTGAAGATAACCAAGGAACTCAAACTAACCAGTTAGATGCTCTAATTGCTAAGGGTGTAGACGGACTTTTAGTTAATATAGTTGACTTTAAGGCCGCACCACAGGTTATTGAAACAATCAAAGCATCAGGAATTCCAACAGTATTTTTTAACAGAGATATAACTGAAGACCTTGATGAAGCAGATCTTGATGATATGATCTTCGTAGGTACTGATGCACCTCAAGCAGGAGTTATGCAAGGTGATATGGCTAAGGAACTTTGGGAAGCACAAAAAGACGTTATCGATAGAAATGGTGACGGGAAAGTTCAATACGTTATGCTACACGGTGGTTTAGATAACGCAGAAGCTGTTGCAAGAACAGAAGAATCAATTAAGGTTCTTACAGATGCTGGCATTGAAGTAGAAGAACTAGGGATGCAAGTAGCAGAGTGGGATACATCTAAAGCTAAAGAAGCAGTAGACGCTTGGATGTCAAAAGAGGGAGATAACATCGAAATTATTTTTGCTAACAACGATGATATGGCCTTAGGCGCTTTAGCTGCAGTTCAAGCTATGGGATATAACCAAGATAATGATGATAAATATATTCCAATCTTTGGTGTTGATGCTACAAGTGGTGCTTTAGATAAGATTCATAGCGGCCAATTAGAAGGTACGGTTAAGCAAGATAACGTTGCTATGGCAGATACCGTTACAGATCTTATCTTAAATAAAATGGCTGGTAAAGACTGGTTAGATGGAACTTCTTATGAATTATTTGAGGACAATAAATCAGTGCGTGTTGACTATGCTAAGATAACAAGATAATAATATAAAATAAAATTAAAAATAAGCACACATTTTTAGTGTGCTTATTTTTCAAATTAGAAATGAGTGACGGTTATGAATGAAGAAAAAATATTATTAGAAATGAGAAACATCACAAAAATGTTCCCAGGCGTTGTAGCGCTTGATAATGTAAACTTCAAATTAGAAAAAGGAACTGTTCACTCTCTTATGGGAGAAAATGGTGCCGG
>JAAYSX010000066.1 GCA_012518255.1 Candidatus Epulonipiscium sp. | reverse complement strand
AAGATTATAGCTCCTATGGTCCTAGGCATCTACTCCTATTTTGCATTTAAACGCACTAGAATAAATAAGATATATGTATATATATGGACTATATTATTGTTGGGGAATTTAGTTTTTATCCTAGTTGAACAGAATTTTGGCTCCATATTTTTCTATATCAATACAGCTTGTTATATAATATTAATGATAACCCTATTATCCTTAAACAGACTTATGGAAAATAGAGGAAATTCATAAAAGGTGGGAATGAGTTGATTAGTTATAGTAAGTTTTTATATGATGAAGTTGGAAATCCATATAAAAGGAAAAACCTATACTTACAAGAGATTGCCCAG
Organism: Candidatus Epulonipiscium sp.; assembly: GCA_012518255.1. Lineage (GTDB taxonomy): Bacteria > Bacillota > Clostridia > Lachnospirales > Cellulosilyticaceae > JAAYSX01. Next base: position 2,131 of record JAAYSX010000066.1, on the reverse strand, counting down.
TTGAATGAGGAAATCAAAGGAGCAGATCCTGAATCTAAAAACAAATTAAAATTGGAATTAAGAGAACTAATAAAGAATAAGGAAACCCATCCATACAATATAGAATTAAAGGAATTCAAAGCTAAGGAAAGGGAATTTTTAAAATCATTAAAGAGCAAGAAAAAGCAGTTTGTAAACACCCTAGATAAATCCTTGCCCTATAAGGCGAGGAAACTAAAAATTCAATTATTCCTGGCCCAGGAGAAATATGAGTTCTATAAGGACTATGTAGAGCTTACTTATGATGCTGAATTGGAATATGAAAAGAACAAACTATTGATGGAAGAGTTACCCAATATAATAGAATACATAGTTGATGGAACATCAGCCATAGAAAAAGCACTGGAAGATAGGAAAGAGATAGATCTGGCTGATGAGAAAAAATTTAATCGAAGATTGAAGACATATAAAAAAGAACAAAAGGAGCTTCTAAGAGGAGAAAAGAGAAGATTAAAGGCTAAAAGAAAAGAAGGGTTGATTTCAAAGAAGGCCCAAGTAAATGAAACCGAAATCCTTAAGGAAAAATACAAGGAAGCATTATTACTTAAATCCTATGAATCTCCATTGAAGACCAACAAGGAATTTATTAAGAATAAAAAACATGAGATTAAGGAAAACACCAAAATGAGCTTAAAAGTGATGAACTCCAATATTGCTGACATACGTAGGACAACTCCTGTTGAAGTGGAAAAGACCAAAGCTAAAATAGCCTATTTTACCCTACTGTTTCCAGGAGTTGGTCAGATGTTCAATAGGCAGTATAAAAAGGGAATTATCTTTCTATTAGCCACTTTATTTATATATCTTGTTGCTATTCCATATGCTCTAGGATTTGGAAATTATCAAGGGGAAGGTATAAGAGGGCTTATCACGCTAGCTGAAGGAGGCAGAAGAGTAGATAAATCCTTAATATTCATGATAGAGGGTATAATAGCCGTATTTCTAGTGATTATATCTCTATTTATTTTATATTTTTCCTTTAAAGATGTATTGAGAGTGGAAAAAAACACCATAAAAGGAATTAGACCTAACAATTGGTTTGAAACGAAATCATACTTAGGAGAAGGGGGTTTCCCATATATTGCAAACCTTCCAGCTCTCATAGTTATTGTATTCATGGTATTGGTACCAGTTACCACCACTATATTGTTATCATTCACTGGAATGGATCCTCAACATCAATCGAAATTTAGCTGGATAGGAATTGAAAACTATAAAATGATATTTCTAGGCAAAGGACTAGCTGGTTCGGTTTTCTGGTTGACTTTAGGTTGGACTATTATATGGACCTTGGCGGCTACTAGTTTAGCTATATTTATAGGATTTGCATTAGCCCTACTGGTGAACAACGATAGGGTTAAAGGGAAAAATATATTTAGAACCATATATCTGTTACCTTGGGCTGTTCCAGCATTTATTACCATAATGTTCTTCAGTATAATGTTGTCCCCAAATGGAGCTATTTCTCAATTGATTAACAATATTTGGGGTATTGAGATGAGTATAAAGACCAATGCTACCCAGACTAGAATTGCGTTGATATTATTGCAAGGGTGGCTAGGGAGTTCATATATATTCTTACTATCTACTGGAGTGTTGCAAGCTATACCCGATGATCTATACGAGGCAGCAGAGATGGATGGGGCAACTAGGTGGCAGAAGTTAAAAAACATTACTATACCCATAGTATTATTCCAAACAGCACCCTTGTTGGTAGGTCAATACGTATTTAACTTCAACAACTTCTCCATCATATATCTATTCAATGGAGGAGGGCCTTTTGAACCAAGTGTATATGGGAACTTAGCAGGTTCTTCCGATTTGCTTATTTCATATATATACAAATTGACCATAGAAAAACAATATCAAGGTATAGGTGCAGCCATTACCGTATTTGTTTCTATTGCTGTAATGTTTGTTTCGTTTTTAGGATATAGAAATTCTAAAGCCTTTAAAGAGGAGCGATTATAATGAAATTGTTTAGAAAAAAAGAGGATTTATATCTATCGGATAAGCAACCATTGAGTATTTCAGGTAAAATCCTGTTGGTGGTTACATATATAATACTGATATCTTGGGCAGTAGCTATTTT
>JAAYSX010000065.1 GCA_012518255.1 Candidatus Epulonipiscium sp. | reverse complement strand
TTATTTATTAAGTTTATGTTCTTCTACAAACTTATCTACTACTTCTGTTAGATTTGGGCTTCCAACTTCGTCTAGTTTATAGTGTACACGGGTATATGGCTTATTGATTGTAATGATTCTACTAAGGTCCATAGGTGTACCTATAATTACAGCCTCGCAGTCTGTATTATTAATAGATGCCTCAAGGTCCTTAAGTTGCTGCTCCCCGTACCCCATTGCTGGAAGTAGGTTTTCAATATGTGGATAAATTTCAAAAGTTTCACTTAGTTTGCCTACTGTAAATGGTCTAGGATCTACTATTTCACCGGCTCCAAATCTTTGGGCTGCTATAGTTCCAGCTCCTAGTTTCATACCACCATGGGTAAGTGTAGGCCCATCTTCTACTACTAATACTTTCTTTCCTTTAATTATATCTGGATCATCTACGCTAATTGTAGATTCTGCCATCATAATATCTACATTTGGATGTACCTTCTTAATGTTAGCCTCTACCTGCTCTATGGCTTCCTTGCTAGCACTGTCAATCTTATTAATAAGGGCTATATCTGACATTCTAAGGCTTACTTCACCTGGATAGTAGTCTAGTTCATCGCCTGGGCGGTGAGGATCTAGTATTGATATGGCCAGGTCTGATTCGTAGAATGAAAAGTCATTATTTCCTCCGTCCCAGATTATAACGTCGCATCCATCTGGGTCGTTTTCGGCAGCTTCTAGGATAGCTGCATAGTCAACACCTGAATAAATTATATTACCACGCTGTACATGTGGTTCGTATTCTTCCATTTCTTCTATAGTGCATTTATGTTTTTTAAGGTCTTCTACAGTAGCAAATCTTTGTACCCTTTGTGCCACTAGGTCTCCATATGGCATTGGGTGCCTTATGGCTACTACTTTAAGGCCTTTCTCCATTAATAATTCAATAAGTTTACAGGAGGTTTGACTTTTCCCACAGCCTGTTCTTACTGCACATACTGATATTACAGGTTTCTTACTTTTAATCATTGTACTTTTGGAGCCTAGCAGGGTAAAGTCTGCACCTGCCGCATTTACAATAGCACTAATTCCCATAACATCTTCGTATTTTACGTCGCTATAGGCAAATACGCATTCATCAGCATCTAGTTCTTCTATTAAGTCAGCTAGTTTATCTTGCGGAAATATAGGGATCCCCTCAGGATATAGGTCGCCTGCAAGCTGGGCTGGATATCTTCTATCATCTATATCCGGTATTTGAGCTGCAGTAAAGGCAACTACATTAAATTCTTCCTTATCTCTATAGTATGTGTTGAAATTATGAAAATCTCTCCCAGCAGCACCTATGATAATAATATTTCTTTTCTCCATATTGATTCACTCCTTATTAGTCTTTAGTAGTTCTTGTCTTTTGCTACTACTATTATAATAAACCCTATCGATGTATTAATCAACACTTTCTTGCATAATATTCATTAAAATTTCATTTCTTAGATTTTCCTGATCTAGATTATTCCATGCTTTTTTAATATAAGTAGGCTTATCTGATAGAAGATAGATACTATCTCCTATTTCGATAGCTTCATCTATATCATGGGTTACGAATATTACCGTAGACTTAGCCGTTTGTACTATCTCTTTAAAGTCTTTAAGGATCTGGAGTTTGCTCTTTATATCAAGGCTTTTAAAGGGTTCATCCATAATTATTAGGTCTCCACCAAAGGTAAGAGCTCTTGCAATACTAGCCCTTTGCTTCATTCCACCACTTAAGGAAGATGGATAATAATACATATAATCTTCTATACCCGTTAAGTATAAATATTCATGGATTCTTTTATGAATCTGGTCTTCATTGTACTTATCTTTTAGGACTAGCCTTATATTATCATATACAGTAAGCCAGGGAACCAGCCTATCTTCCTGGAATATAAAGCTTATTTCCTTATTATTAAAACCTACAACCTCACCATTATAGTCTGTAATTATACCTGTAATAATATTTAGTAAGGTGCTTTTGCCGCATCCAGATGGACCTAGGATGCAGGTAATTTCTTCTTCCTTAAAGTTAAGGGATATATCCTTAAGTACTTCTAGGTTATTAAAGGATTTATTAATATTCTTTATGTATAGCTTGTCCATCTTTAAGTCCCTTTCTTATAGCTTTGCTAATACAGATAATAACTTTGCTTGCTAGGTTAATTAATAATGATAGGATAAGGAGAACCCCTATCCAGGCTAGTACCCCAGCTGTATTTAAATACATCTTTTCTGTTTGAATACTTGTTCCTATAGAGTTAAGAGGCTGGCCTAGCACTTCACCGCCTATAATAATCTTAAGGCATAGGCCCATAGTTGATGATAATATGGCTCCTATATTATTTATTATATTAGGTATATATATGTATCTTACAATGTCTTTCTGTTGTACTTTATAGACCTTGGTCATATTTATAATGTTCCTATCAATATCCCTAATTCCCTTAATTACAGCTTCATATAATATAGGAAAAACTATTATAACTGCTATAAGTATGGGTGCCCGCCTATTAGTTAGCCAAATTAAGGCTAGGATTACTATGGCCATGGTGGGTACAATCTTAAATAAGGCAACTAGGGGGGATATAAGATCATAGAACCACTGGTTAAGGGCTGAAATTATGCCAAAAATAAGGGCCAAAAATAATGCTATTAAAAAGCTAACAATTAATCTATTAAGGCTAGTAAAAATTGTTATAGCAAAATTTTGGCTGCTAATAATTTCTTTAAAGGCTATAGCTGTTTCTATAGGTGAGGGCAATATAACACTATTTCCTATAAAATAATAGGAAATAGTCCATATTATGATTATTAAAATAAAGCCTAGTAGCTTATTTTTATTTAAAGTAAAGCCCTTCATCTGGGATTTCTCCTCCTATAACCTTAGCTTCCATATTAAATAATACTTCAAAAAACTTATTGTAATCCTCTATTGAATCATTTATGGGGACGTATTTAATATTAGCCCTATCTAAGGCCTTAGCTAATACTTCAGGGTTAAGGGCTAGGTCTAAAGCTTGGGCGTACTCTCCTAATTTATCTGGATTTTCATTTGCCCATTTTATACTTTTCTCATATTCACCAAGAAGGGCTTTAATAAAGTCCTCATTATCCCTTATAATATCTTCTTTAATTATAAGGCTACTTTGAGGATAGCCGTGGTCTGATGAATGTGCAATCTTCCACTCTTCATTAAGATCTAAGATTATATTAGTATCTACTTTCTTGCCCATAATTGTTGTAAGCATTGGTTCAGGCACTGATACAATCTTAGCCTGTCCACTTATATAATTAGGCGCAAGTTCTGTTGCACCATTTAGATATTCAATGCTTACATCCTGGTCTGCCTTAAGTCCTTTAAGTTCAAATATATGCCTAAGCATAATATCAGGAGTAAGGTTTTTTCCTATAGTTGTTATGCTTTCACCTTCTAGTGCACTTAAATCTTCAATATTATCTTCACTTATTAAGTAAAAAGACCCCCAACTTCCTGTGGCTACTATTCTATAGTCTAGACCTTTATTGTAGGTCTGGGCTGCTAGGTTTGAAGGTACTATGGCTATGTCTGCTTCTTCTGATAATACCTTAGCTGCTAGGGCATCTGTTGCCTTTTCGATGCTGTATTCTAAGTCTATATTATCAAAATCAATACTATCTTCCTTGATTATCTTGGCCATTGTAAGGGCTGGTATTCCATCTGGAACAACTACATTGTAGGTTATAGGCTCTTGGCTTTTAGCTGATTTGCCACAGCCTGTTAATATAGTAATTAGTAATATTAATGTTATTAATCTAATTGATATTTTTCTCATATTAATCCCTTTTCTTTTATATGTTTACAATTTTTAGTACAGTTACGTCCTTGGTTGTAAAATCGTTTTTAAGGTCTATATAAGTGTAATCCTTACAGTCTTTATCTAGTAGTCGTATTTTTGGTCTATTAGGAGCATCAGGATAATTCTTGGCTACTATCCCTACATCTCCATTGCTTAATTTAACTCCTGCTCCTATTGGATATAGGGCAACTTTCCTAACAAAGATATTAACTAAGTCATAGTCAAAGTGCGCCCCTGCTCCCCCCATAATATATTCCATGGCCTCTGATGGAGGTACCGCTTTTTTGTAGTACCTATTGGAAATAAGAGCATCATATACATCGGCTATGGCAATAATCCTTGCAAATAAGGATATATCCTCCCCTTCTTTATTCCTTGGATAGCCGGTGCCATCATATTTTTCATGGTGCTGCAATATCCCTATATTAGTCTGAAAAGGAAAGTCAAATTCATATTTTATATATCTATATCCATCTAAGGAGTGGCCTCTCATTATATCCATTTCGGCATCGGTAAGCGGTTCCACTTTATTTAATAAATCAATATCTATAAAGATTTTTCCAATATCATGCAAGAGTGCAGACATACCAAGGTTTGTTAGTTGTTCCCTAGTAAAGCCTAATGATATGCCCATTATAATTGAAAGAACACATACGTTAACGCTGTGCTGGTAGGTATATTCATCATAAGATTTAATATCTACCATATTAACCATTATGTGTTTATTATCTATCAGCTCATCTATTATATTATCCACAAGCTCATTAGCCTGGGACATGTTTTGGTCTACTGTTGACCTTCCTGTTTCTGCATCTAAAAAGACATCCCTAACCTTATCAACGGCCTTCATTCTAAGTTCGTCACTTATAACACTGTCTATTTCAAGGCCCTTAGATATTTCATCTTCAATATAGGCGCCTAGAATTCCTATTTCATTCATTTTAATTACATAGTGGCTTTTAAGCTTGGTTCCTGCCCTAAGTAAAAGGCTTCCATTTTTGTTGTATATGCTTTTGGCAAGTAGCATCCCTGGTTTTATGTGTGTAATTGGTATAAAGCGCATTACTGGATGCCCACCTTTTCAATGCCTTCTTTTGTAATTTTAATGATTCTTTCCTTATAGAGGCTACCAATAGCCCTCTTAAAGGCCCCTTTACTCATTGCAAATTCTTTGTTTATTGCTTCTGGGCTGCTATGATCATTATAGGGCAAAAATCCTTCATTATTATCTAATTTATTTAAGATTAAATTAGCATCATCACTCATTTGTATAAAGGACTTCTCCCTAGGGTTTAAATCTAACTTGCCATCTATCCTTGCCTTTACAACTCTTGCCTTTACCTTGCCACCAACTCTAAAGTTTCCATATAAATCACTGTAATGTATTAATCCGTGATACTTATTATCTACAGCTACTAATGCGCCAAAGCCTTTTTTAATGTTACATATAGTTCCTTCTACCCACTCATCTTCCTTATATGGTGAATCGGTGCTTAAGTAGTTTTCTATATACATTGTTGCGCATAATCTATCACTTTTATCAATATATAGGGCAAATAAGTATTTTTTGCCCTTTTCAACTGGTACAACTTGTTCATTAAATGGCAAAAACAAATCCCTTTCTAGTCCCCAGTTAAGAAAGGCACCTATTTTGGTAACTTCTATAACCTTAAGTTCCTGTAGCTCGCCAAGGCTTATTAAGGGGGTATTGGTGGTTGCTATAAGTCTATCCTTTGAATCCCTATATATAAATACTTCAAGTGAATCACCAATTTGAGCATCTTCTGGTACTTGCTTTTGAGGTAGTAAAACATCATCTGATTCGCCGTCTACATCTGTATTTAAATATACACCCATAGGGGCTTCGTCTACAATTTGTAAATCCTGAAACTTCCCAAGTTCTATCATTTTATCCTCCATATACTACTTAAATATCACTGCCAAAAATATCTTTGTTTTTTATAATATATTCAGCACCTGATATTACAGTGGTAATTAAAGCGCCATATATTAAAAATGTAGCTAGGTTATTAATATACACATTTGTTACTGGGATTAATAATACTATAATCATAAATAGCTGAAATACTGTCTTAATCTTGCCCCACATACTTGCAGCAATAACTATATCTTTGGATGCTGCCAAAATTCTAACACCAGATATAGTAAATTCTCTTATTAAAATTATTATTACAATCCAGGCTGGTAGTTTGCCAGCTGGCACTGGCCCTATTTCTATAAGGGCTACCATGGCAGCAGTTACTAACATTTTATCGGCTAATGGATCTGCGAATTTGCCAAAGTCTGTAATTAAATTCCTGCTTCTAGCTATATATCCATCTAAAAAATCAGTAAAACTGGCTATAATAAAGATGCCTAGTGATAGCCAGAGTCTCTGGTTTAATGTTCCCCATGATATGAGTAAGGTCGCCATAAAAACAAATACTAAGATTACTCTAGTTACTGTTAATTTATTAGCTAAATTCATTATCTATCTCTCCAATCAAGTCATACTCGTATGCATTTATAATCTTTACATTTATCATATCCCCTGATATCAATTCTCCCTCATATTCTACAAATACATTTCCATCGATTTCTGGTGCATCTTTATAGGTTCTACCTATATATACATCTTCATCTGCAAGCTTACCTTCTATAAGTACTTTAACCGTTTTTCCTATCATTTCCTGGTTCTTATCTGCACTTATTTCTTGTTGTAGGTTCATAATAATATCCCTACGCTCATCCATAACTTCCTGACTTATATGATTGGTCATTGTAGCTGCAGGTGTGCCTTCTTCTTTTGAATAAGTAAAAACCCCCAGCCTATCAAATTTAGTCCTATCTACAAACTCTACTAAATTATCAAAGTGCTCCTGGCCCTCCCCTGGGAATCCTACAATAAGTGTTGTCCTTAGTGCAATATCTGGAATTTCCCTTCGCATCTTACTTATAACTTCCTCTAGCTGCTCCCTGGTATTCCTACGGCCCATCTTCTTAAGTATTTCATTATCAGCATGCTGTATAGGCATATCTATATACTTACATACTTTGGGTTCATTCTTAATTGCCATAATAAGTTCATCAGTAATTTCTTCTGGGTAGCAGTATAGTATTCTAATCCACTCAAGGCCTTCAATCTTACCAAGCTCATGTAATAATTCTGGTAGTTTCTTCTTACCATATAGGTCTTTTCCGTAGCATGTAGTATCCTGGGCTACTAGGATAAGCTCTGTTACACCTTGTGATACCAGGCCCTTAGCTTCCTTCACTAAATCTTCTATGCTTCTACTTCTATACTTCCCTCTTAGCTTTGGAATAATGCAGTAGGTGCAGTGATTATCGCATCCTTCTGCTACCTTAAGAAAGGCATAGTAGCCTGCTGTTGTAAGTATTCTAGGGCTTTCATGGTCCATTTTCCTATCTATATCATTAAATAATGTTACTTTTTCTTCTTTGTTTTCAAGGACCTTTGTAACTATAGTATCTATTTCATCATAGGATGTAGTCCCTACCACTGCATCAACCTCAGGGATTTCCCTAAGGATTTCTTCCTTGTAGCGCTGGGAAAGGCAACCTGTTACTATTAAGGCCTTACAGTTACCTACTTCCTTATATCTTGCAAGTTCTAATATAGTATTTATGCTTTCTTCCTTTGCATCTGCTATAAAGCAGCATGAGTTTAAAACTAGCACATCTGCCTCGGCTTCATCCCCTGTAAGGGCAAAGCCTGATTTATTTAGTATTCCTAACATGTTTTCTGTATCAACTAGGTTTTTATCACAACCTAGTGATACAAATGCTATTTTAGTTATCAATTATGTTTTCCTCCAATAGTCTTGCAGCTGAGATTACGCAATTATTCATAAGCATAGCAATTGTCATTGGGCCTACTCCTCCTGGAACAGGTGTTATTAAACTAGCTTTTTCTATGCAGGCATCAAAATCTACATCTCCGCATAGCTTCCCATTATCTAGTCTATTCATTCCTACGTCAATAATTACTGCGCCCTCCTTAATCATATCTCCTGTGATTAATTTAGGCACCCCAACAGCCGCAATTATTATATCTGCTTGTTTTACAATGTCCCCAAGATTTTTTGTTCTTGAGTGGCACATGGTTACTGTGCCGTGTTCTTTTAATAGTAACATACTAATTGGTTTTCCGACAATGTTACTTCTGCCTACTACCACGCAGTGCTTGCCTTCTATATCTACATTAGAGCGTTTAAGTAGCTCTATAATGCCGGCAGGTGTGCATGATACAAAGCCTTCTGCTCCTACAACTAAGGACCCAACACTCATAGGGTGGAAACCATCTACATCCTTGGAAGGATCTATGGCCAGCAGAACCTTCTGCTCATCAATATGGGCTGGAAGTGGTAATTGTACTAGTATACCATGTACTGCCGGATCATGGTTAAGTGTATCTATAAGTTCTAAAACTTCTTTCTCACTTACTTCATTAGGCATCTCATATGAAAAAGATTTAATTCCTATATATTGGCAGGCTTTTTTCTTACTGCCTACATATATTTTGGAGGCAGGATTATCACCTACAAGTACAACTGCAAGTCCTGGCGTAATTCCTTTTGCTTTTAAATCTTCTACCTTAACTTTAAGTTCATCCTTAACAAGATCTGAAATATGTTTACCATCTATAATTTTATTTTCCATCTTATCTCCCCTTAAAATAATCCTGTAATTTTGCCGTCTTTATCTACATCTATTGAGTTAGCAGCTGGCTTTTTAGGAAGGCCTGGCATAGTCATTACATCTCCTGTTAAGGCAACTATAAAGCCTGCACCTGCTGATACTCTTATATCACTTATAGTAATTGTAAAGTCCGTAGGCCTACCTAGTAAAGCTGGGTCATCTGATAGTGAATACTGATTCTTTGCCATACAAATAGGTAGATTGCTAAGGCCTATTTCATTTAGTTTATTTATGGATTTTTGTGCCTTTGGAGTAATGATTATTCCATTTGCGCCGTAAATCTCCTTGGCAATTGTTTCGATTTTTTCTTCTATAGGAAGTTCTAGGTCGTATAGGGGCTGGAAGTTACTTTCCTTCTTATCAAGGGTTTCAAGTACTGCCTTAGCAAGTTCAAGTCCACCTTCCCCTCCCTCAGCCCATACTTTGGATAGGGCGAATTCACATCCAAGCTGGATGCATTTTTCCTTTATAAATTCTATTTCTTCCTTGCTATCTGTTGCAAATGCATTTAGGGTTACCACTACTGGTACCTTATATTTATTAACATTTTCTATGTGTTTTTCTAGATTTGGAAATCCTTTTTCTAAGGCTTGTAGATCTGGCTCTGCTAGCTTAGATCTGTCCATTCCCCCATTATACTTTAGGGCCCTTATAGTTGTTACAAGTACAACTGCATCAGGCTTTAGATTGGCTGATCTGCATTTAATGTCGAAGAATTTTTCAGCACCTAAGTCAGCACCAAACCCTGCTTCTGTTACAACATAGTCTGATAGTTTAAGGGCAAGATTACTTGCCTTTACACTATTACAGCCATGGGCAATATTTGCAAATGGGCCGCCGTGCATTAGGGCTGGTGTGTTTTCTAAGGTTTGGACTAGGTTGGGATTAAGTGCATCTTTAAGCAGTGCGCTCATGGCTCCTTCTGCTTCAAGGTCCCTAGCTGTCACTGGCCCTCCATCATAGTTATAGCCAATTATAATATTTCCTAATCTGTTTTTCAAATCTTCTATATCATTGGCTAGGCAAAGTATTGCCATTACCTCTGAGGCTACTGTAATCATAAATTCATCTTCCCTTGGTACACCATTAATTGGGCCACCAAGTCCTACTACTACTTGCCTTAGGGCCCTATCATTAAGGTCCACTACTCTTTTCCAGGTAATTTGCCTTGGATCTATTCCAAGCTCATTACCTTGATGTATATGATTATCTATCATAGATGAAAGAAGATTGTTAGCAGCCCCTATGGCGTGAATATCACCTGTAAAATGTAGATTAATATCTTCCATTGGAACTACCTGGGCATGGCCCCCTCCTGCAGCCCCGCCTTTGATTCCCATACAAGGGCCAAGTGAAGGTTCTCTAATAGCAACTATGGCATTTTTGCCCATTTTACATAGGGCCTGTCCAAGTCCTACCGAAACTGTAGTTTTTCCTTCACCAGCTGGTGTTGGGTTTGTTGCAGTAACTAAAATAAGTTTGCCATCTTCCTTATCTTGAAGGTCTTCATAAAGTTTATCTGATAGCTTAGCCTTGTACCTACCATATGGTTCAAGGTATTCTGAATTTATGTTTAATTTTTTTGCAACTTCTGATATAGGAATCATATTAGCTTCTTGTGCAATTTGGATATCTGTTTTCATGATATGTCCTCCCCTTCATACTGCTCTCTTGTTATTAAAACCCTGCGTGGTTTACTTCCTTCATCTTCACTTACAATTCCAAGGCCCTCTATTGAATCCATTAGGCGCGAGGCCCTATTAAATCCTATTCTTAACCTTCTTTGCAAATAAGAAATGGAAGCTGTTTCTTTATCAAGTATACTATCAATTGCCGCATCTAAAAGCTCATCATCTTCTTCCATTTCGTCCCTAACTATAACCTGGCTTTCTATAGCTTCTATTACATCTTCCTTATAACTTACTTCTTGGCTGGATTTAATGCTATTTACAATGTTCTTAACCTCATCATCTGATACAAAGGCTCCTTGAATTCTAACAGGCTGCGGCGCTCCTACTGGGTAAAAAAGCATATCTCCCTTACCTAGAAGCTTTTCGGCTCCGTTCATATCAAGTATAGTTCTTGAGTCTGTACCTGATGAAACTGCAAAGGCTAGTCTTGATGGAATATTGGCCTTAATAACTCCTGTAATAACATCTACAGATGGCCTTTGGGTTGCTATTACAAGGTGTATTCCAGCTGCTCTTGCCATTTGTGCTAGGCGGCAAATAGCATCTTCTACTTCTTTAGCCGAGCTCATCATTAGGTCAGCAAGTTCATCTATAATAATAACAATATGTGGCATTTTTTCTGAATCTTCTTCTAGCTTTCCTGCCTTAAATTTCTTATTATACCCACTAATATCCCTTACATCGTTTTCGGCAAATTGTTTATAGCGTTGGTTCATCTCCTGAACTGCCCAGTATAGGGCGCTAGATGCCTTCTTAGGATCTGTAACTACTGGTATTAGTAGGTGTGGAATTCCATTATATACATTTAATTCTACTACTTTAGGGTCAATCATCATTAACTTAACATCACTTGGATGTGCCTTATATAAAATACTTATAATAAGTGTGTTAATACATACACTTTTCCCCGATCCTGTAGCCCCCGCTATTAAAAGGTGGGGCATCTTACTTATATCTGTAACAATATCTTGCCCTCCTATATCCTTACCAAGGGCAAAGGCAAGATTGGAGTAAGAGTTTTGAAAGTTATTACTTTCTATAACATCCCTTAAATTAATGATAGAAGAATCAGTATTAGGTACTTCTATACCAACAGCCGATTTTCCTGGTATTGGAGCCTCTATCCTTATGCCAGTAGCTGCTAAATTTAGTGCTATATCATCTGCCAGGTTTACAATCTTGCTTACCTTAACCCCAGTTTTGGGTTGTAGCTCATAACGGGTAACCGTAGGTCCCTTGTGAACATTTATGATTTTAGCCTCCACCCCAAAACTTGCTAGGGTTTTCTCAAGCTTACGACCATTATCTGTTATCTTCTTCCTAGATTTATCTGTGGTTTTAACTGCTACCCCCTTGTTTAAAAGTTCAATATCAGGAAACTTATAGTCATCTTGAAACTTGGGGATCTTTACTGGGTCATCTGCTAGATTATTTTCACTAGAACTATCTACCTGCTCTGTAAATTCTTCTATAAGAGGTGGCTCCTCTAGCACTTCCTTCTTTTTTTCCTTGGGTTTTTCTTTATTTATACTTTTTTTTATTTCTTTTTTTCTTTTTCTTTCTTGTCTCTTTGCAATTGCGCTATCTTTAATTCCTATAAATTTATCTGTTATAGCAGTTAGTACTTTTTCAATTAATTCCGCATAGGATACCCCAGTTAGCATCATAGATATAATAACTAATGTTGCAATTAGGATTATATAACTTCCATATAGGCCAACTAGGGTTAGTAATATATTACCAAGAATACTTCCTATATAACCACCTGTATACCATTTAGCTTCCTTATAGTACTCTGTGCTAAAGATAGAGAAGGAAAATTCATCCATTAAGGATTTACCATAGTATGCCACATGGGCAAGGACTAAAATATTTATAAATAGTGCTAAAAGTAATCCTTGATATTTATGTATAAGGTCTATCTTACGACTTATAATTGCTATTCCTAGCATTAGGATTAATACTGGTAGGGCATAGCTGCTCATTCCAAAAAGCCCCACTATAAATTCCCTTAAAACCCTGCCAAAAATTCCACCTTGACTAGTATATATACTAAGCCCAGTTATTAAACTAAGGGCTATTATAGATATCCCTATAATTTCATTCTTCATATTATTTTTTTTACTTTTTGGTGCCTTTTTCTTTCTTTTACTTTTGCCTTTATTATCTTTCACTTAACACCCTCTTTTCTTTGCAATTTTCTTTTCATTTGCAATTTAAAATGTGTTAGCATTACGCTAACACATAGCTTAATACTTATTATAACATCTTTTTTGACTGTTGATAAGTGGATTTTCCAGTATTGTACCTGGCTGGAAGTCAGGATTTAAAAAATCCTCTGGATTTGTGGAATATAATCTTTCTATAGTCTGAGTTCCATTTATGGTCCTTGTAAGTAGTAGCTGATTTTTATAGATTACTTCTTGGTATTCTATTTGCTGGTTCTGCTTATCATCTATGGGTAATATTGAGTAGAACATCATTCATCACCTTCACTTTTGTCTTGTTCTATAAGTTCATAAAGTTTATCCATTGCCTGTTTTATTCCGCCTACTTCATCAATGAGTTTCTCTTCTACTGCCTGCTCGCCTATTAATATAGTTCCAACATCCTTTGCAAGCTTGCCTGTATCTAGCATAAGATCCTTAAATCTTTCCTGTGAAATATTAGAATGATTGGATACAAAGGCTATAATCCTATCCTGCATTTTATCAAAAAACTCAAAGGTTTGGGCAACCCCTATAACTGTACCACTCATACGCACTGGATGTATAGTCATAGTTGCACTAGGAGTAATGAAGGAATAATCTGCTGCTACTGCAAGGGGAACAGCAATAGAATGGGCACCACCAAGAACAAGGGATACTACAGGCTTACCTACCGAAGTTAAAAGTTCGGCTAATGCAAGACCAGCCTCTACATCCCCACCAACAGCATTTAAAACTAGTAAAAAACCCTTAACCTTTGGGTTTTCAATTAGTGCTATTACTTGGGGTATAATATGTTCATACTTGGTAGTTTTGTTTTGTGGTGGTAGCATTACATGTCCTTCGATTTGCCCTATAATTTGTATGCAATGAATGGGACTTTCAAAAAGCTCATCTTCTGGCATGGGCATTTGCCCAAATTCCTTAATTGTTTCTGTATAATCCTTAACTGTATCATTGTTTTTTTCCATTTAAAAACCTCTTTTCTCCTATATATTTATCTATATTAGTATGGAAGAAAGAAGGGGTTTTAATACCTTTTTAAATTGTCAGAATTGTTGGGGTCAGTCCCCATGAATAAAAAAATTCTTCTTGTGCAATAATACATTTGAACAAGAAATTTATATAAAAAGGAGTGTTATTATGTCAAATTTAAATCAATTAGAACTGCAGCATATTAGGCATATGGTTGGGGCTCATGGCACTATTGTAAATAAGCTGGAATCACTTTCCCAGCAATGTAATGATCCTCAAATTCAGCAAATGCTAAAAGGTGATGCACAAGACGCTAAGAATAACAAAGAAAAACTAATGACTTTTTTAAACTAGGAGGCATAAAATGACTGAAAAAGATATAATGAATGATTATTTAAGCATGATTAATGGTAGTTTATCTGGTTATGCTACTACAATAGCCCAAACTGATAATCCTCAGTTAAGACAGTTTTTTCAGCAAATGAGGGATGAAGACGAACAAAGACAATATAAAATTTACCAAGTTGCAAAGCAAAAGGGTTATTATAAACCAGCTGCACCAGCTCCTCAAGATGAGATTAGCTCAGTTAAATCTGAATTATCTATGGGATAACAAATAAGATAAGAACAAAATCCATGAAATCTATATGATTTCATGGATTTTGTTTTCTTCATTAAGTATTAGGACCTTGCTATTTAATCTTGGTGCCTCATCTATATCTACTATAGCATATGCCATAATGATTATAATATCATTTGGCTGGGCAAGACGGGCAGCGGCACCATTTAAGCATATAATGCCACTATTTTTTGGTCCTTCTATTACATAAGTTTGGAGCCGGGCCCCATTATTATTGTTTACTATATAAACCATTTCACCTTCTAGTATACCGGATTCTTCTAGGAGCTCACCATCTATTGTTATACTTCCAATGTAGTCCAGATTAGCATCTGTAACCCTTGCCCTGTGAATTTTTGCCCTTAACATTGTTAGATACATTATTTATCCTCCAGTACAATATTGTCTAATAGTCTACTCTTACCAAAATAAACTGCCAAAGCTATAATGCTTGGACGATTTATATAATCTATATTTTCTAGTGTTTCTTGGTCTACTATTTCCACATAATCTATTTTGGCCAGGCTCATAGAATTAATCTTGCCCCTAATATATCTTTTTAGTTCTTGGGCATTATTTTCTCCTTCTAGATATAGGGTTTTAGCTTCTTTTAATGACCTAGATAAAATAAGGGCCTGCTTTTTAGCCTCATCTGTTAGATAGGCGTTCCTAGAACTAAGGGCAAGACCGTTTTCATCTCTTACAATAGGGCAAGGAACTATATTTATATTATAGTTTAGATCCTTAACCATCCTATTAATAATACTAAGTTGTTGGGCATCCTTCATACCAAAGTAGGCATTACTAGGGTTTACAATATTAAAAAGCTTGCTAACTATTGTTGTTACACCCCTAAAATGATTAGGGCGGGATTTACCACAAAGTCCCCTGCTTATATTACCATCCACATTAACATAGGTTGAATAGTTTGCCCCATACATCTCCTTATCAGATGGCGCAAATATATAGTTGGCTCCACTTTGATAAGCTAGTTTGCAATCCTTTTCTAAATCCCTTGGGTAGCTATCAAAATCTTCATTAGGTGCAAACTGAGTTGGATTTACAAAAATACTTAGGACTACAATATCATTTTCGGCTCTTGCCCTTTCTATTAAAGAAAGATGCCCCCTATGTAAATATCCCATCGTAGGAACTAGGCCTACTTTTGCGCCTGGATCCTTGGACTTTAGTTCCTGCCTTAGATCTGCCACCTTACTAATTATCATATAATCAACTCCTATTTAAATGTATGTTTTTCTTGGGGAAAGGACATATCTTTAACATCTTTAATGTAGCTTCTAACACTGCTATCTATTTCATCTTTTAAGTTAGCATATTGTTTAACAAATTTAGGTGTAAAATCTTGAAAAATTCCAAGCATATCATTAGTGACTAACACCTGCCCATCACAATCTTTACCTGCACCTATGCCTATAGTGGGAATTGTTAATTCCTCTGTAATACTCTTTGCTAGTTTTCCTGGAATGCCTTCAAGTACTATTGCAAAAACCCCTGCTTTTTCTAATAATAGGGCATCTTCCATAATTTGTTTTGCCTTATCCTCCTCCCTTCCCTGGATAGTAAATCCACCCATCATATTAACGGATTGGGGAGTTAGACCTATATGCCCCATAACAGGTATCTGGGCCATTATTAGGGCTTCTACCTTATCTATAATATTGCGTCCACCCTCAAGCTTAAGACAATGTGCCTTTCCTTCCTGAATAATGCGGCCACCATTCTTAATTGTATCTTCTATACTTGCGTGATAAGAAAGGAAGGGCATATCTGCAACAATTAAAGCATTACTAGAACCCCGAGAAACCGCTTTACAGTGATGGATAATATCATCAACTGTAACTTGCAAGGTATCCTCATAACCTAGCATGACCATGCCTAAAGAATCTCCAACAAGTATTGAGTTTATTCCAGCCCTATCAAGTAACTTGGCAGTGGAATAATCATAGGCTGTAAGCATGGTAATTTTATCACTATTTTCTTTCATTTGTAAAAAAGTATTTATAGTATTTTTCTTCATATCTATCCTCCTTAGTACGAAAAAAAGCCTTTTTGCGCAGAGCAAAAAGGCCTGAATATATTCAAACTTATTGGCTCTGTCTTAGTCCTTGGATCCAAGCAGATATTTATAGATTTGTTATAAGCATGGTGTACAGCTCTTAAAAGATGCCGTCTAATAAATCTTAACATAGAGAATATACCAAAATCAAGTAGTACCTCTTTATTATTATCCTAAGTTGTCAGAATTGTTGGGGGTCAGTCCCCATTACCCTTTTTACAGTTTCAGGAATTGATTCCATATGTGCAACTAAGGAATTAGGCTTTTTAACAGGAGCATCCTGGCTAAATGGCACAAAATAAATATTATTATAGTTACTAAGGGTTGCTATATTTTTAAAGTTTAAACCTAGTCCATCATTTGTGGCTAGGGCTATAATAATAGGCTTATGATTACGCATTAAGCCTTTAGCTGCCATGGTCACGCTGGTATCCGTTATGGCACATGATAGTTTTGCTAGGGTGTTTCCTGTACAAGGTGATATTAATAATCCATCTATTAGGTTCTTAGGTCCTAACGGCTCTGCATCTACAATTGTATGAATAACCTTCCTACCCGAAATTTTTTCTAGGCGAGAAATAAATGATTTTGCACTACCAAATCTTGTATCTGTTACATATGCATTTTCAGACATTATTGGGTAAATTTCAATACCCTCTTCTACTAATTTTTCCAACTCTTTAAAAACCAAATCATAGGTGCAGTAAGATCCGCAAAGGGCTACACCTAGTTTGATTCCCTTTAAATTCATAATATAACCCCCAAATCGCTATAGGCATTTAGTATGGTATCAAATATAATCTTTGCAGCTGTTCTAGCAGCTACCTTACCTGGTAGGCTTTGTCCATCAATAACTTTTATGCCTAGTTTATTTGCAGTTTCCAAATCTACCCCACCAGGCTTAGATGCAAGTTCGATTATTAAACAATCCTCTTTCATTTTTATTAGTCTTTTACTATCTAAAATCAGGGATGGTATAGTATTAAATATAAAATCATATTGGTCAATATAGCTAGTTAGCTCCCCAAGTGGAACAGGCTTATATCCATAGCTTTCTATATAGGCAAGATCTTGTAGGGAACGTGCTTCTACACTCAGGTCTGCCCCTATTCCTTTTAACATATGGGCTAGGACCTTTCCGCACCTTCCAAAACCCAGAACCATGCACTTGCTACCATGTAGTGTGATATCGCTATTTTCCATGGCATATTGTATTGCTCCTTCTGCAGTAGGTATGGCATTACGTACTGCCATATCTTCCCTTTCCAAAAGGTCTATATAGGTTATGCCATATTCAGTTAGGTTTTTTTGTATTTTATCTGTTAGCCTTCCAGCCATAAATATTTGATGTTTATTCATTACCTTAAAGATATCCTCAACCTTAACTTTACCTCCATAATATTTAGCAAACAAATCCCTATCATTTTGGGAACATGGTATTGGCCCTATAATAATATTGGAATACTTTATAGCTTCTTCCAGTGTCTCTGACTTTTTGACTAGTGGATTAACCTCTACATTAGAAAAGCCAAATATATTAACCCTATAACCATGACTTATTAAATAATCACAGAGTTTTATCTGCCTTTGGTCCCCCCCAATAACAGAAAAAGAAATTTTTTCGAACTTCATCCTTTCACCTCCTTATTTAAATGGAACATTGGATAGTATACTGTATGAATTTGGCGCTTTTTTGTGCTTGTTCATGCCTGTACATATATCTTTAGTAGGTTATTTTTATATAAAAGCAAACAAATAAGGCCCACCATAATTTGGTGGACCTTATTAAATATTTATATTTTAAAGTAGTTTTTGAAAATGTATTTGACTGTATGCTTATATTTAGCCTTATTAACATCATAGGCTGCAACTAGAGGGACTTCACCTAGGTCTTTTTGATCTATAGAGTATCTTATATTGCCGATACTGTCACCCTTCTTAATAGGGGCTGTTAGGTTAGGATTTATAACAATATTATGGCTTATCTCCTGATTAGATTTATCCTTGGGGAGGAGGATATTTATCTGGCCCTTAACTGTGTATTCAACCCGCTCCTTGTCTCCCTTAAAAACCTGGGCCTGACCTAAAACTTCATCTGGATCATGCCCTTTCTTAACTGCATAATTAGCAAATCCATAATCTAGTAGCTGGGCTGCTTCTTTGAACCTAGTTTTGGAATCTGGCGCTGCAAGTACAACTGCTATTAAATCCATATCATTACGATTTGCTGTAGCACTCATACAGTGTTTAGATTGGGATGTATATCCTGTCTTTAGCCCTGTTATTCCGCTATATGCCTTAATTAACCTGTTAGTATTTGTAAGGCCAAACTCACTTTCCCCACGTCTAGTCTTATGGGTAATGCTATCCATCCATATTGTTAGTATTTCACTAGATTCAGGAAAGTTATTTATAAGTTCCCTGGATAGTAGGGCAATATCATAAGCTGTGGATACATGACCTTCCTTATGAAGACCACAAGGATTCTTAAAAACGGTATCTTCCATCCCTAACTCCTTAGCTCTTTCGTTCATTAGGTCTGCAAAGGCATCTACACTCCCGGCTATATACTCTCCCATTGCAACGGCGGCATCATTGGCTGATGCAATAGCTATGCACTTCAATAACTCACTTACTGTTTGTATTTCGCCTGGCTCCATAAATACCTGGGAACCTCCCATACTTGCAGCATGCTCGCTTATGCTAACTTCATCATCCCATGAAATGCTGCCATTTTCAACAGCCTCATAGATTAAAAGCATGGTCATAACCTTGGTAATACTTGCTGGTGGTAGCTGCTCTTTAGAATTATGTTCAAGTAAAACTTTACCTGTGCTAGCCTCCATTAACACATAACTCTTTGACTGAAAATCCTTGTTACTTGTATCAGCATATAAACTACTTGTAAAACATGATGTAATAATACATATCACTAATAATCTAGATATAAACTTCTTGCTTCGCCTCATAATAATATTGCCTCCTTAAACAATTCATTTTATAAGCTGCATATTATATATGATGCCAAAGCCTTGTAAAAATTATACATATCCTAATCAATTATATTATGGCTTTGTAATCGCCTTTACTTCCTTAACCAATTCTTTAATTCTTTGTTCAATTAAGTTTAAGTCATCTTCTTTTGCATTACCTTTAAACTCTACGGGCTCTAAGAATTCCCAGTTCATTTTGTGGTTTTCCATAATCTCATCTAGCTGCTTTTGGGCACCACCTGACCAACCATAGGATCCAAATCTAAAGGCCTTCCTGCCATGCGCCTTTTTCCTACCTAACTCTTCAAGGGTGCAGGCTAGGGCTGGGAACATTTTATATTCATAAGTGGGCATAGCTAGTATAACCCCCGTTGAATTCCAAACTGATGCTAGTATTGTCCCATCATCCGTATCTGGAACCCTATGAACATTTACTTTAATATCTTCACCTTCTAATACTTTAACAGCATGGTTTACAGCTTTTTCTGTCATACCATACATAGAGCCCCATATTAGGGTTATCTCTTCCTTAGCTATTCCCTTTTGATATTCAACATATCTTGAATAATCACTTATAATCCTATCCACATTACCACGCCACATAATACCGTGACCTGGAGCTATAATTTCTATAGGTAATGGTGCACATTTATCAATAGCTCTTTTTACAAACATTGAAAAGGAGCCTATAATATTTGAATAATACCTTACTGCTTCAGCTTCGTAGAAAGCAAGTTCTTCCTCGCTTAGCATATCATCAAATTTATTTTCGCCTACTTCGCCAAAGGAGCCAAAAGCATCACATGAAAATAGGGTCTTTGTTAATAAGTCAAAAGTAACCATACTGTCTGGCCAGTGCACATTAGGTACCATTGCAAAACTTAACTTGTGGCCATTTCCAAGATCTAGTTCAAAGTCATCATTAGCAATTATAATATTTTCGGTTTGGTTGTAGAAGGCTTCTAATAAATCTGCAGATGTCTTGCTACATACTATCTTAACATTGGGATTTATCTTATTAAAGTCCTCTAGCCACTGGGAATGATCAGGCTCCATATGATTGATAATGAGGTATTCTATAGATTCAGGTTTAACATCTATTTCATCTAATAAATCATATAAACTTTCGGCCGCACCATCCCATCCACCAAAGCCATCTATTATAGCTGTTTTTTCTCCCTTTATAATATATGAGTTAATCGAAACTCCATTTGGGATTTCCCAAAGTCCTTCAAATAAAAACCCTCTAACATTCGCTAAAAGCTGATAAGTATCATCAGTAACCTTTGTAATATTCATTTTCATTCCTTCTTTCATAAATATATTTTTTATATCGTAATATAAAATTATAACAGTTTCATCCATAAAAAAGCAAGCTAAAACATCTTTGTTTTAGCTTGCTCAATTGTTAGCTTTAAATACTAACTATTATTGCTTAGTCCATACTCCCCATTCTCCGCCTGTTCCTGGCTCATCTCCTTGTGTCCACCATTTAGCTTTCCACTTGGAACCTTTCCATGTTACAGTATCTCCTCCTACATATACTGTACCTGATTGCCAGTCTGAATCACTTGGAACTTCTGGGTCAACTGGATCAACTGGGTCAACTGGGTCAACTGGGTCTGGATCAACTGGATCGGCTCCGCCTACCTTAGTCCATACTCCCCATTCGCCTGTCGTTCCTGGTTCTTGTCCTTGTGTCCACCAACCAGCTTTCCACTTAGAACCTTTCCATGTTACAGTATCTCCGGCAAGATATACTTTGCCTGATTGCCAGTCTGAATCACTTGGAACTTCTGGATCAACTGGATCTGGATCAACTGGTTCTTGGCCTTTTTTAACAACTGTTATTGTGGCAGTTGCTGTAGCAGTTGCTCCACCACTATCTGTTACCTTATAAGTTAATTTATAAGTTCCTGCCTTACTTGTATCTACAGAACCTGTTACAACAATCTTATCTGTTAAGTCTCCGTCTTCTGGGTCAGTTGCCTTAACTCCTGCTAATGGATCAAACTTGTCACCAACATTAATTGTTTTGTTAGATACTCCAGTTATAACTGGGTCCCTGTTTTGGTTTGGATCTGGTGTAAATCCAGCTGCAAATACTTCATTAACCTTATCTACAAGAGGTGATTTTACATTATCCCATTTTTTAAGTTTTGTACCATATGATGTATATGAACCTTGAAGGTCTAAATCACCATATGCAGTCCAGATAATAGTACCTGCTAGGTTTCTGTCATTAATATATTGCGCTTTATATCCAATGGATTCTTCGTCATCATAACTTAAGAAGAAGTTATCCTTTGTTAGGTATGGTACTTTAGCTTCATCATCCCAGTGTCTTGTCCATCCACTATTAGGGCTAAGTGCCTTATCTACAATATGGTAATAGTTTGGTGTACCATCATATGCTGGCCAGTTTGTATAGTCTGCACATGTAATTACATTACCATCTGGTTGGATATTTTCATTTCTTTTAACTGTTGGTGCATTCAGGTCTGCTGGCCCATCAGTAACAGCCCCTCTACCGTAGAATGCCATTCCCATATTTACTTTATTTAAGTTTACATTGTTTTCAACTAGGTAGTTATATAAGAAGTCCCAGTTAAAGTTTGGTGCCTCTGAATCAGTGTATCCATATAATGGTGAGTTATGTCCAGCAATATCAGACCATCCACCATTAAAGTCATAGCTCATAAAGTTATAGTAGTCTACGTATTTATCAACTTCGTTCCAATCAAAATCATCTAATTTCTTAGTATCAGCTGAGAAACAGGATGTAATTAACTTATCATCACCAATAGCTTCTCTAATTTCTTTTGTTAATGTAATGAAGTTATCATAGTCTACATCTAAACCTTTAAAGTTCATACCTTCATATGGACCTGGATATTCCCAGTCAAGGTCTATTCCGTCAAATCCCATATCTATTAAACGTACACATTCATCAACAAATACTTTTCTTTTAGCTGGGTCATTAGCTACTTCTGGGAAGTGCTTACACATACTCCATCCACCTATAGATGCCATAACCTTAACACCTTTTTCCTTAGCCATATCAAATACTCCTGGCGCTCCACCTTCTTTTTTCAGTGGTAGTGGTAATGGTTGGTTATATACTCCCCAACTCGGATTTGACCAAGTTGCCTGTCCAACTGTTACATCAAAACCTTGAGCTCTAGCTTTTTCGGCTATATCTTCACTTATATAGTGTACTCCATCCAATTCACCATAAAGTATAAATAGGTCCCAGCTACTATAAATGTCTGTATATAGTAAAGGTGCTGGGTCTTGTGATACACCCGCTTCATGAATTCTCTTATCCCTAAAGTCACCACTATGAAGTGATCCATCTTTGGCAACCCCAAAGAATGAATAGTTTAAAATAGTATATTTGTCCATATCAACATTTAAGTGAGTAAGAGCTCCTTGTACTGGTACTCCAGCTTGCTCAGCCTTCCATGCATCCCACTGGGTAAAATAACCAATAACTTGTTTGTCATGGTCTTTTGTTGTTTGAGCATTAACCTGGGTTGGTTGCATTAACGTTCCTGCAAATAGGGCTAAGGCTACAATTCCTGATAAGCATGATTTTTTTGACCTTTTAAACTTTTTCAATAACATTTTGTTCCCCCTAATTCCATTCATTTGCAAATTTACTACTGTAATTACTGCTAACTACATAAAATACCTATTCCTGCCCCCCTTTATATATTTTGTTTGTATATTTAGATCTAAATCTAAAATTAAAGCTATGGACCTTTTAGGCCTATAACTGACAAACCAAGATTAAGTCATAAGTAAATATATTATGGCATACATGCCTATTATGAATATTTGGAATTATTTATTTCAATTATAACAACTTATTAATAATTTTGTAATGGGTTATTATTGTTATTGCTTTGATTATTTTGGCATTAAGCTAGAAAATTGATGAAAATGTACAGAAATTTATATTATATTAGCCTTTTTTAACTGTTTTTTATAATTGAATATTTTTATCCATGTATTTTTTGTATATTTTATAGTAACTAATACCCCTTATTTTAATGATTATTATAGGCATAATCTTGCAATTCATTAATATTATTCGGAATATTTGGCTTTTCGGCAATATATTCATACAAATAACAATTTTGTTTATTGAAAAAAAACCTAATGTTATCATTTAAATTGTAGGAGATTGTTTATTTTATACATAATGTATATTTTTATTAAATATATCTTATGTATATTTGCAAAAGTCAGTTGAAGGGGGCTATGCAAGTAAGCAATTTACACAAAAATATTTATAAGGGGGAATAGTTTTGCAGAAAAAAAGGAAATTTAAGCTTTACAAGTTCAAAAGAATGCTTTCCTTAGTACTTACTGTTGGTATTGTTCTAACTACACTTCCAGCACTTGCTACTAAAGTAGAAGCTTCTAGCAATTTCGGGGTAGGACAAGGTGTAGAGTGGCCAGCCCAGGTAAACGCACCATTTGTAGATATGTGCGGATATTACAGGCAAGAAGGCTATCATAATGGTGGTGCTCCTGATCTAGCAAGATTTTACAAAGATACTGGTGTAAAATACTATAATCTTGGTTTTATCCAAAGTACAGGCAGCGTAAAAGGTAACAAGTTAAGCTGGGGTTGGGGTGCTTACACGCTTTTAAGTGAAGAAGGCGGAGCCCATGACGCACAGTACAAGGGTATCAAAAAATCCATTAAGGATTTAAGAGACCTTGGTGGCGACGTTGCAGTTAGTTTTGGTGGAGCAGCAAAAACACCATTTTGGCAATCCACCCAAGATGTAGATATACTATATAATACCTACATGGAAATAGTAGAAGGATACGGACTAACTCGTATTGACCTAGATGTTGAGGGCGGAGGACAAAATAAACAAAATAATATCGCCAACGCTAAAGCAATTAAAAAGTTACAAGATTCAACTGGTGTTCAGGTTTCATTAACTTTACCTGTACTTCCAAGTGGCTTAATTAGCCAAGGACAGGGTGTTTTAGAAGCCTATTTATCAGAAGGTGTTGATTTAGTAAACGTTAACATTATGACTATGTGCTATGGTTCAAGTACACTTTTACCAGGTGAAAACTATGGTACTGCCTCCCTTCGTGCAGTAGAAAATTTAAAAGATCAGTTAATTGACTTTTATGCTAAATATGCTAATACAACACTAACAAATAAAGAAGCATACGCTAAAATCGGAACTACAGTTTCAATTGGTTTTGAAGCAAGTTCCCATCCAATATTTACAACTGAATGGTCACAACTTGTTGTAAACCAAGCAATTGAAAAAGGACTTGGAATGACCTCCTTCTGGTCCATGAACAGAGATGCTATGCTAGATGATAATCCAGGTGTAAATAAGCAATATGAATTCACTGAAGTATTTAAACAGTTTGGTGAAGGCTCCACTACTTCAGTAGATCCAGACCCAACAGATCCAGTAGATCCAACTGAACCTGAAACACCAAAGGCACCAAAATGGTCACCAGGTGAAATATTCTATGAAGGAGATATTGTTTCATGGAATGACTCATACTGGAGAGCATCATGGTGGACAACTGGCGAAGAACCTGGAACAACTGGCCAGTGGGGAGTTTGGACTAAGGTATTTGATTTTGAACCTATAGATCCTGAAAAACCAGACCCGGAACCAGATCCAGACCCTGAAAAACCAGACCCAACAGATCCTGTAGATCCAACTGAACCAGAAGCTGATAAATGGTCATCATCTGCAATTTACCTAGGTGGAGATGTTGTTTTATGGAAAGGTGCTTTATGGAAGGCATCATGGTGGACAACTGGCGAGGAACCTGGAACAACTGGTGAGTGGGGAGTTTGGAAAAAAGTTAAGGATACAGACCCTACGCCGCAGCCTGATCCTGATCCAGAACCAGAACCTGATCCAGAACCAGAACCTGATCCAGAACCAGAACCTGATCCAGAACCAGAGCCTGACCCAGAACCAGAGCCTGACCCAGAACCAGAGCCTGATCCAACTGAACCAACAGCTGATCTTCCAGCTCATATTTTAACAGGCTACTGGCATAACTTTGATAATGGGGCTAAATGCCTAAGAATCAGTGATGTTCCAACTAGCTATGATGTAATTGCAGTTGCCTTTGCTGATGCAACAGGAACACCTGGAAAGGTAGAATTTAACTTAGATCCTACCCTTTCATCTAAGCTTGGAGGATACACAGATAAAGATTTTATCAAAGACATAGCTACAGCCCAAAAACGTGGCCAAAAAGTTATTATATCAGTAGGCGGTGAATTAGGTTCTGTTAGGGTTTCAAGTGCTACAGAAGCCAAAAACTTTGCTGATAGTATTCTTAAACTTATTGATAAATATGGATTTGATGGTGTAGATATTGACCTTGAAAACGGTATTAATGCACAGTATATGGAGATGGCGCTTCGTCAAATCCATGACGTTATTGGTGATGATCTTATAATTATGATGGCACCTCAAACGTTAGATATGCAGTCAACAGGACGTGAATACTTTAAACTAGCCCTTAACATTAAAGATATCCTTACAGTTGTAAACACACAGTACTACAACTCAGGTTCTATGTTAGGTCAAGATGGAAAAGTTTATTCACAAGGTAATGTAGATTTTATAACAGGCCTAGCTGCTATATTATTAGAAAACGGATTAAGACCTGACCAAGTTGGTTTAGGATTACCGGCTTCCCCAAGAGGGGCTGGTGGAGGTTACGTTGATCCAACTGTTGTTAATGAAGCCTTAATAAGCTTAGCACAAGGAAGTAAAGCAGGAGCCTATACTCCAGTAAGGGCTTATCCTACAATTCGTGGTGCTATGAACTGGTCAATTAACTGGGATGCTTCAAATGGCTACAAGTTCGCTAACACAGTTAGACCAGTCCTAGACTCCTTAGCAGATGGTAAGCCTGTAGATCCAGGCAAACCAGATCCAGATCCTGAGCCGGAGCCAGATCCAGATCCTGAAAAACCAGATCCAACTGATCCAGAAGCTGAAACCTATGTTCCTGGTAAGACATATACAGCAGGACAGAAGGTTATCTACAATGGTAAGATTTATGAAGCTAAATGGTGGACCTCAGCAACTCCAGGAACTGATCAATCATGGCAAGAAGCCACAGTTATAATAGAGCCTGGGGATGATGATGGGCAATTTAAAGTGGTAGGGTACTACCCTTCATGGGAACCAAACAAAATAGATACAATACAATATGATAACTTAACCCATATTGTATACGCATTTGCAATCCCTAAATCAGATGGTACTCTTCGTCCACTTGAAAACCCTGAAACTGCTAAAGCAATTATTAGGGAAGGGAATAAAAACAACGTTAAAGTAATGCTTGCAATAGGTGGATGGTCCTACAATGATGTTCCTCTAGAACCTACATTTTTAGCAGCAACGGACTCACCAGCCAAAATCAAAAAATTTGGTGATGAAATAGTTGCTATGGCTAAGGAATATGGCTTCCATGGTGTAGATATGGACTGGGAGCATCCAAGAGCAGATGGAACAAGTAAGCAACAATACGAAGATCTTATGCTTTATTTAAAAGATGAGCTTAAGAAAGAAGATATGCTGTTTTCATCAGCTGTTTTAAGTGGAGTTACTTCAGATGGAAATATCTTATACGATGCACAAGGTCACACAAATACAGTTTTAAACTGTGTTGACTGGATTAATGTAATGGCATATGATGGCGGAGACGGTGATCGTCACTCTTCATATGAATTTGCAGTTAATAGTGCAAACTACTGGAAAAATACACGCGGGGTACCTGCTAGTAAAATCGTTCTAGGTGTTCCTTTCTACGGAAGGCCTACATGGTCAACATATGAACAGATTTTAGCAGTAAATCCTAATGCCCATACAACTGATATTTCAATAGTTGAGGGTAAAGAAGTTCACTACAACGGTATACCTACCATTGAAAAGAAGACTCAATGGGCATGTGATAACGTTGGTGGAACAATGATGTGGGAGTTATCCCAGGATTCCACTGACCCAGATAAGAGCCTTTTAAATGCTATGGGCAAGGTTGTAAGAAAGAATAATAAATAATTAAGACAAATAAATCCCAGCATTTTAATAAATGCTGGGATTTGTATTGCTATTTTTCTAATGTTAATGAGTCTATAAGGCTTACTAGCTCTCCTATCTCTGGCTTACTCATTTGGGCATCAGCTCCTACTGCTATACCCTTATGTTTTAAATCATCTGTAATAAGGGATGAAAATATAACAACTGGAAGGTCCTTAAGTATATGATGTTCCTTTATTCTTCTAGTAAGGGTATGACCATCTAATTTTGGCATTTCTATATCTGTAATTAATACATGAACATCTTCCAAGAAATTTTCTCTTTTCTCTTTTGCAAGATTATCTAAATGATCTAAGGCTGCTTGGCCATCATTAAAAAATTTCATATCTTTATATCCAGCTTTAGTTAAGGTGTTTTTGATTAACTGCCTAATTAGGGCTGAGTCATCAGCTAGCATTAATTTAACCTGGGATCTGTCCCTAAAATCAATCTCATCAATACTTTTTTCACTAATTCCAACATCTGGATTAATATCTGTTACAATCTTTTCAAAGTCTAATAATAATATAATCCTGTCATCAAAAATAATATTCCCTATAACAAGTTGATTATCTGACATATGCTCTGGTGGTTTTATATCATTCCAGCTTATGCGGTGTATTCCTACAATATCATCAAAGGTAAAGGCAACCGTTGTTTGATTAAATTCACAAACAATAACCTTAGAATCATCTGTAACAGTATCTCCTTTTTCAAGAACATATCTTAGATTTATTAAAGTTATGATTTCACCCCTTGATAAGGTTAGTCCCGCAACAGATGGATGCGCTAGGGGTAAGGGAGTTATATTATCAATCTCTAAAATCTCCTTTACCTTGATAACATTAATACCATAGTTCTTGCCATTAATCTTAAATTCTAAAATCTCAACATCCCCTGTACCGCTTTCCAATAATATTTTATTATCCATATTATCCACCTCTTTTTAATATTATAATGTGTGTTTATATTTATAAGTATCTTACTTAATTAAAGGTAAGAAACTATTACCTATCTCTAGATTTCCTAGGTTAAAAAAATCGCATATTGTCTGCCCAATATCTGCAAAAGTGCTACGAGTCCCCATATTTATATTTGCTTTTATATTGTGGCCATAAACAATAAGGGGTACATATTCCCTTGTGTGGTTTGTCCCTGGGAAGGTTGGGTCACATCCGTGATCTGCCGTTATAAATAGTATATCATCATTTTTCATGCTAGATATAATTTCAGGCAATCTCTTATCAAATTCTTCAAGTCCCCTTGCATATCCCTTGTAGTCATTACGGTGCCCCCAAACCATATCAAAGTCTACTAAATTAGTAAAAATAATACCATTAGAATCTTCTTTGATTTGATCAATTGTAACATCTACCCCATCCATATTGCCATCTGTATGAATTGCCTTTGTAATACCTTGACCTGCAAAGATATCTTCAATCTTACCTATTCCAATAACATCTAGGCCTGCCTCTTTTGCATAGTCTAAGGCAGTCTTATAAGGTGGTAATAATGCAAAATCTCTTCTATTAGATGTTCTGGTAAAATTTCCGGCTTGTCCTATAAAAGGCCTGGCTATTACCCTAGCTACTGCATGCTTGCCCTTTAGTATATTCCTAGCATCTTGGCACATATCGTATAGCCTATCTATTGATATTACATCTTCATGGGCAGCTATTTGAAAAACACTATCTGCCGAAGTATAAACTATGGGCTTACCAGTTTCCATATGTTCTTGCCCTAGCTTTTCAATTATTTCAGTACCTGAGGCAGGATAATTAGCTAAAACTTCCCTTCCTATTTTGGCTTCGAACTTCTCTATAATATCATCTGGAAAACCATCTGGATATGTGGGAAAACCATCCTTAGTATGAATTCCTGCCATTTCCCAGTGACCTGTTGTTGTATCCTTACCCTTAGATATCTCAGCAAGCCTAGCATAGCTACCCTTAGCTTCTAATACAGGCTCAACACCCCTTACACCATCTATATTACCAAGTCCTAGGCTTTGCATATTAGGTATCTTAAGGCCACCAACTTTATCTGAAACATTACCTAATGTATTAGCTCCCACATCACCATATTGATCTGCATCAGGTAGCTCACCTATTCCTACACTATCTAAAACAATCCATATTGCCCTTGACATACACGTTCATCCTTTCAAAAAAATCTTTCTATAACATACTGGATTACAACTGGCATTATATAAGTCTCATATAAAGAGATTATACAAACCCCTATAAGAGAAGCTAAAAAGTAGGAAAAATATATTTTTGGCTTTACTCTAACATCTTTTTTAGTAAATCTTATGGCAGCCATGGATAAGGAATACATAATATAAATATAAAAGGACCCCTGTATACCATAGGCAACCAAGCAAAGAATTAGCCCCTTAGCATTATACTTCATCATAAAAAATGAGCTTGTAAATCCATATGAAAACCCTTGAATCCCTACTATTAGCATAATTAATGGAATAGTTATAGAAGTAAGTCCAAAAACCCAGACAAATATTATTTGTTTAGCATAATTTATAAAGGTACTTCCTAGTAAATAGGAATTAGCTACTTGATCTTGGGTTATAGTATCAATATAATTATCCAAGAGTAAGGATATCTCAGCTATTCCACTATCTAGGCTACTATCTATGGTGTTAAAATATAGGCTTCCTAAGATTATGCCTAGTAAAAAAATAAGGCTGATTATAAGCTGGGCTAGGTTTTTCTTAATGGTTCTATATCTTCTTTCATATTTTTTTCGCAAAGTTTTCTTCCTTTCCTTTTTATCTAAAAACTTTACTTTTAATATATGAAAGAGGTTGTCTTTATAGAACTTCTTGCTGAACCATTTCCTTGGTTTTAAGAATAGCTGCAATAGTCTTACTATCCTTAATCTTACCATCTAAAATCATATCTATAACTTCTTTTAGTGTGAACTTTTTAACATTAATATATTCATTCTCATCTAGGTTCATTTTTCCCGCTTCAAGGCCATTAGCTACAAAAAGCATAACTTCTTCATCACTAAATCCTACTGCGCTATATATAGACCCTATAGCTTTAACTTCCTTTGCCTTATAACCGGTTTCTTCTTCTAATTCCCTTATGGCACAGCTGATAGGATCTTCACCTTCATCAATTTTGCCTGCTGGAATTTCTAAAATCATATCATCAGCCACGCATCTGTATTGTTCTACCAAAATTATATTACCATCATTATCAATAGGCACAATAGCAGCTGCACCACTATGTAAAAGCACATCCCATTTTGTCTGACTTCCGTCTGGAAATTTAATTGTATCTTCTGCTACTGTAAAAATTTTGCCCTCATATAACGTCTTCCTAGCAATTCTTCTTCCACTTTCAACCATCAACTTACTCCTTATTCATTTTATTAGCCTTATTATAGCAAGCAGTCATAGCCTTAATTATGCTATTTCTAAATTGTGTTTCTTCCAGCTTTAAAACAGCTTCTATAGTTGTCCCTCCAGGCGAACATACGGCATCCTTTAGCTTGGCTGGATGTTCCTTAGTATCTAATACCATTTGAGCTGCCCCTTTTAAGGCCTGGGCTGATAGCATATAGGCATCATCCCTTGGTATACCAAAAGAAACTGCTGCATCTGCCATAGCTTCAATAAACAAATATGCATAGGCTGGTGAGCTGCCAGTTGTAGCAATAATTGCTTCCATATTAGACTCGTCTATTTTGACGCTTTTTCCAAAGGAAGAGAATACGCCCTTTATTGTATTATGCTCATCTTCTGTTATCTCATCATTTAAAAAACTATATGATGTCATTCCTTCTCCAACAAGTGCTGGTGTATTAGGCATGGCACGAACTACCCTAACCACATTACCTAGATATAACTTAACCTTAGCTATGGAATAACCAGGAGCTACTGTAATAATTATATGTTCTTTAGTTAAGCAGTTTTTGATTTCTTTAAATAGCCCTGGATAAAATTGAGGCTTGACTGATAGGACTATATATTTGGACTTCTGGCATATCTCTATTAATGATTCTGCAATATTAATGGAACTATCTAAATTACTAGTTTTACTCTTATCAACATCATATGCATATAGCTTAATATCATGGTTTCTTTTTGATATTCCTGAAATCATTGCACTTCCCATATTGCCTACACCAATAAAACCAACTGTGCTCATATCTTATCTCCTCCTATAATATATTTTAAATAGTATTAAGTGTATTATACCATACTTTGTATATTTTAATTAACTAAAATGTATGTAGACTGTTTGACACTAATATATCAATACTTTATAATTAAGGAAGGTATTGACGTCAATTATTGAAAGGGGGCATACATGATATCTACATGGCTCTTATGGTTTTTGATTGCTGTTATATTTGCTATTATTGAGATTGTAACAGTAGGTTTTTTTATGATTTGGTTCGGTGTAGGGGCCTTAGCCGCAATGGTATTTGCCTTGTTTACAAATAATTTTATAGTTCAGGTTTCTGTATTTACTATTGTGTCTATAATACTCTTATTTATGACTAGGAAATTTACATCAAAGGTGAGCGAGGGTGGGGGGATAGCTACTAATATTGATGCTATAATTGGTAAGATAGGTATAGTTATGGAGGATATTAAACCGTTAGATGAGCCTGGCCTTGTTAAAGTTTCGGGTGAGCTATGGTCTGCTATATCTGTAGATTCTAAACTTATCGAAAAGGGAACACAGATTAAGGTTTTACAAGTTAAGGGTGTAAGATTGGTAGTTGAAACATTAAATTCGGAAAAGGAGTAAATAATGGGCTTTCTAATATTTTTAGGTATTTTATTATTTTTTGTAATAATAGTTGCAGCTTCATCAATTAAAATCATTAAACAGTCAACAGTCGGCCTTGTAATGAGGCTTGGTAAGTATCATAAGACAGCACATACAGGTGTAAATATCCTGGTACCGTTTATAGATAGCATGTATACTGTAGTAGATCTTCGTGAACGGGTAATGGACTTTGAACCACAGCCTGTAATTACCAAGGATAACGTAACTATGCAGATTGATACAGTTGTTTATTACAAGGTTACAGATCCAGTATCCTATATTTATGAAATTTCTAATCCTATAAGCGCAATTGAAAACCTTGCAGCCACTACTCTTAGGAATATCATAGGTGATTTAGATTTAGATGAAACTTTAACTTCAAGAGATTTAATTAATACAACCTTACGTTCTATATTAGACGAAGCAACTGATCCATGGGGCATTAAAGTAAACCGCGTTGAACTTAAAAACATCATTCCTCCAAAGGATATAAGGGATGCCATGGAAAAGCAAATGCGTGCTGAAAGGCAAAGGCGTGAAGCAGTTCTTACAGCTGAAGGTACTAAGGCAGCTGCGATTCTTACAGCTGAAGGTAACAAAGAATCACTTATCTTAAAAGCTGAAGCTGATAAGGAAGCGGCTATTCGTATGGCTGAAGGTGATAAACAATCTAGAATTCTAAGGGCTGAAGGTGAGGCTGAAGCTATTCGCAGGGTTGAAGAAGCAAAGGCTGATGGTATTAAGTCAGTATTTGATGCTATTAAGAGCAGTGACCCTACAGATGAGGTTCTTGCCATTAGATCCATGGAAGCATTTGAAAAGATGGCTGAAGGTGATTCTAGCAAACTTATTATCCCATCAGAAGCTGTTGCTTTATTAGGTTCATTTAAGGGACTTAAAGAAGTTATGGAAGATGCTAATGAATCTAAGCATCTTGAAAATAAATAATAAAAAAGAAGGGCTAGCCCTTCTTTTTTTTATTCAAGTGAGTTAACACACTCTTCTATTCTATCTAAACCTTTTTCGATATCTTCCATAGATATAGCATAGGCCAACCTAATACACTCAGGTGTACCAAAATCAGCACATGGTATTACAACTACACTAAAGTCTTCTAGAAGAATATCAGCAAAGTCTTTTGCTTCATTGATTTCCTTTCCATTAAACTTCTTACCATTTAATTTTTCAGTATTAATAAAGCAATAAAACGCCCCTTGTGGTTTAATAACATCTAAGCCCTCGATATTATTTAGTCGCCCACACATGTAATCCCTACGTTTTGAAAATATCTCACGCATTTCATTTATAAATGTTTTATCCCCATTTAAAGCAGCTAAAGAAGCCTTTTGGGAAATTGAATTTGGGTTTGATGTCGCATGTGATTGAATACTTGAAATTGCCTTAGCAACATTTTCCGGTGCTGCTACATAGCCAATTCTCCAACCTGTCATAGAGTAACTTTTTGATAGTCCGTTTATTATTATAGTTCGATCATAATATTCCTGGCCTAAGGATGCTATACTTATATGTTTAGTACCATCGTATACCAGGTATTCATAAATCTCATCACTAACTATATATATATCATGTTTTATAGCTATTTTACCTAGCTCCCTAAGTTCATCCTCAGTATAAACTACACCTGTTGGATTAGACGGGGAATTTATAATAATAGCCCTTGTTTTATCTGTAATTGCATTTTCAAATTCTTCTGGTGTAAGTTTGTATGAATTTTCCCTCTTAGTTTCAACTATACAAGGGTTGCCATGGGCCATTTTAACCATTTGAGGATAGCTAAGCCAATAAGGTGCTGAAATAATTACTTCATCCCCCGGATCTAATATTGCCATAAAAGTATTAGTTAGGGAATGTTTTGCACCATTATTAACTACAATTTGTGTTGGTTTATAAGAAAGATTATTATCTTCAAGTAGTTTTTTAGATATAGCCTCTCTCAGTGGCAAAATCCCCGGAACTGGTGTATATTTTGTAAATCCTTCATTAATTGCTGTAATTGCTGCGTCTTTAATGTAATCTGGAGTATCTAAATCCGGTTCTCCAGCCCCAAACCCCACTACATCTATTCCCTCCGCCTTCATTTCTTTAGCTTTAGCTGTGATGGCTAAAGTAGATGACGGTGTTATTCCCAATGCCATTTTTGATATTTTCACTAAATCACCTTCTAGTCCTTTTATACATTTCTCTAATAATCATTATCTATGATATTATAATTCATTTTTCTGTTATCTGCAAGTGTTTTGTAAATATAATTCATTTTACAACATAAAAAAAGTGCGCCTTAGCGCACTTTTTATTTTGCATATTCAATTGCCCTTGTTTCCCTTATAATATTAACTTTAATTTGACCTGGGTATTCAAGATCGTTTTCGATGCGTTTACTTACATCCCTTGCAAGATGTAATAAATTAGCATCATCTATTTGATCTGGTATTACCATAATGCGTAATTCCCTACCAGCTTGAATTGCAAATGATTTTTCTACACCCTCAAATGAGTCTGCAATCTCTTCAAGGTTCTGTAATCTTTGAATGTAAGTTTCTAAAGATTCTCTTCGTGCACCTGGCCTTGCTGCTGAAATTGTATCAGCTGCTTGTACAAGCACAGCAATTAGAGATTCTGGGTCTACATCTCCGTGGTGAGCCTCTACTGCATTAATAACTAAATCTGACTCTCCATATCGTCTACAGAGTGTTGCACCTATACTCACATGTGAGCCTTCCATTTCGTAGTCTACTGATTTACCGATATCATGAAGTAAACCTGCACGTTTTGCCAAACGTACATCTAATCCAAGTTCTGCAGCCATTAAACCGCATAGGTTGGATACTTCTATGGAGTGACGTAATACATTTTGGCCATAACTAGTTCTAAATTTCATCTTACCTAATAATCTTATGAGTTCAGAATGTACACCATGAACACCTGTTTCAAATGTAGCTGCCTCTCCCTCTTCTCTGATTAAGGTTTCAACTTCCTTACGGGCCTTTTCAACCATCTCTTCTATACGAGCAGGATGAATTCTCCCATCTACAATAAGCTTCTCTAAAGCAATTCTTGCTACTTCCCTACGTATTGGATCAAAACCTGAGAGTATTACAGCTTCAGGTGTATCATCAATAATTAAATCTATTCCCGTTAGGGTTTCTAAAGTTCTTATATTTCTTCCTTCGCGTCCAATAATACGTCCCTTCATTTCATCATTGGGAAGTGGCACTACAGACACTGTTGTATCTACAACATGATCTACAGCACATTTTTGGATTGCGTTTGTTAAGATTTCTTTTGCTTTCTTATCAGCTTCTATTTTTGCAGTTTCTTCTATTTCCTTAATTAACATTGCTGATTCATGCTTTACTTCATCCTCTATATTGCTAAGTAATTGTGCCTTAGCTTCATCAGATGTAAGACCAGCAATTCTTTCGAGTTCTTCGAGTTGACTTGTTTGGATACTTTCTATCTCGACTCTAAGTTCCTCTACTCTCTTTTCCTTGCTAACTAAGGTTTCTTCTTTCTTCTCAAAGGATAGGCCTCTTCTATCCAAAGTTTCTTCTTTTTGAATTAGCCTACGTTCTAAATGTTGTAACTCATTTCTTCTTTCGCGTACTTCTTGTTCAATTTCATTTTTAGCCCGAATATTTTCTTCTTTTGATTCAAGCATCATTTCGCGCCTTTCAGCTTCAGCAGCCTTTATAGCATCATCAATAATTGTATGTGCTTTTTCTTCGGCTGAGCCAATTTGCGCTTCTGCGATGCGTTTTCTATATGCAATGCCTAGTGAAAAGGCACCAATTCCAACACCTATCGCAACAACTATTCCTATAAGTATATATACTATTACTGGAATGTTAAACACCTCCCTTATTTAATTTTCATGGTACATTTTTATGCTAAAATAACACTTTAATTGTATATCTTTTTAAAAACTATGTCAAGCATACTAATCTAATTGTAGGCCTATAGGGCTTATTGTATTACCCTTTCTATTATTGTATAGGTGTATCCCCTACTTTGCAAATATCTTATTATTTTTCCTTGTTCTTTATAATCATTTATATGCTCTCCCTTAGTCCTTTTATTATATAAATACATGGCAGCTTCATATTCGTCTTCCTCATATTTTTCAAGTATAGGTTCACTAATATCAGATCCTATTCCTTTTGTTTGTAATTCATAGGAAATCTTACGGCTCCCATACCTTCTTTCCTTGATTCGGCTTCTTATATAAGCTTCAGCATATTCAAGATCATTAACATAATTATATTTATCCAAAAAATCCATGGCCTTATCTATAATTGTTGCTTCAAATTCTAGACTATGTAGCTTGTCAATGGTTTCTTTGCTAGTTCTTGGTGAATAGCTTATATATCTTATTGCTGCTGCTTTTGCTCTTTCATATTGTAAATTTTCTACAAGTCTAAGGTATTCTTCTTCTGTATATACATTCCCTTTCTGGATATTATATTTTGCAATATCCCCTATTTCCATACCAAATGCAAAATCTTCATTAATAAAAATTGAACATCTATTTTTGTTCTTCTTTTGTACTTCTATTTTGGTTATTACTAACTCACCAGATATTGCGCTTCGCCTCCTAACTTACAAAGCACCACCCTAGTTTATAGAGTGGTGCTTTTAGATTATCTATTCTTCTTCATTATCTAAATCATCTTCTTCTGCTTTACTACTACCATCTAAATTTCCTAAACCATATTCTGCCCTTACAAGATTTTCTATTTCCTCTAGCATCTCCGGATTTTCCTGTAAGAATACCTTTGCATTTTCCCGGCCTTGACCTAGCCTAGTTTCTCCATAAGAATACCAAGAACCACTTTTACTTGCTATTCCTGTTTCAACGGCAAGATCTAGCACATCACCTTCCTTGGAGATACCAAGGCCATACATAATATCAAATTCTGCAGTCTTAAAAGGCGGAGCTACCTTGTTCTTTACAACTCTTACCCTGGTACGGTTACCAACAAATTCATTGCTTTGCTTTAGGGTTTCTATACGTCTTACATCTAAGCGAACAGATGAGTAGAACTTTAAAGCACGTCCTCCCGTTGTTGTTTCGTTGCTTCCAAACATAACTCCTATCTTTTCACGTAGCTGGTTAATAAATATAACGGTACATCCTGACTTATTGACTATACCTGCAAGCTTACGTAGGGCCTGTGACATTAGCCTAGCCTGTAGGCCCATGTGTGAGTCGCCCATTTCCCCTTCTATTTCGACTTTAGGGACTAATGCAGCCACTGAGTCCACTACCACTATATCAATGGCTCCTGAGCGCACCATGGTCTCTGTAATCTCAAGTGCCTGCTCAGCATGGTCTGGTTGGGAAATATATAAGTTATCAATATCTACACCTAGCTTTGCTGCATAAGCAGGATCTAAAGCATGCTCAGCATC
Source organism: Candidatus Epulonipiscium sp. (assembly GCA_012518255.1). Classification (GTDB taxonomy): domain Bacteria; phylum Bacillota; class Clostridia; order Lachnospirales; family Cellulosilyticaceae; genus JAAYSX01. Next base: position 8,379 of record JAAYSX010000065.1, on the reverse strand, counting down.
AATAAATGCAGCTATTCCACCTGCCTTTTGTACTTCAGCTATCATATGGAGGGATACTGTTGTTTTACCTGATGATTCTGGTCCAAAAACTTCTACAATTCTACCCTTAGGTATTCCTCCTACCCCAAGTGCTATATCAAGTCCTAAGGAACCTGTTGGAGTGGTCGAAACATTTGCATGAGTCGATTCCCCTAATTTCATAATAGCGCCCTTCCCAAAATCCTTCTCTATTTGGGAAATTGCACCATCTAATGCTTTTTTGCGATCTGCATCCATTATTACCACCTCATATTTATTTTAAAGTTCACTAGAACATACGTTCTGATTTAATTATATAGTATATTTACAATATAATCAACCAATTTTTGCATATTTCTTTAGTAATTCAAGTAAGTAATAAAAGACCCACATAGTTGTCATATGCCTAACCTTCTGCCTATCACCTGTAATGTTAATTTTGTAAGTATATACTTCTTCTTTAAAAGATATTCCTATATAGACAAGGCCAACTGGCTTATCCTTACTTCCTCCGCTAGGCCCTGCAATACCAGTTGTTGAGATACCTATGTCTGATCCTGAAGCCTTTGCCACGCCTTCAGCCATTTCATATGCTGTTTGCCTGCTTACTGCCCCGTACTTAGTTAAAGTTTCTTCTTTTACCCCTAAGTACTTAATCTTGGCCGCATTACTATAGGTTACATGTCCTTCATCAAATATCTGTGATATACCTGGGTAATTAACTAGGCTACTAGATATCATTCCACCTGTACAGGATTCCGCGGCAGAAACCTTTAAACCCTGACTTATTAATTCTTCGCAGACTAGGGTTTCTAATCCCTTATCTCCCTCGCCATAGATATGGTCCCCTAACCTCTCGTATAAAAGTTTTTTGACTGGCTCCATTGAATCTAGGGCTTCTTCCCTAGTCTTTCCCCATGAAGTAAGTCTTAGAATTAATCCGCCTTTCTGGGCATATGGGGCAATGGTTGGGTTTACCTGCTCCTTAATAATATCTTCTATTAATTCTTCCATTCTTGATTCACCTATACCAAATAATCTTATTACTGTTGATACTAATATTCCACTAGAATATTTAGATAGGTAGGGTGTTATATAATCTTTAAACATAGGCTTCATTTCACTAGGTGGTCCTGGTAGCATAATTAAAGCCTTATTATCCTTCTCTATTATGCATCCAGGTGCAGTTCCATGTGGATTAGGTATTATCTTGCTTCCTTTTGGAAAGTAAGCCTGTTTCTTATTATTATCTGATAAAGGCCTACCTAGTCTCTTAAAATAATCTTCTATATTCTTCAGGGTAGCTTCATCTAGTACCATTTCTTCATTAAAAAATTCTCCTGCAACTTCCTTGGTTAAGTCATCCTTAGTAGGTCCAAGTCCCCCTGTAGTAATGACAATGTCAGCCCTTTCGAAACCAACTTCCAGCATCTCTTTAAGCCTTATAGCATTATCTCCTACAGCAGAATGATAATAGGTTCCAAGGCCAAGCATAGAAAGCATCCTTGCAATATACTGGGCATTGGTATTAACAATATCACCCATTAGAACCTCTGTTCCTACGGCAATAATTTCTACCTTCATGTCTACCTCCTTTAGTTAATAATCTTGCCAGATTATTTACTTATTAAACATTTTATATAGCTTCTGGAATTAATTTGTTTAAAACAACACCTAATAATGCGGCTACTGCAAGTCCTGAAATAGTTATGTTATTTATAAGCCTAATATTATCTACACCTATTCCTGTAACAAGTATAACTGATGCTATAATCATATTCCTACTTAAGCTAAAGTCTACCTTACTTTCCACTAGTGTTCTTACACCAATACTTGCTATCATACCAAATAATATTATACTAACTCCACCCATTACTGGCCCTGGAATTGCCTGTATAAGTGCACCAAATTTACCTATACCACTTAATATAATTGCAAGCACTGCCGCTATTCTAATAATAGATGGATCATAAACTTTAGTTACTGCAAGTACCCCTGTGTTTTCACCATAGGTTGTATTTGTAGGTCCACCTAAAAGACCAGCTGCCATTGTTGCAATCCCATCTCCCATTAGGGTTCTGTGTATTCCTGGGTCCTCAAAGAAGTTCTTACCAACTACTGTACCATTTGTAGTAATATCCCCTATATGTTCTATAACAACTACCAGGGCTATAGGCGCAATAGCCACAATGGCTTCAAAGCTAAAGCTCGGCAAGGTAAGTATATCTGACTTTGCGGATGCTGAGTAACCTATCCAGCTTGCCTCTGCAATAATTTCAGTTTCTACCATACCAAGTGCCCATGCTAGTAAATAACCTACTGTTACAGCTATTAGAATAGGAACTAACTGGAAAAACCCCTTTGCAAAGATCGATACTATAATCATGGTAAGAACCACTGTAGCTGCCACTATAATACCTTTTATAGGAATACTATACATACCTGTATCACCAATTGGTGAGTAACCAATCATCTCAAATGCTGTACCACTTAATCTCAGGCCAATAATCATAATTACAGGCCCTATTACAATAGGAGGAAAGAAAGATTCAATAATTTCTACTCCCATAACCTTAACTATAAGCCCAAGTAGGATATAAATAACCCCTGCCGCAATAATGCCGCCCTTTACAGCTGCAATACCATGGGATGATAGGGTTAGGGATATAGCTGTAATAAAAGCAAAGCTAGACCCTAAAAACACTGGCACAATGCCTTTGGTACAGGCATGAAATATTAAAGTTCCTACACCAGCACTTAAAAGGGCAACAGATGGGTTAAGTCCTGTTAACATAGGTACCAAAACCGTTGCCCCAAACATAGCAAGTACATGCTGAAAACCAAGTATTAATTTCTTATCTAATGTTATATCTTCCATTACTATTCCTCCTTATATTATAAAGCTTTAATAAATACCTTATCTACTCCATCAAGTGACTTAATCATTACATGAACATTTTCTGTTCTTGATGTTGGTATATTCTTACCAACATAATCAGGCCTTATAGGTAGCTCCCTATGTCCCCTATCTATAAGAGTTGCTAGTTGTATATAATTAGGCCTACCATAATCCATAATTGCATCCATAGCCGACCTTGCAGTCCTACCTGTAAATATAACATCATCTACTAAGACAATAGTCCTATCTGTAATATCCGTTTTAAAGGATGCCTCTTCATAAATTGGCTGATCCGCCTTCTTCTTTAAATCATCCCTATAAAAAGTAATATCAACAGTTTCTACAGGTACATCTATTCCTTCAATCTCCCTTATCTTTTTAGCTAGCATATGGGCTATAGGAACTCCCCTTGTTTTAATACCTACTAAAATTAGGTCCCTAGCTCCCTTATTAGCTTCTAGGATTTCATGGGAAATCCTAGTTAAAGCCCTAGCCATATCCTTTTCATTCATTAGTTCTTTCATTTGTATCCTCCTTATATCTGAGATAAATCAATAGTAAAAGCCTCTTACAAATGTAAGAGGCTTTTACTAAAGTTATAAACAATTAAACGCAAATATACCATAAAGTTTATATATACCTTGTTAGCCTCCCGGGCTATCTTAAAGGGTTTTAATTATTGTGTTTTTTGATATTATCAATTGTCCTTGCAAAATATGAAGGCAAGGGACAATCAAATTGCATAGCTTCATTAGTAATAGGATGGTTAAATTCCAGTATCTTAGCATGTAGTAATTGTCCTGTTTTGCTAAAAGCCTGCTTTTTAGGTCCATATACTAAATCCCCTAATATTGGATGGCCTATATGCTTCATATGAACCCTTAATTGGTGGGTCCTTCCCGTATGAAGAGTAAGCTCAATGTAGGAAAAGCCCTCATACTGCTTAAGAACTTTATAGGAAGTAAGAGCCTCCCTTGAATTATCATATCTTACAGTCATAGTTGTCCTATCTGTAGGATGTCTACCTATTGGCTGGTCGATCCTTCCTTCTTCATCTGTAAAGTTACCATAAACTATAGCATGATACTTCCTGGTAACTTCATAATTTAACATCATTTCCGCAAGTCTTTCATGGGCTAGGTTGTTTTTTGCAATTATAATAAGCCCAGTGGTATCCTTATCAAGGCGGTGGACAATGCCAGGCCTTAGCTTACCTGCACATGTTGATAGATTATCTTGATAATGATATAGGAGCCCATTTACCAATGTGCCACTATAATTATTAGGGCTAGGATGGACTACTAGATTAGCATCCTTATTAATTACAGCAATATGGTCATCTTCATACATTACCTTAATATCCATCTTTTCAGCAAGAATAGTAACTTCTTCCTTTGCCGGGATAAATCCTTTAATTATATCCTTATATGTTAAAGTATAATTAGGCTTTACCCTACTATCATTAACTAAGATATTTCCAGACTTTATTTCCCTTTGTATTGCTGATCTTGTATAATTTTTTAGCTTATCTACTAAAAATTTATCTATCCTTTGTCCTACATCTATTTCTTCTATGAAATAGTCAAACTCCCATTTATAATCCTTTTTCATCTTATAAAAACCCTTCGTCTTCTGGTGTCATTAATATTAAGACAGCTAATATTGCCACGCCTACAACAACACAGATATCTGCAACATTAAATACCGGAAAATCTATTAGTTTAAAATATAGAAAATCTACTACATAATTAAGGCGAATTCTATCAATTAAGTTGCCTATTGCTCCGCCTCCAATTAAAATAAGGCAAAATTTCATCCAATTATATTTGCCACCACTAGGTAACTTGTGGTAATAAACAGTAATAAAAGCCATTACAATAACTGTTATTATAATAAATAGGATTTTCTTTCCTTGTAAAATCCCAAATGCAGCCCCTCTATTTTCTACATAGGTTAGATGGAATACTCCATCTACAATAGGATAATCATGTATAGGCTTTAATTTAGTTATAGCTAACCATTTTGTAAATTGATCTAAAACCACCAAAGTAAATATTCCTAGAAAAAAATATACAGACATTAATTATGCTCCCCTTTTGATAAACTCTATACCTTCTAAAATCTCCTCTTTTCTAACATCATTTGCTTCTACACAGTCACCTATACCATTTAATAGGATGAATATTATCTTATTATTGGATACCTTCTTATCATAAAAAAGCTGTTTGTAAATATCTTCTGATGAAAGAGATTCCAAGACTACTGGTAAATTATATAGTTTAAGTGTATTAACAATGCTATTTAGCTCTAACTTGCTAAGCATATTTCTTTGAAAACTAATATGGCAGGCCGCTATCATCCCAAGGGCAACAGCCTCCCCATGTAAATATCTAAAGTTAGAAAGAGTTTCTATTGCATGTCCTATAGTATGCCCAAAATTTAAATATTTTCTAATAGATCCTTCTTTTTCGTCCTTACTTACAATATCCCCCTTTATACTGCATGATCTATGATTCATATAGGAGATAGTATCATGATCTATAGCTCTTATTAAATTAGCATTGTCTATAAGATAGTTATAGAAATCCCTATCTCTAATTAATCCATGTTTAATTACTTCTGACATGCCCGATGCAAATTCTTTATCAGACAGGGTCTCTAAAACACTGGTATTCATATATACCAGCTGAGGTTGATAAAATGCCCCTATCATATTTTTATATTTCTGAAAGTTAACACCTACTTTACCACCCACACTACTATCATTTTGAGACAGCAAGGTAGTAGGTATCTGTATAAACTTGATTCCCCTCATATAGGTTGCAGCAACAAAGCCTGCTATATCACCAACAATTCCGCCACCTAATGCAACAATTACTGATTGCCTATCAAACTGGTTACTTAGGCAGTAGGAATATATTTTATGTACTGTATCTAAGGTTTTTGCTTCTTCTCCTGGAGTAATAGAGTATTTAATAATACGCGGAGATATATTAATTAACTCATTTTCTAACATATCACCATATAAAGGATCCACATTATCATCAGTAATAATGCAGATTTTATTACCTACAAGCCTTATTTCCTCAAATAAGACTTGTAGGTTTTGAAAGGAGTTATTAAATACAATTGGATAGTTGCTATCCTTAGTTTGTATATTTAATTTCATTAGATTACATCCTCTTCATTTATAATTTGATATTCTTTAGTGTAAAAATCTTCATTATCATAATAACCACCTTCACCATAGTAGTCATTATTAAGAGTATCATTGTTTAGTGTGTTTTTATCTTCTGAATCTAATTCATCTGATAAATCATCACTTGTTTCAGTCATGTCATTTGTTAGTATATTAAGCTCGTCAGTATCCTTGCATGTTGCATCTAATATTTCAAGCTGGTTTTCTAACATCTGCTTCATTTGAATCTTTGCTGTATTATACTGCTTTTGTAAACCATCAATATTTTGCTTGATGGCATAAACTTCCTGTCTAGCTTTTTCTACCATTTGATCAGATTTGAAAGTTCCTTCTAAGATTATTTTTTCAGCCTCTTTATTAGCCTCTTCTTCCCTTTGCCTGGAAGTTTTCTCTGCTAAAATCATAGTATCTTGTAATGTTTGTTCTATACTTTTATAATGGTCTAGCTTCTCATTTAGTCTGTCAATCTTATGCTCTAGCTCAACTTTATCTTGGTTAAGATCTCCTAGCATTTTCATTATTTGTTCCAAAAAGCTATCAACTTCCGCAGCATTATAGCCTAGGAAGCTTTTACTAAACTCTTTCATTTCAATATCTAATGGTGTCATCATTTATTCCCCCTATTATATATAACGATGTATCTTTATCCTTCTTCTACCTTTTCTTGTCAAAGAACCTATCTCTCCAACTTTAATTTTACCATGTCCCCTTAATGTGCAAATATCATTTTCTCCTATGAGGCTTGCCTGATCTATAATCACCCCATTACACATTGCCCCCTGGGCTTTAATAAGCTTTGCAGCTTTTGAACGTGACATATTAAAGCCTTCTGCAATAATAGCATCTGCCCTTGCAGATGAAACGGTACAATTTAAGGTTTTATACTCTTGTTTTATAATAGGAATATCCTCTTTAAGTATGTGACGGCAGGTAACTTTGCCATAGCGTGAAACACTATCTAGTGTATATATAATATATTCCGCTATATCACTATGGGCAGTTACATATGCTGTATTATTATCAATTGCTAAATCACCTATTTTTTCTCTTTCTATTCCAAGACCCATTATTGCACCTAAATAATCTCTATGGGACACTGGTTTCCCTATTCCTGTATTAACAGAAACTTCAATAAAATTTATTGGAAAATCTTTTTCTTCTATATCCAGGTCATCATGAGCAAGTCCTATAATTTGTCTTTCACTATCTGTTAAACCACCGTAACTTAAGTAGTTAATTCCTAATAACTCTAACCTATGGGACTTTATTTTTCCAAGTAAAAAAGGGTCTATAAAATCTGTGTAGGTTGTTGAATATGTTTTTTGAGCCCTATAAGATAAATCCAGGATCCTACTAAGTGTTTCTTTCTCAGTAGGATCTTTTGCTGAATTTATAATATCATTTATTTTCTTTATTTTCATATTACTCCTGTTTTATTGAAAAGAAAAGTTGCTTTTTTGCTTTAGTTCTTCAGAAATTGTAGATACACTTATGTGCTGCGGTGAAAATATAAACACATTATCCGCTATCTTTTGCACAGTACCATCAAGTGCAAAGGTTGCTCCTGTTAAATAATCTAGTGCACGCTGCGCTGATGCTTTCTCCAGGCTTTGCATATTAACTACCACTGGCTTACGTTGTTTTATGTAGTTACAAATATCCCCTGTTACTTCGTACTTAGCCATTTTAAAATTCATAATATCTACCTTAGTGTTTTTGTGGATATTAAGTACTTTAGGTTGGTCAAAGGATGATATTTCACTTTTACTTGATGTGGATGTTGCTGGTGATATATCCACCATAGACTCTTCTTCTAGCATATAATCCTCATCATACTCATCGTAACCCATAAAAAATGTTTTCATTTTGTTTAAAACTCCGCTCATTTTAGTACCCCCTTATATAATTATAAATCTATATTAATAATCTCTATCACCAAATATGGCGGTCCCCACCCTAATCATGGTTGCGCCTTCTTCAATGGCTACAACATAATCATTTGTCATCCCCATTGATAATTCTTCAATATATACATTATCTATTTTTTTACTATTAATGTCAATAGCTAGTTTGTTTAGTTCCTTGAAGTATTTCCTATTTTCCTCTGGGTTTTTGGTATAAGGTGCCATAGTCATCAGGCCTTTTACTCTTATATTGTCAAATCCTGCTATTTCTTTAAGCAGCGGTGTAACTTCATTTATTGCAAGGCCAAACTTACTCTCTTCCTCTGACACATTAACCTGGATTAATATATCCACTATAA
>JAAYSX010000064.1 GCA_012518255.1 Candidatus Epulonipiscium sp. | reverse complement strand
TATTACAAAAACTGCTGCAGATGGGTATAGCGCCTATGGTAACGAAATCGGAATAGCTGCAGGAGAGCTTAAGGAATATTACCATGAAGGTTTTAAGGCAAAACGCATGGAACTTGGAGCAGTTGTTGGGGCAGTTAAATCTGATGCTGTAAAGAGAGAAGAGCCTGAGCCAGGTGATATTGTTGTGATGATAGGTGGGCCTACAGGTCGTGATGGATGCGGAGGAGCAACAGGATCATCCAAGGTTCAAACAGATGATGTAATGGAAGAATGCGGATCAGAAGTACAAAAAGGTAATCCAAAAGAAGAGCGTAAGCTACAACGCCTATACCGTAACCCAGAATTTTCAAGTCTTATTAAAAGATGTAATGACTTCGGGGCAGGGGGAGTATGCGTTGCAATTGGAGAACTTGCAGATGGAATTATAATAGATTTAGATAAGGTTAAACTTAAATACCCAGGCCTTGATGGTACTGAAATTGCAATTTCAGAGTCCCAGGAACGTATGGCTATTGTGGTAGAAGCCAAGGACAGGGAGTTAGTTGAAAGGCTTTGCAAGGAAGAAAATGTTCCATCTTCAGTAGTAGCTACAATAACAGAGGAAAAGTCCCTAGTTATGACATGGAGAGGCAAGGAAATTGTTAATATTTCAAGGAGCTTCTTAGATAGCGCGGGAGTAGATACTAAAAGGGAAGTATTTATTAAGGCACCTAAGCTTGTAAAAACAGAAAAAGAACTTAGCAAAAGAAATATACTAGAATCATTAAATAGCCTAGATGGTGGAATCCAAAAAGGACTTGCAGGTCAGTTTGATAGTACAGTTGGAGCATCTACAGTTCTTATGCCATACGGCGGGGCTACCCAGCTTACTAAGGAAGAAGGAATGGTTGCAAAAGTACCAGTACTTAAAGGGGAAACGGATGCGGCAACCTATATGACACATGGATATGACCCAGATCTATCATCAGCTTCACCCTTCCACGGAGCCCTTTATGCAGTGGTAGAAAGTGTTGCAAAACTAGTAGCTCTTGGGGCAGATTATAAAGATGCCCACCTATCCCTTCAAGAATACTTTGAAAGACTTGATGAAGATAAGGAAAAATGGGGTAAACCAACATCAGCCCTACTTGGAGCCTTAACGGCCAAACAAAATCTAGGTCTTGCAGCAATAGGTGGTAAGGATAGTATGAGTGGTAGCTTTAACGACCTACATGTACCGCCAACACTAGTTTCATTTACCTGTATGCTAGGATCTGCTAAGCAGTGCATAAGTGCTAGCTTTAAGGAGAAAAACAGCGCTCTTATTTATCTGCCAGTAGAAAAAGATAGCAATAATATCCCGAATTTTCACCAAATGAAAGAACTTTACCAAGTAGTTATAGATAAATCAAAAGAAGGTAAAATCAGATCAGCTATGGCAATAGGTAAAGGTGGACTTGTATCAGCAATTGCTAATATGAGCCTTGGTAATGAAATAGGATGTGAGGTATTTGACCCAGAAATCCTAGGCCTAGCTAATGCATTTGAAGCTTCATATGGAGATATGATTTTAGAGATAGACTGCCAGGACATAGAAGACTTTATGGATGCAGGATTTATGCATATAGGTGAAACCAATGCCCAGGACTTTATTTCCTTTAGCGATCAAAACATTTATATAGAAGAAATTAAACAAACAGTATTAAGGCCACTAGCAAATATATTCCCTCTAGAAGATAGCCCAGTAATTGTGGCAGATAATAGGGGCCTAAAAGCTAAAGAAAATGAATTTAAGGCTAAAAACAAAATAGAAAAACCTAAAGTTATAGTACCAGTATTTTCAGGAACTACGGGAGAATACGACATGGCAAGGGCCTTTGAAAGGGCAGGAGCAGATGTTGAGCAAGTAGTATTTTTAAACCAAACACCTGAAGGAATTAGGGAATCAATAGAAAGCCTAGTTAAAAAAATAGAAAACTCCCAGATACTAGCGCTATCAGGTGGTAGCTATAAGGCTATGGCAGTAACCCTTCAAAATGAAGAAGTTAAAAATGCCCTTGTAAAGCACACCCAGGAAAATGATGGATTAATAATAGGAATTGGAAGCGGATTCCAGGCCCTTGTAACAGCAGGAATACTTCCATATGGGGCTTTTGCAGACAATAAAATTGGAAGATATGTATCAGAAATAACAAGCACCAAGATTACAAATACAAACTCACCATGGCTTGCCAATGTGGAAGAAGACAGGGAATACCACGTTCCACTAGCCAATAGCAAAACACATTTTGTAGCAAGTGAAGATGAGTTTAAAGAACTAAAAGAAAACGGACAAATATTTAGCATCTACAAGGATAAGGACCCTAACAAAGTGGAATCCATAGAAGGAATTATATCCAAAGACGGGCGCATACTAGGTAAAATGGCCCATAGCGAAAGGGTAGGACAGGACATCCACAAAAACATACCAGGTAACAAAGATCAAGGATTATTCCAGGCAGCAGTAGCCTATTACCAATAAGGAGGATATTATGAAAGTTGCATTTGTTATGGGAAGTGACTCAGACCTTCCAGTAGTAGAAAAAGCCATTAAAGTAGTAGAAGATTTTGGGATAGAAACAACAGTTAGGGTGATTTCAGCCCATAGAACACCAGCTGAAGCTGAAAGATTTGCAAAAAGAGCCAGGGAAAATGGAATAGAAGTTATAATAGCAGCTGCCGGAAAGGCAGCCCACCTTGGTGGTGTACTAGCAGCCTACACAACAGTACCAGTTATAGGCCTACCAATACTATCATCAACACTTGATGGCCTTGACTCACTTTTATCAATAGT
>JAAYSX010000063.1 GCA_012518255.1 Candidatus Epulonipiscium sp. | reverse complement strand
TATAAATATCTTTTTTCTAAAAGCTATAAACTCGCTCTGCTCAAACATATAGCTTTTTATATGTAAAAATGATATTTATTCACAGGGACTTTAAGAAAAAAATTACAAAGCTACTCATATGAATAATTAACTTTCCAGTTAGGTGTTAAAGAGGTGTTCTACTATATGGAAGCATTTTTACAAGTCTAGCTTGTATTTGTGCTTCTTATTGTAGAACACCTCTTATTTAGTCTAATTTACCTTATATTGTATCCAACCAGCTAATTACATCTTCTATTACTTCATCCCTATTTATTTCATTAAGCATCTCATGTCTTCCGCCTTCATATAGCTTGCTAGTAACATTCTTGATTCCTAATGATTTGTATAAATCTCTTAAGCTAATAATACCCTTACCGTAATTACCTACTGGGTCAGCATCTCCTGCAAATATATATATAGGTAGATCTTTTGGCACATTTTTTAGGTTTTCTTTTTTGTGAATAGCCCTAGTTCCATTTATTAAATCATGGAAAAATGATACTGGAAATAGGGTGCCGCAATATGGGTCATCAATATATTTTTGTACCTGGTCAGCATCTCTAGTTAGCCAATCAAATTTAGTTTTATTATTATCAATTTTGTTGTTATAACTACCAAAAGCCATTTTATCCATTAACTTACCGCTGGCTTTTCTACCCTTGGACTTCATAATTACCTTGGAAATAAGAAGCCCTAAATTAGTTATAGGTGCTTGTTTACCATTGGTTCCTGATAAAATCACTCCGTCTATGTCCTTACCATATATCTGAATATATCTTTGGGCTAGGAATGACCCCATACTATGACTAAAGAGGATAAGAGGGATACCTGGATTTTCTTCCCTTATAATATTAGTTAAAGCCTTCATATCTTTAACCATATCGCTAAATCCGTCATTGTCACTAATATATCCTAATTCTTCGATTGATGCAGCCGACTGACCATGTCCCCTATGATCATTAGCATAAACTACGTAACCTTCCTTAGTTAATGCCTTAGCAAAGTATTCATATCTCATTGCATGTTCTGCCATACCGTGGGCAATTTGCACCGCCCCTTTAATATCTTCCTCAGGTTTCCATTTGTAGACAGCAATCTTAATACCATCCTCATTTGTAAAATTAATTTTTTGTTTAGTCATATGCATTCCCCTTATAGCTCTACATTGTTTTTAGTCATGATTATGATCACAAACAGCATTTGTGGATTTTAATGAACCATCTAGGTAGGCTAGCGCAGCATCTTTAGCATTTCCACTTGCACCAATAATTACCTCTACTCCTTTTTCATTAAAAATATCTACAGCTCCGCCCCCCATACCTCCTGATATAATAACCTTTACTCCCATATCATTAAGAAAGTTAGGTAAAAATCCCGGCTTGTGTCCTGGATTGGGTATAGACTCACTGTTTATAATCTTCCCATCTTCTACGTCATATATATTAAAGTTAATGCAGTGACCAAAATGTTCTGTTACTGTATCATTCTCACTTGCTACTGCAATCTTTGTCATCTTATCCTCCTCTATCTTTACTAACATTTTACCTAGGGGCTCTAAATAACCTTTATCGTATTTCTCAATCTCTCCCCTATCACATGCTGACGATATTTCCGGATCAATTGGAATCTTAGCCAGAACCTTTAGGCCATGCTCCTTAGCAACTTCATCTATATGACTTTCCCCAAATACTTTATATTTTTTCCCATTGTCTGGGCATTGAAAATATGACATATTCTCTACTAATCCCACAATAGGAATATTCATCATTTCGGCCATTTTAACAGCCTTAGTTACTATCATAGATACCAGTTCTTGGGGTGATGTTACAACTATTATACCATCAATTGCTATAGACTGGAATACTGTAAGTGGCACATCTCCTGTACCTGGTGGCATATCAATGAACATATAATCTATATCTGTCCAAATAACATCTGACCAGAACTGTTTTACAGTGTTTGCTATAATAGGTCCCCTCCATACAACAGGGTCTGTATCGTTTTCAAGTAGCAGGTTAACAGACATAATATCTATGCCTTCCTGGCTCTTACTTGGAAGTATTCCTATTTCTGTAGCCCTAGCTTTTTCTTTGATACCGAAGGCCTTAGGGATAGATGGCCCTGTTATATCTGCATCTAGAATTGCAGTATTATAACCCATTTTATTCATAGTCACCCCCATCATAGAAGTAACAGAAGATTTACCAACTCCCCCCTTACCACTTACTACGCAGTAAACCTTCTTAACACTGCTCATATGATGTAGGTCCTCAGAAAAATCTATATGTTCTTCCCTTCTATCTGTGCAATCTTCTTGGCAACTACTACAGTTATCACTACAACTTTCACTTTTTGTGCTCATAATTCTATCTCCTTTATTTATATAATAATTTGACTTCCACAGGCTATATACTCAATATTATTGGCCATAATCTTTTTTAGTTCCTTATAGCCATCCTCACCTGTACAATGGCCAGTATAGTATTTGCTATTTGTGTCTAGTAAGTATTTGCTCATTTTTTCTATATTCTCCTTACTCTCACCTAATCCTCCACTAGATGATAAATGAAAACCTCCTATAACATAATCAGGCATTTTCCCTTCTAATAAATAAAATTGCTCTATGATATTAATAAGTCCATTATGGGCGCAACCTGTTATTAAAAATGTCTTTCCATCTTCTTCTATTATAAGATTTTGTTCATGTTCAAATTTATCTTCTACTAACTGATTATTTTCGTAAGCTAGTAAAGTCTTATTGGATAGGGGCCTTGGATATTTATGATATTCGTTAGTGAATAGTTTAATGCTAGGTTCTATATCTAGATTAGCTCTTGTAAAACTTATCTGTTTACTATCTTTAAGTTTTCTATCTAATCCTATATATTCTACTTCTTCATCATTCTTCATAGAAAAAAACTCATCAAAAGCCCCTTCTTTTATATAAATCTTGGCCTTGTTGTTAGCTTTTAAGAATGTTCCTAGTCCACCACCATGATCATAGTGGCCGTGGGATATTATAAGATAGTCAACATCCCTAATATCCACATCTAATTTTTTAGCATTTCTATAAAACAAGTCACTTGCGCCAGTATCAAATAAAATTTTGTGTTTGCCAGTTTCTATATACAAGCTTAAACCATGCTCATTATCAAATTTATCTGATAGGGATGTATTTTCTGCTAGTACTTTTATAAGCATAGTTCACCTAACTTTCCTTTTTTAATAAATCCATTGTAGCCCTATAAATTTCCTTAACTGCCTCTCCTGATGGGCAATCTACATCCACTATGGTCTGCCCCCTATTAATAGCATCAACTGCCTTAGAATCAAAGGGTATTTCTCCAACATAGTCTATAGATCTCTCCTTGCAAAATTCTTTAATTTTGTTTGTATTATTAATATTAGTATCATATTTATTAATACACACTGCAATTTGGCATCCAAAGGCTCTGGCAGTATCTATAATCCTTTCCATATCACTTATACCTGATAAGGACGGCTCTGCTACAATTAAAACAGTATGGGCACCACTTAGGGAAGCAATTACTGGGCAACCTATACCAGGTGATCCATCGACAATTGCAATTTCCGATTTTATAGGTGATGATTTCATTCTTTTCTTTACCTGGCTAACTAAAAGCCCTGATGTTCCGCTTCCCATCTTAAGCTTGGCTGTTGAAAATACCCTGTTTTCATTTAAGTATAGGATTAAGTCCCCATCTACTGAAGGCCTTAGGTTTACTGCTTCTACAGGGCACACATACTCACATACTCCGCAGCCTTCACAAGCAAATTGATTAACCTTATAAGATCCATCATCTACTTCTACTGCATTAAATCTGCATTTCTGCCTACATTCATCACATTCTATGCATAGACTTTGGTCTATATAAGCCTTAGGCATTCCATAGTAGTCTTCTCTTTTTCCCTGATCCTGCTCTCCTGTTATAAGGTGCAGATTAGGTGCATCTACATCGCAATCTGCATAGGCTTTTGCACTATTAAGCTTTATAAAAGCGCTTGCCACAGTTGTCTTGCCTGTCCCTCCCTTACCACTTAAGATTAGAAGTTCCTTCATTCTGAACCTCCTTTATGACCCTATCTAATAGTTCCTTAAAGATTTTGTTATATTTATCGCTTTCCCTAACAGCTATTTTACCATCTGAGTTTAATTTACCAAGTTCCTTATCATAATAAATTCTTTCTAGGACCTTTATTCCCTTATCCTGACAAAATCTATCAATAAGATTATCTTCATCAATACACTTATTAATTATCACTCCAAAAGGCTTATTAAATAAAGTAACTAAATCATATACCATATGTAAGTTATGAGCCCCGAATATGGTTGGTTCTG
>JAAYSX010000062.1 GCA_012518255.1 Candidatus Epulonipiscium sp. | reverse complement strand
TTATATAAATTCATTAGGTCACCCCCTTCTTGCCTTTCATATATCTTTTACATGTTTTCCTCCACATAATAATTAGGTGCATAATCTGTACATAACACTACATCAAATCCGTCTTTGTCTACTTCTACATCTGCTACTTCTTCTCTAGATTGTAATTCTTCTTCAATTACTTCTATTTCTAAATCATTTAAAGTGATGTTAAAATCTTTTTCTATGCTTGTATAATTTATGATGTACTGAAAGCCAGTTAGTTGGCTCTCAGTCTGTACTGTTTCGATTATATAATCTACTATTGCCCCTAGCATTAAATCCCCCTTTAGAACTCTTTAGTTAGATAATGTAACTCTGCATACTTTATGCCTGCAAGTGTTACTTCTCTTTCTGTGCTATACCAACCGTTAGAAGCAAGTATCATTGATATTCTTCTATCTATGCAATAGAGATTCTCTATATTAAAATTCTCTCTATCACAATCTAGGAATATCACCATTTTCCCCTCTGGTACTTCGCCGTAATGATCTTCATATATCTTTTTCTGTAAGGGTTGCCAAAAAGGTGCTTGATACCCTGTTGTATTGCTACCCGCAATCACATCTTTAACCTTAATATAGGTACAACCGTTGCCACCTTTTCTTATTGTTCCTATTTTTAAATCATTGTCACTATGCCCTTTTTTAAACCTTGTAGGATTAACCCTTTTTAGTTTTAGCCCTTTGGAGCATTTGTCACTAATAGCACCCCTATCCTTATTTCTGCTAAATTTTGCATTGAACCCTTTTGCTAACATTTCTATTGTTTCGTACTTGTCATAATTCTCAACAAGCCATTTTTCTTCTTCCTCTGTATAGTAAGTTTCATTTCTAGGTGTATTTAATTTAATGTTAAGATTTTTTGTTATACATTGCTGTACCGCCGACACTGTTCTTGTTGTCGAAAATTCCTTATTAAAATCTTTGGCTATTTCCTCATAACTGTTATACTTATCGCTATTTTTCATCAACCAGTCTAGGTTTTCATCAGTATAAAATCTACTCATTTTACTCCCCTACCATTTTTTTAATTTTCGCTTTTTCCCCTTTACCCTCTGCAAATAGCCTGTCCGCCCTTAAAACAATATCTGCATTATTTATCATTTGCTTGGCTAGTGATGATACTGTTTTAGACAACTCCGCCTCTTGTTTCCTCTCCCCATCGCTCAAATTCTCATCAACAAGTATATTAATTCTTTCGCCTAACACCTCTTGTAACTCTATTAACGTCATAATCTTTTCCTCCCTTTTTATTGTTTATTAGAATGGCAAATCTTCTTCGTTTACTGGCTCAAATCCTGGATCCTCTTGTGCTTGGCCACCACCTTGGCTATTACCTACAAAAGTTATGCTATCTACCATTACCTTGGTTGCATTTCTTTGTTGGCCATCCTTTTCGTACTGATCTATAGCCAGCCTTCCACTAACTCCCAACTGATTACCTTTACTTACATGTTTTTCTATTAGTTCCGCTGTTTTACCAAATGCCGTACAGTTGATAAAATCCACATCTTGATATCCTTCTTTAGCAAATGCTCTCCTTACTGCTAGTCCAAAGTTAGCCACTGCTGTTTGATTTTGCGTGTATCTCATTTCTACATCTCTTGTTAATCTCCCAATTAAATTAATGCTGTTCATTCTTTATCCCCTCCCCACACTCTTTACATACATATGCTAATTTCATTTCACTACCTTGATTTAGCACATCTTGTTCTAGTTGCTCAACCTTTCTTACAAGTTCTTCTATCGTTGTAGCTCCACTATTTCTTATTTCATCTTCCATGATTGTGCGCAATACATTTTTAAAGCTAGTGTAATAACCTATAAAAGAGTGCACCTCTTGACCATACTTTTCACTTTTTTTATCCCCATTTTTGCTTATCTTTTCTAGTGTGTAGCACCTAGTGTCGCTGGTGATCACATAATCGCCTAATCTTGAGTTAATGCCTGCTTGTATTCTCACTTTCCCACTCCTTTTTTGTCACTTTAACCGAAAACCCACACTTGCAAGTTCTTTTGAATGTACCGTTGGCTATTTCATAGCCTCCCTCACCACCACTTTAATGATCCTTAGTGCAAACAATACTAATGCGTATAGCAAAAATACACTTACTACGTTACATTTCAGCATCCCTCACCTCTGATATCACTACTTCTACCCTTGGGTTGTCTTTGTCTACTTTAAAAGTATTGCTCCAACCACCATTTTGTTTCCAGCCATCATTTTCGATTACACCAGCTTCAACTAATCCATCAAAGATAAACTTAACTGCGCTAGCTATGTTATCTGGATCCTTTTGTCTGTTTGGGCAGTACCAGGTTATATCTAAAAATACCTTGTCTTTCTTGGGTACTTTACTAGCTATCCAGCTTACAGCCTCGGTGTTGTCTCTTTTTAACCTGTTGTATGCGTGATAATGAGACTTGGCAGCTGTTACTATTTCATTAAAACTTGGCATTTCCCCAGGAATTATTATCTTATTCAATTAATTCCCCTTCCTCTTGTTCTCTCTCCCTCATTTTCTCCCTTAGCCTAATTTCATCCTCTTTCTCTCTTTCCTTCCTTTTTTCTTTTTCCTTGTCTGATAAATAAATACTCTTATACCTAGTGCTATAATAAAGTGAGTCTGTAACATCTCTGTAGGTTTTGCCCCTTACTACAACCAGTGGATAATCTTCTAACTTCTTTTTCTCTACATAGGGCATCTCTCCCACTTGCCTGCCTGGTATAACGCCACAGCCTTGCTCATACATTTCATTTTGCCAATCAACCACATCTCTATCTGCACACTCTCCTCTGCTTAGCAGTGATCTTATGGTGTTTTCCACTTTGCTATAACTTTCGTTAAGCTTTTTTGCTATACTCCCAACAGGCATGCCCTCTTTGTACATCTTGGCTATTTGCTTTCTTTCGCTTCCCACTACTTACCGCCTCCATAAACCTTTTTCGATTATATTTTTAGTATTTGACAAAGGCACTCTCTCCCGCATATTTGCTCTGATATGCAAAAAGAGGTCACAATATGGCTCCTAACTCATAGACTTCTTCCATCTCCTTTTTAGCTTGGTCTATGCCTGCACCAGCCTTTCTAAGTCTACGAAATTGCACTAGGACTGTTGTTGTGTCGCCATTATATTTGCTGGCCAGCTCACTAGCCCATCTAACCAATTTACCAACTTCATTGCTTGTATTTTCGCTCATGCTACGCTCCCCCCATAATCACATCAAGTTCTTTATTTAATCTTTCACGTCTTTCGTTTTCCAGTTTTTGAAGCTTATCAAAATCCCACTCTCTGCCTTCCAAGTTGTTAAAAGCTGTTTTCTTTGCAGAACTCTTGTTCTTAGAATTATCTTTTTGAATCATCTGGCCATAGATCGTATCCCAGTTACGCCTTAACCCTGCAGGTGATTGCACGTTAGGTCGCCAAAATTCCCCCTGTGGTGATTGGAATATGTACTTGACCATTTTGTGCAATTCCTCTTTGGTTCTTTTGTCACGCTCAAACATAAGTCTGATTGTATCTGCCCACTGCTGTAATGCCTTAACAGTATCTGCAGGCACTTTACACTTAGGGTTAAAATTTAGTATTTGTTCACGCAAGTAGATAGCTGCTTTGTACTCAGTGCTATCTTCTTGGTAACGACATTCCTCTTTTAGTTCAGGAGTAGCGTCCTCTGCGCTAGCAGGGACATTACTCTTTATTTCTTTTAGTTTAGTTTCTTTTAGTTTATTTAATGTGGCACTATCTTGGGTAGTACCCTGGGTAGTAAGTTGGGTAGTACCCTGGGTAGTGTCTTGGGTAATATCTTGCAGACACCTAATGTCTTGGGTAGTAGGTTGGGTATTATTTAGCAGAGATACCAACTTATACGAAGTTGCTTTTTGTCCATTTGACTTGAAGTCTATAATCCCATGCTGCTTTAAAGCATTTCTAGCATTATATATACCCTTTCTTGATAGTCCAGTGGTCAATTCAAGCGTTAGATTCGGCGCAGTAAACCACTTAGTCCAAGCACATTTATTGTTTATTTGCATTAAAGCATGCCATAAAGCAATTTGCCCTGTAGACAACTGTTTAACGTACACTAAATCATAAAACGCATTAATCTCCCTAATATAGTTCATGGTATCACCTACTTAGCTCTCTTTTTATTTATCTTTTTAAGTATCTTTATATCTCTCTTACTAAATCTTCTCCAAATAATCCACTTTACGCTCATTACTTCCCCCTTAGGTAGTGGAGCAGAAAACCTGCCCCCCGTACTTATTAAAATGGTAGCCCTTCATCCATTACTGAATCTATTTCTTCCAGTGTGGGACGCGGCCTACTCGTTACCTGATCGTTGGTATCAACACCATCAGGTGCATCTACTTCTGTTTCTTCTTTTAATATTATTTCACACGCCTTTTTAATCACTGCATCTCTGGCATTGCGGGTAAGCCATGAAAAGTATCCTGAATCTTCCACACTTAAATCTCCAAGTAGCTTGCCTTTATATTTACCAAAGTTAACCTTAATAGCTTTTGCTTCTTCTATGGTCATATTTGTTGTACTTGCTTGTTGCTCTTCTTGTATATAGTCCCTCATGTCCTCTAAGTCTTGGGTAAACACTTCTGATAGACTTGCCACCTGCAACACCGCATCAACAAAGGCTCTCTTCTTAGCCATTTTCAAAATTGTATTTACTAGATCATATGGATCTGGATTATCAATCTTATACTTGGTCTGACCATATTTATTTGTAAAGCTCTTTACAGTGCTTGGATCTACTCCCTCTGGAATTGTGTCGCTATTAATATACCTATATTTTTTTCGTAGTTATTGCATGACCCAACTCCTTGTGATACTGCCTTATCTTCTTTATAAAGTGTACATTTTACGTTGTAAGCAAAAAAACCATCCTTATAGTTTTCAATCTTGTCCATAAAATCATAGTGCGGAGTAAGACCAAACATCATGCAAATCTTTTCTCCACCTGGCTTAAACATAGTAGGTTTGCTGGTGCCCGGAATAACTCCGTAGTCATGGCCATCTTTTAATGTTTTTTGCACTACTGCCTGTAGCGTTGCTATTTTTTTCATGGTTGATACAACTGCACTTGTATCAATAGAATCAATAAAGCTTACACTATTGTTTACAACTGTTATCTCATTATTCACTGCGCCACCTCCACAGTTAACTCAGTATTTCTTTTAACACTTGCTTCAATCATCTGTGTATCTAGTTTAGGTATCACTGTAATGCTCTCCGCATTGTCTACAAAGACTGGTAAGGTTAACCCTGATACATTCATCAAAAGATTAGCTATCTCTAGTCCTGCCTTAATACGTTCACTATTAGACAGGACTTGAAACTCTTTATCATCATATAAAATCTTAAAATCTTCTTTAAGCTCTCCTGTTGATTCAATAATTTTTTCCAGTTGAATAGTTACCTTATCTAAGTGTTTATCTATCTGCTCACCTTGCAGCCTTAAGCTTGTACTGTTATAACGCTTAGCATAGTCTATACACTTTTCCACATCTGCCTTTTCATCATTTAAATCCTTTATTGTCTTTTCAGATTCCTTAATTTTTCTAGCTAAATCTTCTTGTCTTTTTATAACCCTAATCCTTTCCAGGTTGTTTAGTTCTACCTTTTGCTTTTCTTCTTGAAGGATCAAGATCTTCTGTTCTAATTCAGTTCTTTGCTTTGCTACTTTACTTTCATGTTTCTGTGCATATTCTTTGTTTTCACTAACTAATTTTTCTATATTTAAACTTTCAATTTCTAGCTTAAGTTTCTTGATTTTTTCATTCTTTTCTAAGACTTCTTTTTTTGTTTTTTCTTCATGCTCTTTCTTTATCTTGCTATTATCTTCCTGCAATTTTTCTATTTGTTTTCCTAGCTCAATCCCTTCATGCCCAAGTTGCTCTAGGTCATTGCCAATGCCTTCTTTTCTGCTTATATCTAAATCTATTTCAGCTTCACAATTAGGGCAATAAATCTTGTTATCAAGTGTTTTAAGCTCTTTTTGTTTGCTTAAATATTGACTTCTAAGACTGTCTTGTTCTAGTATTAAGCCCTTAACATCTTTCAGCTTTGGCTCTCTTCTGCTCAGTTCTCTCACCTCTAGTTCAAGGCTTTGCACTTTCCCTCTTAACTCCTCACGTCTCACTAGCAAATCCTCTATATCGTGCTTAGGACTGATTGTTAGGGCATTTAGCTTACTAAGCTCCTCTTGGTACTCTTTAAGCTTTCTATCATCAAATACTTCTTCCTTGGGGACTTCTTCATCTTCTTGTTGTGCATCCTTAAATCCATCCCAGTAGTTCAAGTCATCTGATATTTCCCTTAACCTTACTCTTTGATTTTCCAAGTACAAATTAGGAATATTAAAGCCAGTTTCTTTAAGCTTATTTGCAATACTTTCTCCCAGCTCCTCATATACCTTTTCCTTAGGTATAGGCTTTAAGGTGCTAGTCAGTAGTTCCTTGGCATTTTTAGGTGTAAGGGCTGGAAAGTAAAAAGGATAAAAGATACTTAGAAATAGTTCCTTGCTATGGTAAAAGTTAAGTAGCTCGTGTTGATGCACCTTGGCATCATCTAAGTAGATCTGCATACTCCCCCTTCTTCTTCTAACTAGGTTGTGCTCCTTGCCCTTAAATGTAAAATCTATTTCAACGTATACATCTTTACAATCTGGATTAGTTAATCTTTTTGTAGCCTTTTCATTACCTGTTAGATCTGCACCCAGGAAGGCCCAAGCTACTGCCTCCCCTATTGTAGTTTTGCCCTGGTCATTATCTCCGTATATCTTAGTAGTTTTACCTAGCCTATATTCAACTAAATCATTATGCTTTTTAAAGCCATGCATAGATATTTTATTAATTAACATTACAGCCCCCTATCGTTACCTCTTTAGCCATGTAGCTTTTAAATTGACTTTCTAGGCGAATTATCTTATCTAGATCATAAGCTTTTGAAAGCTCTTTAATGTCTTCCTCCTCAATGTGTGTACTGAAATCTACACCTTTATAAGTTGTTTCAAAGGCATAAATATAAAAAGGGTTGTCCTTATCGTAATTAACCTTAAACTCTTTAAAATTCTCAAGGAAGTCTATGGGCTTAAGCTCTACTCCGTGACTGCTTATCGCGTAAGGTAGTACAGCCCTTTCTTCTTCAAGTTGTTTTAGTTTCTCCACACTTCTTACCGCTTCATCTATATTAATTCTCACAACTATCTCCCTGCTATCCATTTAAAAACCCCCTTAAATGTGCTATACTTAACTTGTAATATATTTGTTTTGAGCCTTTAGGTTGCAGCCTATTGGCTTTTTTCTCTTTTAAAATAGATTTTCCCGCCATGTAAAATTGTAATAACACCTTTTTCATATAAATCTAAAATTCTTTGAATAGTAACTTCCACTAGATCACCTCCTTAAACTCTATTTGCCACTTCTTTTATAATTGCTAATCCACTGCAGCAAGCTATGTTGATCATCCGATGATTTCCGCAGTTATAGTGGACTATTACATCTTCATAACCAACTAGCTCCACCGACTGAATACCTTCCCTAGTTAACTTTAAAGTGCTTTCTAAACTCTTAATCAATTCTCCCTTAGATACTCCTACTCTCATTTAAAACCCCTCCTCTCGCTACTACTAACACGTTATTTAACCTATCCTTAAGCAACTCTATATCCCCCTTAAGGCCCTCAATTTCTTCTTCAAGTTCTAGTTCTCTTACAGTCTTTCCCATGTCCTTAACAACCATATATTCGCTTAGATGCCATTCAGTAAACCTAGCTTCTACTCCTACATAAAAACAGTTAAGGCTACCTCTTTTAACTTCATTTCTTACGGTCGCTGGATTAACTTTGAGCATTTCTGCAACTTCTGTTGTTGTGTAGATTGTCATACTAACCCCCTTTCTTTGTAGCTAAATTACTTATATAACTTCCATAAATCTGCTTTATCTATCCCTAGTTTTTCTAGTAACAAGTCAAATAATATATCCCTGTCCTCGGCCATCTCCTCTGGTGTATTTCCTTTGTGGACGAATACACCTTCATTACTGCTAGTATCCATTGTGTATGCTCTGCCCTCATCATCTTCCAGGTAGATTACCTTGCCGCCCTGTTCAAAGTCTACAATTTTAAGTCCTATAACATCTTTCCTCACATCTTCTATATTTTTGTAGTTATACATAATAAAACTCCTTTCTATGCAACATCTTTAAATTTATTAATAAAATATATTTGGCCTTTTCCAGTAACCTTTGGAGTCTTACTTACACTTACATGGCCGTCAGAATGAGTTATTGCTGTTTCCTTAATCTCAAACAGTTCTAGCTCCATTGACTTCTGTGTTGGCATGTTGTAGTCTGTTCCCTTTCTCTTAATTAGAAAACCATTCTCCCTTAGCCATGCAAATAATCTGTTCTGTCCCATATTCTTAGTCCCATTTTGCTTAATTATCTTAGCTAGCTCCCCTACCAAGATTGATGATCTAGAAGTAGCGACTGCATCTGCAAATACTACTTTTGGCTTTTGCTTTGTGATTTTATTTTCCAGTTGTAATATATTGTCCTTGTACTCTACCAGTTTGGTATCTGCCATTTTTAAGGCTCTTGCCATAACCGCCTCTGGTGTGTTCCATGCTTTTTCTAACTCGATAAAATAACGCCTAGCTTGCTTACCCTTTTCATTTCTTTGCAGCATCGATATTTCTTTTGCCATATCAATTTTTATTACATGGTCTGTGTATGTTGTTTCGTTCCCCTGAGCTGTTAGTCTTTTTTGACTAATAGCTTGGAAATCAACATTTTCAACAAATCCATATTCAGACATTCGATTAAACCATTTTGTATACTGCGTTCCAATTCCTAAAAACTCATGTAAATCTCTAGCACTTAAAATCTGTTCTTGCTTCTCATTGACTTCAACTTTTATTAAATCATTCATATAATCTCCTTCCTGATCCCTACTGTTCTGCTTTTTGTCCACTTCCTTCACCTCCTAGTTTGTAACAATTAATCCACTATGGTATAATTTCATCATTCAAATCTTCTAAAAGGGGGGTTTTGTATTAATGTAATTCGATTCATAAATAACAATGATATATTTATTTTTATAACTTCTGTTACTGGCCTAATCGGGTTTGCAATGACGATTATAGTAACAATCAAAACTAAAAATATTGAAAAAGTCTTAGACCATATGACTACTGCCGAAAAATATAATGAAAATAAATTCGTCTACAGAGAAAAATTTAAGGGTCATAAGCTATCCGTTGACCAATCTGGCCTAAGCCGCGCTTTAGTTACTGACTTATTAATTTTGGTATATTCTTTTCTTGCAGAATATAAAAGTCTATTGTCATATGCTGAATTCTTAAAAATCAAGTATATTATAATTCCATATTTAGAAAGAGATTATAGTAAAATAGATTCACACAAAACTAATCAATATCTAGCCTATATAATAGGTCGATTATCAAAGGAGGAAAAAACTAAATGAGCAACGAAAAATTAACCATTGACTTCATTAACTCACTACTACACAAAACTCTTAGCAATAAAATCCACTGGGGATATCTTGATGAAGAATCCGAATATCAATTAGCATATAACTTGGATTTAACGGAACTAGCATTCAATGCTTTTGATATTGAATCTTCTAAAGAATCTCCTATTTTTGATATTGACAATAGTTTTTACTTTACATCTAAGGAACAGAATATGAATGTTGTTTTATATACTGACCTTGAGGATGGCTATCTACACTTAATTGTTGTACCCTTCACCTATAGGAATAAACTTACTATTGATAGCCCCCAATACATTTCTGCATTAACCCAGCTGCTAAATGCTATAAAAAAACAATTCCCAAACCCTTATGACTTTATGGATGAATTTATTAAGGAGTAGATATAAACCACTCCATAAACTCTTTTGGTGTTTTACAAACCTTATCTTTTGGAATATTCGCGTCTTCTGTTCGATTATCATATTTAAATTTATTAAACTCTGAAACGAGTATTCCAAAAGCCCTATCTGCTTTTCTTTGCTGCTTTTCAAGCTCACTCAACCTCTTAAATATCCTTAATTTTGCAAACATTATTATCACTCCTCTCTAAAGCTTATGCTTACCCGGGCACATCCTAACCCCCACTTCCTCACCTCCTAGTTTGTGTATAAATATCTTACTGGTTTTACAATCGCACTGGCTAAGTGCTATACTTTATTTGAGCCTGGGCTTATCACCTGTAAAGGAGGTGATCACTTGAAATACACAATCACGTGCCCTAAATGTAGTACCCAGTACCTACAAGAAAGTAAATATCTTGAAGATAAAGAACAACTAATTTGTCCCAACTGCAACAAGCGATTGTCTGTTGATACTTTAAATAAACTTAAAAATATAGATAAAGTAATTAAGGAAAACAGTAAAAACCTAGATGATGCACTTAAAGTTAATATAGAAGGCACTATAAAAGGATCATCTGTATTTTTCTAAAAAACTAAAGAATATTAGCGGTATTCTTTAATTAAAGTTCAGGCTCTACATATCTTATTACTGGTGTATACATCAAAGCTTCCTTACATATCTCCAAGACATCAACAGCCTCACAAACTAGCAAGTCAGCCTCGTTAAACATATTTAGTATTTTCACTGACAAAACTCTTTCTTCCTCTGATATTCCATCAAAATTTCTTGGAATCACTTTTATTTTGTTTTTTACATCTATAACTTCTTTCTCTATTTCTCTCACCTCTTTCAATTATGTGTGTATATCTCACTTCTGATTTTCTGAAGTCTATCCTAAAAAAATTTCATTTATTTCTACCTCTAAGGCCCTTGCTAAGTTCTCAATATTTTTATATGAGGTATTTCTTAGCTTTTCTATATCACTTTCATAGTTATGCACTGTTCTAGCAGTAATACCTATCAATCTTGCTAGTTCTTCCTGCGATACACCTTTTCGCGCCCTAAGTTCTTTTAATGAGTACTTCATTACCTCACCTCACTTTCTTGATTTAATTCCATTATACACTTCGGTTTATCTGATGTCAAGCATTATATTTCATCTTTACTGATATTAATATCAAGAAAAACATTTCACTTTTTCAGAAGTTATGGTACAATGTATAAAGAAAGGGGGTGAATTTATGAATAAGACATATTTTGCAAGCAACTTAAGGTACCTGAGAACTAAAAGAAATTTAGAGCAATTAGAACTCGCACAGTTATTAGGCAGAAAAAGTGCATCATCTATAAGTGAATGGGAAAAAGGTAGCTATACTCCAAAGGCGGGTATTTTATCTGATATAGCCAGAATATTTGATGTTGATTTGACAGAATTAATGCACAAAGATTTAACGGGTAGTGAAGTTCGTATCACTCCTATTACAGATAATAGTCCTATCCCACTCCTAGGCACCATAGCAGCGGGAGCACCTATATTAGCAGAAGAACATATTGAAGAATACTTTAATATTGATTCTAAGATTAAAGCTGACTTTGCTCTAAGGATAAAAGGTGACTCAATGATAAATGCTGGCATTAATGAGGGAGATATAGTATTTATAAGGGAGCAATGTACTCTAGAAAATAGCCAGATAGGGGCAATACTCATTGATAGTGAAGCTACACTTAAAAAGTTTTATCAAGATAATGGCACTGTGATTTTGCAGTCGGAAAACAAGGCATATCCGCCTATGATTTTTAAAGAAGGACACATGAGGATACTAGGTAAGCTAGTAGCAGTATTAAGTATGAGGGAATAACTATTAGAGGTGCATAACTGCAGAGTGCACCTCTATTTTAAAAGAAAGGATGATAATATGGCAGTTTATAAAACTAAAGGAGGGTATAAGGCAGATGTATATTTGTACACAGATGAAAATGGAAAAAAGATTAGAAAAACTCAAGCCTTTAAGTTGCAAAGGGATGCTAAAGAATGGGAGGCGCAGATTTTAAGAGATTATAAAGATGGGGTCACTAATCTTAACGGTAACATGCCATTAAGGGAATATTTGAATTACTGGTATGACACATATGTTATGGCCAACACTAAATATCAGACCCAGAAAAGATACAGGACACTTATAGATTGTGTTATTGACCAATTAGGCCACCTACAACTTAAAGGTGTTAAGACAGCCCATGTTGACCGCCTATATGCAGATTTAAAGCAGGAAATGACAACACTGAAAGATGGAACGGTTAAGAGAAGGTATGCAGACGGAACAATACTAAAAGTCCATAGGGTTTTTAGACAAGCCATGGAAAAGGCAATAGCATGGGAAATGATAGCAAGAAATCCAGTTAGTTATGCCATGACCCCCAAGGACGATAAAAGAGATATAAAAACTTGGACCTTAAAGGAAAGCTATCAATTTTTAAGCCTTATACAAGGCACTGTAATGTATCTACCCTGCTTTATAGTTTTGCACACAGGACTTAGAGCAGGTGAAGTGTCAGCACTCAGGTGGGAGGATATAGACTTTGATAACAACCTGCTATATGTAAATAAAAGTGCATATGAGAAAACAGGAGAAGGAACTATCTTAGGGGAGCCAAAGACTGAATCTAGCAAAGATAGTGTTGCCATGACTTCTTCTTTGGCCAGTGAATTGAAAAGAGTAGCCAAGAATCAGAAGATCCATAAGTTGCAACATGGAGTAAGCACAAGATTTGAATATGTATGCTGTTGGGATGACGGCAGACCTTTAAGGCCTAACTATATATCAACCAGATTTGGGGCACTAGTAGAGATGCACAACATGAAGAAAATTACTTTTCATGGACTAAGGCACACCCACGCAAGTCTATTATTTGAACTAGGGGAAAGCAGCCATGCCATATCTAAAAGATTAAGGCACTCTAGGGTAAGTACCACTGATGATATTTATATCCACCTTACAGAAAAGGCAGAAAAAAATACTGCCCAGCTATTTGACCAGGCAGTTAAACAAATAAATTAAATTATTTTTCTATAGGCACTTTACTCGCAATAAAGGGCCTATATTTTTATTTAAGATAAAACACTCCACTATTACTCCACTATTGGGCTTTTGAGTCATAGTATACAAAGGGCTCAAACCCTTGTGTAGCTTGAAAGGCACCACCCAGATTTGAACTGGGGATAAAGGTGTTGCAGACCTCTGCCTTACCACTTGGCTATGGCGCCGTATTTTGGCAATAACCTACTCTCCCGGTCCGTCTCCAGACAAGTACCATCGGC
>JAAYSX010000061.1 GCA_012518255.1 Candidatus Epulonipiscium sp. | reverse complement strand
TGGTCTTATTTCTTCCCCTGTTATACCATCTACTAGCACTTGTGCACCTATCTTACCTGGGTCTAGCTCAAATCTTTCATCTGTAAGACCTGTATTTAATAAATATACAACTTTATTATCCTTATCTTCCTTTAAATCTGCATATTTGGTATCTGTTGATAATAAGTGTGTTCGTTTTCCATTCCATAGCGCTGGATTTTCACTTCTAAGTTTCATAATCTTTTTTGTGTATTCGTGAAGATCTTGCTCATCTTTGCTAAATCCATCCCCATCTGTTGGAAGGCGTCCTGGCATACGGGCTACATTATCATCTGCTACTACATAGCCTGGAATTGTATCACCTTTATTGATATATCCGTCACATTCCATACCTATCTCTTCACCATAAAACAGGGTAATTGGACCTGTATAGCTTGCTAAAAAGCTAATAGCTGCCTTATGTCTCTTCCAGTAGTCTGGATTTTCTGGCCCATATCCTAAATGCGGCGCCCTTTGAATTAGGTCTCCAAATCTTACTAGGTCATGGTTTCCAATCATTAGGTTTGGAACTGCATGATCTGCATAGCTACTATGGGTTTCAAATACTTCATTTAATTTCCTGGCCGGCTGATTGTATTTGCCCACCTCAACATGTTCTTCGCCTGCTAATACCTGAACTAATCTATAACGTCCTGGAAAATCAAATGCCGAGTGGAGCCCTGGTGCAAAATCAGGTCCATAAGTGCGTTCTTGAATATCCTTTTCTCCTGACCAATCTTCACCTACCATATATCCAAGTGTTCCCCACTTATGTCCATTGGCTTTTCTCTCCTTTGCCTTATCTTCTACAGCCTCTCTAATCTGTCTCCAGTAGTTATCGTCTTGCATTGGGATGGATACTTGGTAGGATTGGTCTAATCTCCAACCATCAATTTCTAATTCATCCATCCAGTAGGTTGCTACTTCCTTATAAAAGTTTAGTGTTTCTTCATCATAATGTACTGGGTTATTTGGCTCTGCTCCTTTTCCTGGTGTAATTCTATAGCCACTTGGTGATGCTGGTATATCTACTCCTGCCTTGTGGTGGCCAAATACACCATCCAAAAATACATACATACCCATTTGATGTGCCTTGTCTACTAATTCCTTAGCATCCTCCAAACTTCCAAACTTAGGATCTATCTTAAAATAATCTGTAGTAAAGTAACCTGTTGAATCTAGCCTATCTGCAGCCTCATCCTGCCCCTCTATCCTTGCTGATTCAAATATTGGTGTTAGCCAGATTGCATTCATACCTAAGTCTTTAATGTATGGAAGTGCCTCAGTAATGCCCTTAAGGTCCCCCTCATGATGACTTGGACCATATCCTGTTCCATGGCCTATATCCTTATCTCCATCACGGTAGGCTGATACCATGATTTGGTATATTCTAAGGTCATTAAAGGCTGTTTTATCAATGCTTACATCTTCCATTTTTGTATATATATATTCATCTGTTAGGCTTATATCCCCATTATCAATAGCTACCCTAAGAGTGACACTATCTCCCACCTTAAGATTTTTTCCAAATCTTATTATTTCATTGTTTTTTATTCTAGTGGCACCGTCTTCTAATGGGTCACTACCATCCAATGTATATGCAGCTTTCTTAATATTATTTCCTGTATATTTGATTTTGACTGATGCCTGATCTTTAAAATATTTAACATAGGTATTTTTATCATAATTATCTATGCTAATTGTCATAGATGGCTCTGAGTCATAAATTTTGAAGTTTTCGTCTATCCAGCAGGTTTTATCTGTACTTAAATCTGATGATTGCGGGCCTTCTGCGCCTTGTGTTAATACAAAATCCGCTGTCTTACCCTTGGCACCTTTAAATACATATATATACCATCCTGTATTATTACCATTACTATCTTTTAGTGACATAAATTCTTCTCCTGGCCAATCCTTATTGTACAAATCCCCCCAGGAATGTATATAAGCATTTTCCCAATCTGCTGGTTTTCTAAAGTATATAGCAAGGTCCTTGTCTGGGTCATAATGGGGACCTTCCTCATCATCTTCATCACCTGAATCTTCACCCTTATCTTGGTAAAGTTCCGGATCATGAGAATATATCCTACCATCAGATGTTACCCATGCTACCTTTGTCATTACCTGGAAGTTGTTTCCTGTATCTTGCTGGGCTATTTTCCCGTCCCATGTTCCGTTATTAAATAGGAATTCTACCTCCTTGGATGATTTTATTTCTTTTTTATACCATCCTTCCTTGCCTTCCACCTCTTCCATAACTCCTGGTTCTTCTCCTAGCTCCTCTGTCTCCCAATTGCCATCTTTGGCATACCAAATATATGGTTTTTCCCAGTCTTCTGGTTTTTCTACATAAATGGTTATATCTTTAGACTCTAGTTCTGCTGCCGTCTCATCGTAACTTGCCTTGTCAACAAATACATGGGTGCTATTAGGTGTTACCTGTACCTTATTACCTTGGAACCTAGTAAGTCCTGTTACACCTGCCCTTTCACTATCAACAACACTAATCCAGTCTTCCCCGTTTAACTCTAGATTTTTGAATTCCTTGCTCCCATTATGGATTACTACTATCTTATCCCAGCTGTCATTGGACGCTTTACCATTTATTTCATAACCTACCATAGCCTCATCTGGCATATCTAGGAATCTTAGGTTCTTAGATATCTGGTCTGTAGTTGCCATTCTAAATGCCGGATGCTCCTTGCGTAGGGTAATTAAGCCTTGGTAATAATCAAAGACTTCACTATATTCAGCCTTCCTTGCCCAGTCCAATTGGTTAACACTATCTGGACTCTTATAGCTGTTTTCATCCCCGCCCTTTGTTCGAAGCATTTCTTCACCTGCGTGGATAAATGGCATTCCTTGTGATGTTAGTACTATGGCTGTAGCAAATTTATCCATGCGGATTTTTTCAAATTTGCTTGCTTTTGGCGCTGATATATCTATCTTATCCCACAGTGTATGATTGTCATGGGCTGAAGCATAACTAACTGTTTGGGTTGGCTCCTTAGCCCATGGCTCATCTGAGTAGTTTACCTTGCTATAATCAATTTGCGGATGCTTTGTAGATCCTACAACCCCAAATTTTATGGTTTCTGCTGTTTTTTTGGCATCTTGATTATTTCCGTTGATAAATGCAACACTTTCTTTATCAAATACTGAACCCTTTAGTCCATCACGTAAATCATCACTAAAAGCTGCTATTCTAGAATCAAGCTTAGGCATATTTTTCTTAAGTGCCCTGTCTGCTTCGGCTAATGGTGTATCCCCCGCCGTCCATCCTTCGCCATACATAATTATTTTTCTATTTATCTTGTCTAGCTCTTCCCTTATTAGATTCATTGTTTCTATATCATGAAGGGCCATTAGGTCAAAGCGGAATCCATCAATATTGTATTCCCTTGCCCAATACGTCACAGAGTCTACCATGAATTTGCGCATCATAGAGCGCTCTGATGCAGTTTCATTACCACAGCCTGAACCATTAGAGAAGTTACCTCTCTCATCCATACGGAAGTAATATCCTGGAACTATTTTATTAAAATTAGACTGGGCTGCATCCCCTCCTAAATGGTTATATACAACATCCATAATAACTCCCATATCATTATCATGTAGCTCCTTAACCATTTGCTTAAACTCTTTAACTCTTACTTCTCCCTTACTTGGATCACTTGAATAAAATCCTTCTGGCACATTATAGTTCTGGGGGTCATATCCCCAGTTAAACTGTGGGGTGTCTATCTTGCTTTCATCGACTGATAAATAGTCATAAACAGGTAATAGGTGTATATGGGTAGCACCTAATTCCTTAATATGGTCAAGCCCTGTACTAACACCACTTTTATGCTTTGTTCCAGTTTCAGTAAGGCCCTTATACTTGCCTTTATTTTCTATACCTGAGTCTGGGTGGATTGATAGGTCCCTTACATGTAGTTCATAGATGATAGCATCAGTTTGATTGGGAACTGTCCTGTGATCATCTTGCTTCCAACCTTCTGGATTTGTGCTATCAAGGTCAATTACCATCCCTCTTTGCCCATTAGTTCCTGTTGCTCTTGCATATGGGTCAACGGCTTCCACAGTTTTACCTGCTACTGTTACCTGATAGGTATAGTATCTTCCATTTAGATCGCCATCTATACGGCACTTCCATGTACCTTTTTCTCCTTTGGTCATATCATGACTATCTACTAGACTACCTGTGCTACCATTATCATATAAATTTACTTTTACATCTGTTGCCGTAGGCGCCCACAATACAAATTCTGTACTAGATTCTGTATATATTGCTCCTAGCTCGCCCTGGTATGTATAAAGTTCTTCAAACCTTTTTGTACTATAAATATTATTTAATCCTACTGCTATTGTTCCATAACCGGCAATGCTCAACTGATAGGCTTTTCCTATATCTAGCTCTTCTGCTGCAGTAATTCTACCTGTAAGACCATCACTATTAAGGTCTATATTTGCATCAACTTCCAAGCCAGTAGCTACTTCCGATAATCCTATGTCTCCTGCATTTTCTATTGGAGTATTAACTGCAAATTCTATAGACTTAAAGTCTTCCATTAGCTCAGCCTTAGTAATTGAGGGTCTTACCTCCCCATAATATATATTAGGATCACCTTGAATTAGGTATATTGTTATTTCTCCCTTTTCATTAACATTAGCTAAGTCTATAAATCGGTCACTATCACCATCTTTTTGCTCCCAGTCACCTTTCCTAACAATTATTCCTATTGTATCCTTGCCTAGCATATTGGAAAATGTATGGGTTGCTATCTTAGCCTCTCCTTCCTCCTGATTAAAATCAATTTGCATACCATCGCCATCTTGTGGCCACATCCACAGATTCCAACCATCATAATCCTTGTCTGTGCGGGTATAATTAATAGTTACTTGTATCTGGTCATGGGCGTAGCTTTCCTGATCTGATCCTAATTTGATAGCGGGCCCTGTTGTTTCTAATGCCTGATTATTGAATGTTAATGTTTCATTGTTTGTTAATGGTTTGGCAAGTATTGGAGGTACATTAGCAAACACCATAGCAAATACAAGAAACCAACTAACTATAATCTTTCTACCTTTCTTATACATTAATCCAACCCCTTCTTAATATGTGAAATTTCATTTGTTTTTATATTATGTGTTATCTCTTCAATTATTTGATCTCCCCCAAGTTCCTTCCACTTTTCTACAAATGTATCAAATTCATCCAAGGGCATGAGTCCAGTCACTATTTGTATAAATATTTCCTCCTCAAGTTTATCTAGGATTTCACCTTGTTTTCTCATAGTGTCTGTTGTGCCCCAGAATACTGGCTCTACCCAATTAAATCTCTTATCATTGGTAAGCTTATCAATAAGTGCAACTCCCTTCATTCTTGAATGGTATTTTGCCCAGTCTGTTACATTTGCCCCCTGGGGATCTTCTAAATATCTTTTGGCACTATTTATATTTATTCTAGATTCCACTGTTGATACCTCATCTAACTTTATTGTGCCATTCAAACCTTGCTTGATTTCATGATAATCATCTAGTAGTGATGTATTCTTGTTGACAACTATATCAAATGGCCTAACTGAACCGTCAACAGCTGCTTTTTGATACTGAGCTACTTCTGGGGCATCAATTTCAAGGGTTTTACTATTTGCAAGTTCATCATGAAATAGATTCCCAATTTTTATTGCAAGCTCAGGATACTCATAGTCCTTACGGACAACTATAAAACCACCTGCTGGATTATTATGAAATACATTTACCTTGCCATCCTTATCTTCTAATGCATATGTGGCAAAACTAGCTTTATTATCTACCTCCTTTATATTATTTAATAACCAATCTGGTGTATGCCATACGCCAAAGGCTATACCAGTTTGACCACTTACATATAAATTAGCTATATCATCCCATGTCCTAGTACCAAATTGTGGATCTAATATTCCTTCCTTATACCATCTTTTTAGTAAGCCAAGTGCCTGTTTGGTACCTTCTGTAGTAGATCCATAATAAACCTCACCATCATCATTTTTTAGCCATAGTTTAGGATAAGATTCAAATAGGCTAGCAATTCCTGTCATACAAAATGTTGATACATTATAATCATCAACATTAAGCCAGTTAACCATAGGTATGGCAACTGGATCCCCGCTCTTACCTGGATCATTTTCTAAAAATAGCCTAGCAACCTCTTCTAGCTCATCGATTGTAATGGTTCCACTTTCGTCCCTGTCTATCTCAATCCCTAATTCTTCCATCCAATCTTCTCTTATCCAAACCTGATTAGGTGCACTATCTACATTAGTTCCAGGAAGCGCCATTAATTTGCCATCAAAAACTGCTTCTTTTAGAACCCTACCATCATAGGAATTATATACTTCCCTAACATAATCACTGCTATGCTTAAAATAAGTCTCTGTCAAATCTGCAATCAAATCTTTTTCAACAAGTTCCTTTAGTATATCCCTATCTCCTATATGCATAATATCCGGTATGTCTCCTGATGCTATTGCTAAAGCTACTTGCCTATCGTACTCTTCTGCTGTTGCTTCAAATTTGTTGATACATACAGCATTTAGTTCCTCTTTTATATAGCGTGTATAAGCATTATCTTCATATGTATCGCCCTGGGGTAGTTTTGGATTTTTTACTATCTTTCTACCCATTGTATATGTAATCGGTTCTATATGGGTGTTATCAATCTTGACTAAGTCATCACTTGTACTAAGACACCCTGTTAATAAGAACATTACCATTCCCAATATTATAGCAATCATAAATTACCTCCATAATTTATATACCTAGCGCTTATTTAATCCTAGTATAACAACAAGATTACCATAGGTAAACGCAATATATTCCTGATTTATAACACTTTTTCACTAATATAATATATTCTCCTGCACAATAATTGAAAACATATAGGACAAATGATATAATTTTAGTAAAATTATACTAAGGGGGAGACTTACTATGTATCGCATGCTTATTGTAGATGATGAAAGTGATGAGCGTAAAGTTATACGTTTTCTTTTAAATAAATATAACTTTAATTTTTACATCGAAGAGGCTTCTAATGGCAAAGAGGCACTTGAGATACTTCAGCATACTACTATAGATATCTTATTTACAGATATAAAAATGCCCTTTATGGACGGTATTGAGTTGGCCTCTAAGGTACAAGATCTACAGCCTAATGCTCAGATTATATTTTTTAGTGGCCATGATGATTTTGAGTATGTAAAAAAAGCTATTTCACTAAGAGCAATTAATTATATCCTAAAACCTATTAATCCTATAGAATTTAAAAACACTATTGCATCTGTAGTTGAAAGAGCTGAAACTTTGGAAGCTGAACAATCCCAGCATGAAACCAATATGATTTATCTTAAGAATCATATTCTATACCGTATAATAAATAGAACACCTATAGAGGTATTAAAGCAAGAATATTCCTCAATAGATCTTGGCTTTTTAAATAATTATTCCCATATATTTCTCATCCAATTTGAGGAATCTTTTTTTGATCAATTGCCCTATGGTAAGGAAATAATTCCTTTTAATGAGAATATAAGTAGGGTAATTAATATTCCTTTTGATTATATTAATATGAACCCATCTCAAAGTGTGCTGTTTTTTCAAGAGCAGGACATGCCAAGCGAATATTACATGGAATTAGCTGGTAAGATACAGGAACATATTTTTTATCATTATGAGGTAAATAGTTATATTTCCGTTAGTAATAAAATTACTGACCCTAATGATATATCTCTTATATATGATGAAACGGAAGGCTTCCTAGAAAGCAGGTTTTTCTTTCCTAACACTTACATATATCCAAAACATATATCTGCCAATAATAAAATTAACGACTCAGATGAAGATAACCATTTAATCAAAACTATCCAAAGAGATATTGAATTTGGGGATATTCAAAGTATAAGGTTAAGTATTAATATGTTATTTACAAAATATAAAAGCAGGCAATGTGTATCCCATCTATATATTAAATTTTTATTTTCTAATGTGCTACAACTACTTGCTAAGGACTTATTGGAGCTTAATGATTCAGATTTCATTGATAGTATGGTAGCTATCTACTCCACCCAAAACCTATCAGAAATCCAAACAATTATTAATGAATTTCTTGATAAGGGAGATGCAAAGTTGGAGGTAAATGAGGATTCTCCTACCCATGCTGTAAACCTTGTAAAACAATATATACATGATCATTACGGGGATGATTTAAGCCTTAATCTTTTAGCTGAAAAGGTGTTTCTTACGCCAAGGTATTTAAGTAGTATATTTATCCAGGAAGTTGGATATGGAATTAATAAATATATTAAAAATGTAAGAATGGATAAAGCTAAGGAGCTTCTTCTTGAAACAAATATGAAGGTTCATGAAATATGTAAGTCTGTAGGCTATTCTAATGTGTCATATTTTTGTAAGAGTTTTCTAGAGGATTTCGGTTTAACCCCTGAAAAATACCGTCAAACACATTCTTAGATTATGGAGGGAAAATGAATAGATTTGTAGACTGGTTTAGAAATCTAAAATACCGAAAGAAAATTATACTTATATGCCTATTGGTTAGTTTAATCCCTGTTATTGTCCTAGGAAGTTTTAGTTACAAGCAAATGCGGGAACTACTAATTGCAAGGGAAATAAACGTCTTAGAGGAATCCCTAAATCAGGCGTGCAATACTTTAGAATATAAAATAGATTCTTATTTTAATGTTATGGATCATATTATATGGAATCAGGACCTACTTGATTCATTAGATAAGAGATATGATAACAATTATGAGATGTATATAAGCTACCGTGATATTATAGAACCACTATTTATGACCTCCCGCTCTCTTCATAAGGAAATAAATGATATTACAATATATACTGATAACCCTATGAATCCTCATGGAAACATGGTTCGTCCCCTATCAGATATTTGCGATCTTCCTTGTTTTGATAATAGCTTATCCACAACTTTACCACAGCTTACTGTATCTAAGTCTGATAATCAATTAAATATTATGCGCCAATTATATGGCTTTTATTTAGAATATACACATATTATATCTTTAAATATAGACTATGATCATACCTTTGATTCCTTGTCTAGCCTTTTTGATGAGTCATATGGCATTATTATCTTGGATGAAAATAAGGATTTA
>JAAYSX010000011.1 GCA_012518255.1 Candidatus Epulonipiscium sp. | reverse complement strand
GTCCCATTCTGGATCATTAATAATTTCTTCTATTAACCTAAACCCATTTTCAAGTTCATCTTCCTCCACAGCAAGTGAAAGTCTAAGCTTTGGTTTATAGCCCTTATAGTCATCAAACTTAGGTATTGCAACTATTGATGAACTTATATCACCTGCATGGCTTAATGACTTAACCTTTGCCTTTTGGCTTATAAGGTGGGAAAATAAAAATAACTCATTAAGACTTTCCTGTGGTATATAGGATGTATCAAAGTATAAGTCTAAATATATTAGGCCATTTGTATCTGCTATATAGTACATTTGATCCTTGCCCCTAAGATCTAACTTAGGCAGGGGACTAGCTTCTTTTATATCCTCTAAGCTTAATTTAGGTAACTGGCCTAGCTCATCTTCTTTTTGCTGCCATTTTTCTAATTTGCCCTTGTTATTTTTGGTAAAAAAACGTTTTATCATATTACTACTTTTTGACTTTTGCTCTGTAGCTAGTCTTTCTTTTTCTTGGGTACGTCTTATATAGTCCTTGTCTGCCATCAATACTACCTGAGATTTATGACTATTATCGAGCATATGATTCTTAATTAAGTCCTGAAAATACTGACTATCGGCCTCTTCTATAATTTCATCAAGATAGGCCTGGGACTTTACTATTTCCCTAGGGGATACATTATGACCCCAGCCATATATAATACTATATGCCATATCTATACCTTTAGAAATATCTCCTAGTCTTTCCTTGCTTCTTATCTGATAGTTATTAGTGGCCCTTTTAATTAGCTTATTGTCTAAACCTTCCTTAGACAAACACTCAAGAGTTTCTTCTATAAGCTTTTCATTAAGTTTAAGGTCTTCCTTCTTAACATCCGTAGTTATAAGGCTATACATAGGCTGGGGTATTGCCGAATCTATATCATAGGATATGGTTTTACTTGTCTTAGCTTTTTGCAGGGCTAACCTAAGTGGTGAATCTTCATATTCTGTTAGAATATCCATTAGGATTTCCATAGACATTTGAAGCTTGATATCCCCCATTTCCCCCACTGCAAAGTTATTGGATACATAATAATTATCATTATCACTTGTAGCTGGATAATAGCCACTATAATATTTCTTATGTCTAAAAGGGTTTTGGATTTGGTATATATCCTGGCTTTCACTCCTAGTAAAGTTACTATAATAAGTATTAAGCTTCGCTAATACTTCCTCTTGCTTTACATCTCCATAGATAAAAACGCAGGAGTTTGATGGAATATAATAATCTTGATGGGTCTTTTTAAAGTCCCTATAGCTTAGGCTAGGTATTGAATCAGGGTCACCACCTGCATTGTATATATACATGGTATCTGGATACATAGCCTTTCTATTAGACATGGCTAGTATCCTTCTGGGAGCTACACTAGCCCCCTTCATTTCATTGTAAACAACTCCATTTATATGGTAGTTATTATTATCGTCAATGCTATAATGCCAGCCCTCCTGATCAAAACCATGCCTGTGCTTCTGGAGGTTGGGGAAAAACACAGCATCTAGGTAAATATCCATTAAATTGTTGTAGTCTTTTTGGTTCCTAGTTGAAAAGGGGTAGATGGTCATATCTACTGCTGTAGATGCATTCATAAAGATATTAGGCGATTTCTTCTTCATCTCAAAGAAAACATCCTTAATATCGTACTTCTCAGATCCTGTAAAAACTGCATGCTCTACAATATGATTAACCCCAGTGTTATCATGTACTGGGGTTTTGAATCCTATAGCAAATGCCTTATTAGGATCTTGGTTCTTAATATGAATAACCTGAGCACCTGTTCCTATATGTTCGTAGCTTATTAAATCTGAATCTATATTATCAATATAATCCTTGGAAATTAGCCTAAAATTACTATTTGTACCCAGGGTATCCTCATCACCATAAATATATGTTATAGAGCTTACTATTATTAAAAGGCTTATTACTGTCTTAAAATGTCTGCGCATATTTTCCTCCTAGATTGCTTTTAATATAGCTTGCGCAATTTTCATTTTAAAATACAAGTAATTCCACTTTATTTTCTTATTTGCCCGTCCCCATAAATTATATACTTGCTTGTTGTAAGATCCCTAAGCCCCATAGGCCCTCTTGCATGTAGCTTTTGGGTGCTTATACCAATCTCTGCCCCAAAGCCAAACTCCGACCCATCGGTAAACCTTGTAGATGCATTAACATATACTGCAGCTGAGTCTACATGGTCTAAGAATTTCTGCCCATTGCTATAACTTTCTGTTACTATTGCTTCCGAGTGTCCTGTTCCATATGTGGCTATATGTTTGATTGCCTGGTCTATATCTTCTACTATCTTAATGGCTAGGATATAATCTAGGTATTCTCTAGACCAGTCACTTTCATCGGCACTTTCTATCTTAGGGGTTATAGCCTTCACCTTATCATCACCTTTTATAGTAACTCTTAAAGATTGAAGCTTTTTAACAAGCTCTGGTAAAATATCATTTGCTATATCCTCATGAACAAGCAGGGTTTCTACTGCATTACAAACTCCTGGCCTTTGCACCTTAGCATTAACTACTATATCAATAGCCTTGGCTATATCTGCGGTTTTATCTATATAAATATGGCAGTTTCCTTCCCCTGTTTCTATAACTGGTACCGTACTATTAGTAATGACACTTGTAATAAGGCCCTTACCTCCTCTTGGGATTAAAACATCTAGGTAATCATTCATCTTCATCATTTCAATTGATGTTTCCCTGCTTGTGTCCTCCACTAGCTGGACTGCCTCTTTAGGGATTCCTGCATTTTCAAGTCCTTCCCCTATAATTTCGATTATTTTCATATTGGTTTTTATAGCTTCTTTACCCCCACGAAGTATGGTAGTGTTACCTGTCTTTAGGCAAAGAGCAAATGCATCAGCTGTAACATTGGGCCTTGCTTCATAAATAATTCCAACAACACCAAGGGCTACTCTTTTTTCTCCAACAACTAAACCGTTAGGGCGTTTTTTCATACTAGATACTTCTCCTACTGGGTCATCAAGCTTAACAATTTCTCTTATGCCTTCAACCATAGCTTCTATCCGCTCTTCGTCCAGGGTTAATCTATCTAGTAGGGCTCCGCTAATTCCTTGGGCTTTAGCATTTTCTAGGTCAGTCTTATTGGCCTTAACAATTTCATCCATGCGCTTTATTAGGTTGTCTGCTGCACTTGTAAGGCCCTTGTTCTTCTCATTGGATGAAAGCTGGGCTATTGTTCTTGAAACTTCTTTGGCTTTTTTACCTTGTTCTAATAATTTGCTCATTGTTATCCTCCTATAAATTTAATGGTATACATAAGTTGCCCCTAGCACATGTTAATATCAAGAACTCATTGCCATGATTTTTTTAAGCACTAATACTTGAATAATATATATATGCTAAAATCAAAACTCGCTGCGCTCAAACAGTTGATTTTTTTACGCATATATATATTATTCTTCGAAAGTGCTTATAGAAAAATCCTTAAATTATTCGTTCTTTGATAATTAACATGCTTATTTATGGTCAATTGTGTATACCTATTATGCACTTTTTGATACCATATCTGCTTATATACATATTTTTATAATAGTCGGTTTAGTAATGTTCTTTGATAATTAACATGCTTATTTATAGTCAATTGTGTATACCTATTATTCACTTTTTGATACCATGCCTGCTTATATAATGGCTGGTTTAGTAGGGTTCTTTGATGTAAATGTTACTAGGTGTTATTAGTATTGATACGGCTTGATCGTATTTATCTGTTGGTAGGCTATCTACTTTTTGGAAGTCATAGCAGACTCCTATGGTGGTTAGGCCTTGGTATTTTGCTAGGTATTTATCGTAGAAGCCTCCTCCGTATCCTGTTCTGTATAGCTTATTATCAAAGGCTAGACCTGGTACTATCATAAGGCTATTTGCATCTGGTATTGCTTTTTTTGCTGGGTCTGTTTTGGGTTCATATAGTTTAAAGCTTCCTGATTTAACCTGATATAACTGGCTTAGGCTATCTATCTTATAAAATTCCATGGTCATATTTTTGGTATTTGTTACTGGGTAGGCTATTTCTTTGCCGTCTTTTAGGGCCTGGCTAGCTAGTATAGCTGTATCTACTTCATTACCTATGCTACTGTATAAAAATACTGTATGCGCATTTTTATACAGTGATTTTTGGTATATTTTATCCCAGATAGCACTAGAGTATTCTAGTACTGTTTTCTGGGATAGTTTGGCTCTTTGCTTTTTCATTTGATGTCTAATTTGTTTTTTATCCATTTTTCTTTTTTCTCTTTAACTGGGTTACTGTACCATCTGGATTTTTTATCTTAGTATTATCTAATTGTTGCCTAAAGCCGGCTCTAAATTTTTTAATATATTCTTCCCTTAATTGTTTTTGTTCTTCTTTTTCTTCTTTTGTAAGGGGTTCTACCTTTTCTTTGTTACATAATTCGTTGATTCTTATACGTAATTCATCCATCTTTTAACTTCCTTTCTAACTAGAGGCAGAGGTTTTAAACCATGTCCCTATGTCCTGTCCATCTAAAATGGTATATATATTATTCATATCACTACCATTTGCTATAACTGTGTTAATCCCTGACCTGCTAGTTATCTCTGCAGCTACAAGTTTAGTAACCATCCCCCCAGTTCCCTGGTTGGAATTTGTATCTCCTGCTGCAGATTTAATTGTATCATCTATGGTTTCTACCTGACTTATTAATCTAGCATTTGGATCATTATCTGGGTTAGCTGTATATAAGCCATCTATATCAGTAAGCATTATTAAAAGATCTCCTTCAATAAGCTTAGCTACTGTTGCTGATAGGGTATCATTGTCACCAAATCTAAATCCTTCTATTTCTGCTGTTGATATACAGTCATTTTCGTTAACTATAGGAATTACTCCAAGCTCTATTAAGGTGCAAAAAGTGTTTTTTGCGTTAGTTCTTTTAATCTCGTCATCCATAATGTCCTTTGTAAGTAGTATCTGGGCAACGGCTTGATTATACTCACCAAAAAACTTTTGATACATCTGCATTAGTATTGCCTGTCCTACTGCTGCTGTGGCTTGTTTCATTTCTAGTTGGCTAGGTTTGGACTTTAAACCTAATCTTTGTACTCCGGCTCCTATTGCCCCTGATGAAACTAATACAACTTCCTTACCTTGATTTTGCAAATCTGTAAGCACCCTTGCCAAGCATTCCATTTTTTGTAGGTTTACTTTTCCATTTTCATGGGTTAAAGAAGATGTACCAATCTTAATAACTATACGCCTTGCATCTTTAATTTGATTTCTCATTTTATAAATCCCCCTGTAATCCTTATAGCTATATGCCTAATGTGTATATTGTAATACTATTTAATTTTTTAAACAAGATATTTATTCTAGGAATTTGCCAGTAGCTGGTATCTTAGCTGATAGGCATTTTTTGATTTGTTCTTCATCTAATATATCTGGCAAGCTTAGTTTTTCAAAGTGTGTTGTTTGTGTCATCCTCATTGCCTGGCTTCCCCTTGCATTTCTATTTACTTTTGTGCGAATTAGGGAACTATCAAACACTAGGTGCCTGCCATCACTTCTAATTCCTAGAAGTTTACCGTCTTCTTCTAGGTAGCATATTCCTACACATTCGTCCTCATCAGAATATGCATTTAGAAGGCATCTTCTATTAGTCTTTGTCATATAGTCTTCTAATGGCACCTTAGATACCCTACCATTTCTGTAGCCAAATAGCATTAGCCCCTTATAATCATCTGTTGCTTGGATATGGAGAATCTTTTCGCCTTCTTCCATTTCTAATATATTGGGCAAATATTCCCCTAGATCGCTTGCCTTAACATCTTCAAGTTCATAAACTTTAAGCTTATAGGCCTTTTGCTTGTTGGAAAATAATATTAAATCCTGCCTATTA
This sequence comes from Candidatus Epulonipiscium sp., assembly GCA_012518255.1. GTDB lineage: Bacteria > Bacillota > Clostridia > Lachnospirales > Cellulosilyticaceae > JAAYSX01. The sequence goes on along the minus strand of JAAYSX010000011.1, from coordinate 32,695 downwards.
GTGGCTTCAATTTCTTGAACTATAAAGTCATCTTTCTTTATAGTTTGGTCTGAAGATCCTCTTAAGGATGCTAGGGTAATTTTCTTAATGTATTGATGGTCTGTCAAAAACATCTTAAGATTGTAGTCCTTTATTAGATCTTCCTGGTCTATTTCCTTTATTTCATCATCATCTATTATTGTTGTTTTTCTTTCATATCCATGTTTTTTGATAATTTCTGTTAGTTCTTTTGAAATAACAGCCTTTATCTTCTTGTCACTTTTAACTATGGTCTTTAATCTTTTAATTTCTTTGTCTAGTTCCTCTATTTCAGCAATTCGTCTTAAAATATACTCCTGGTTTAAATTTCTAAGCTTAATTTCAGCAATATAGTCTGCCTGTTCCTTGCTTATTGAAAAGCCTTTCATTAAGTTTGGTACAACATCTTTGGCAGCCTTGGTTTCCCTGATTATCTTAATTGCCTTATCTATATCTACAAGTATCTTTTCAAGTCCTAATAAAAGGTGATACTTATCTTCCATTTCTTCTATATTAAATAAATATTTATTCCTTATACATTCTACCCTAAAGTCTATCCATTCATTAAGTATTTCATTAACTCCCATAACCCTAGGTGTTCCCCTAACTAGGATGTTAAAGTTACAGGAAACTGTAGATTCTAATGGAGTTGATGCAAATATCTTGTGCATAAGGATATCTATATCTATGTTCTTTCTAACATCTAGTGCTATTTTAAGCCCTGATAAATCTGTTTCATCCCTTATGTCTATTATTCCACTTACTTTGTTGTCTTTGACTAACTCTATAATCTTATCAACTATGGCTTCTATTGTTGTGTTATAGGGTATTTCGTATATTTCTATACGCCCTTCCTTCTTAAAGTATCTATACTTACCTCTTAGCTTAAAAGAACCTCTTCCAGTTTGGAAAATTTTCTTCATTTCGCTTTCTTTGTAGACTATCTTACCTCCTGATGGAAAATCAGGTGCTAGCATATATTTATGAGGGTCTGCCTTAGGGTCTTTAATTATTGCCTTAGTTGCCTCACATACTTCTGCTAGGTTAAATCCGCATATATAGTTCGCCATCCCTACTGCTATTCCCTGGTTAGGGTTAACTAGTATGTTTGGAAATCTTACTGGCAGCAGAACTGGCTCCTTTAGGGTACCATCATAGTTATCTACAAAGTCTACTGTGTTTTCTTCTATTTCTAAAAATAATTCCTCACTTATCTTTGATAGTTTAGCTTCTGTATACCTTGCAGCTGCATATGCCATATCCCTTGAATATTGTTTACCAAAGTTACCCTTGGAATCAACAAAAGGGGTATTAAGGGCTCCATATCCTTCTGATAGGCGCACCATGGTTTCATATATAGGTGCATCCCCATGGGGGTTTACCTTCATAGTTTGTCCAACTATATTAGCTGACTTTGTACGGTTACCCTTTAAAAGCCCCATTTTATACATGGTAAATAGCAACTTTCTATGGGCTGGCTTAAATCCGTCAATCTCTGGGATTGCTCTGGAAATAATTACACTCATTGCATAGGGCATATAATTTTTTTCCAGTGTCTTGGTAATCTTTTGCTTTTCCCCTTCTCCCACTACTACTTCACGTCCTTTTGTCATTAGTTAATGTTTATCATTTATTAAACTACATCTGTCTGGTCTATATATCTATGACCTTCGCTTGCTATAAATTCCTTACGACCATCTAGGTTATCTCCCAAGAGAAGATCAAACATTTCCTTGGTTGCCTGAGCATCTTCCGGCAGTACTTGTATTAGCCTTCTAGTATCAGGACTCATAGTTGTCTGCCACATCATATCAGGGTTATTCTCGCCAAGTCCCTTAGATCTTTGCAAGCTATAGGGCCCCTTAATCTTAGATATATATTCTGCTTTTTCTGCCTCAGTATAGGCAAAAAATGTTTCCGTTTTACTTGTAATCTCATATAAGGGAGTCTCGGCTATATAAACCTTACCCTCCTCTATTAAGGTGGGGACTAAGGTGTAAAGCATGGTTAGTATTAATGTCCTTATTTGGTAACCATCTACATCTGCGTCAGTACATATAATAACCTTGTCCCACTTTAGCTTGTCTATATCGAAAGTATTAAAATCTTTATTATGCTTTGACTTAATTTCTACACCACATCCAAGCACCTTAAGTAGATCTACTATAATATCACTTTTAAAGATTCTATCATAGTCTGATTTTAGGCAGTTTAATATCTTCCCCCTAACTGGCATAATACCTTGGAACTCTGCATCCCTTCCAAGTTTACATGCCCCTAAGGCGGAGTCTCCTTCCACTATATATAGCTCCCTTTTGGAGTTATCTTTGGATCTACAGTCAACAAACTTCTTAACCCTATTTGATAGGTCTATGGTTCCTGTAAGTTTCTTTCTTATATTTACCCTAGTTCTTTCGGCCTTTTCCCGGCTTCTTTTATTAACTAGGATTTGCCTAGCAATCTTATCTGCCTCATCCTTATTCTCTATTAAATAAATAGGAAGTACCTTCCTTAGATATCTGGTCATCTCATCCTGTATAAATTTATTATTTATGGCCTTCTTGGTTTGGTTCTCATAGCTTGTTATAGTAGAAAAGGAATTAATTATAAGTATCATGCTATCTTCTATGTCTGTAAATGTAATTCTCTTCTCGTTCTTATTATACAGGTCTTCTCCCTTAATATATTGGTCTATGGAGTATACCATGGCATTCCTAATAGCCTTATCAGGAGAACCACCATATTCGAGAAAGCTAGAGTTATGATAGTATTCTATAAGTGGTTCCTCATTGCAAAAACAAAATGCTACTTGGAACTTAAGCCTATACTCTGGCCTAGTCTTACTATCCCTACCTGTAGCTTCATGATCAAAGGATGTCACTTCAGTAAAGTTCTTGCCCTTGGCTGTTTCCTCTATATAATCTACAAGTCCATTATCATATTCGTACCTAATAGTTTCGTCATTAATTTCATCATAAAACTCAAATACTACCCCTTCATTAACCACAGCCTGTCTTTTAAGGGTGTCATGGAAAAATTCAACTGGTATATTAACATCTGTAAATACCTTTGAATCTGGTTTCCAGTGGATTTTGGTTCCTGTAATTTGGCTAGTTACCTTAGTCTTCTTGAGGCCACCTATATTCTCCCCTTCTTTAAAGGTTAATTCATATAAGTATCCATCCCTTTGCACTTCTACATTCATAAATTCTGAACTATACTGGGTAGCACATGCTCCTAAGCCGTTAAGGCCAAGGCTAAATTCATAGTTATCTCCTGAATTATTATCGTATTTACCACCTGCATAAAGTTCGCAAAAGACTAATTCCCAGTTGTATCTTTGCTCATTTTCATTGTAGTCCAGGGGTACCCCTCTACCATAATCCTTTATTGTAATTGAATGGTCTTTATGTAGTGTAACTTCAATCTTATCCCCATAACCCTCCCTTGTTTCGTCTATGGAGTTTGCTAAGATCTCAAAAACTGCATGCTGGGACCCATCAATACCATCTGATCCAAATATTACACTAGGCCTTAATCTTACTCTTTCAGCGCCTTGTAAAGTGGATATACTTTCATTATCATATCCGCTATCTGTCATTGTTTCCACCTCATTTTAAATACATTGCCTCAACTTTATACTCTAAACGAAACTTATGTTCGTGTCAACTATTTTAGGGGGATTACTTGTGGTTCAGGGTATTGAACCATCTTAGTATCTACTATAACTTCTTCTATTATGGGGGGAGTATCTTCCTTATCTAAGCCAGCCCTAGCTATATATTCTACTACATCCATACCTTCTATTACCCGGCCAAAGCCTGCATAAGAACCATTTAGCATCTGGCTATCGTCTAAAGTAATAAAGAACTGGGAGCCTGCTGAATCATAATCTGAAGCCCTTGCCATAGAAACTATCCCCTTTGTATGCCTTAGATTGTTCTTAAAACCATTAGCCTTAAACTCACCTTTAATTGTGTATCCAGGTGACCCATAATTATTCATAAGGGGGTCTCCTCCCTGAACAATATAATCTTCTATAATTCTATGGAATGTTAATCCATCATAGTATCCGTCTTCTATTAATGAAATAAAATTATTAACTGTGTTAGGTGCCTTATCAGGGTATAATTCAATCATTATCTTTTGGCCATCTTCTAATGACATTGTTACAATAGGGTTCTCTACCCTTTGGTAAGTAGATGCCTTAATATTAAGCCTTGAGCATCCACTTAGAAAAAAGCATATTGATAAACTATATATAAGCTTCTTCGTCATTTGACTAGCCCCTTTCATCTACTAATTTATCCTCTTTATTTGTAGTATTTCACACTATAGGATTTTTATACAAAAAGCTAATAGATGAAAGTTAAAAAGGACATAAGATATATTAACCTATGCCCTCTTTTGTATTAAGTTATTTATTTATATTCTTTATTATTCTTGGTCAAAGTATAAGCTTTGGAATTCTTCTGCTACCTTTTCGTATTCCTCATCTGTTTCTATTTCTGTTAGATTGATTCCTTCTTCTCCTACTTCTTCAAAACCATATAATAATACCTGGTCATCACTATCTTGTGGAACTATAGCTATATATTCCTTCTGTCCAACTTGAAAAATTCCTAGTACATCGCAAGGTACCTCTTCATCTTCACCATCAAATAAAACCTTAATTACCATTTCTTCTTCATGATTACATCCGCAGTCATTGTGCTTGCTCATTGTGCATTCTCCTTTATTGTTTATAAATTATATTTGTTCTGGTTCCTGATAGCTTATGCCAAACGTATCAACCTTTACTTCTTTCATTATTACGTCTTCTAAAGGGCGGTCCCCCATGTCTGTTGCCACATTTGCTATTTCATCTACATATTCTATACCTTCTGTAACCTTACCAAAGGCAGCATATTGGCCATCTAGATGAGGTGAATCTTCATGCATTATAAAGAATTGTGATCCTGCTGAATCTGGGTGACCTGAACGTGCCATGGAAATAACACCCTTTGTATGAAGCAGGGTATTGTCTACTCCATTTTGACTAAACTCTCCTTTGATTTGGTATCCTGGGCCTCCCATTCCCATCCCTTGAGGGCAGCCTCCTTGAATCATAAATCCATTAATTACCCTGTGGAAAATAAGACCATCATAATAACCTTTATTAACTAGGCTTATGAAGTTATTAACTGTATTTGGTGCAATTTCCGGGTATAGCTCAATTTTGATTTCTTTATTGTCTTCTAGTAAGATTGTTACAAGTGGGTTTGTCTTCTCCATAATATTCTCCTCCTTATGCGTGTTTTAAAAATGCTATATATGCCTTTCTCATTTCGTATATGTCTGCCTTACTTGTGATTTCCCAAGGTGCATGCATACTATGAACAGGTACTCCACAGTCTATTACTTCCATTCCAAGGTTAGCAAGTATGAAAGCTATGGTTCCGCCCCCTCCTTGATCTACCTTACCCATTTCTGATGTCTGCCATTTAACGTCTCCCATGTCCATAATATGTCTTAGCTGGGCTACATATTCAGCATTAGCCTCATTAGAGCCAGACTTACCTCCAGAACCTGTATATTTATTAAAAACAACTCCTCTTCCAAAGTATGCTGAGTTGTACTTGTCCATTACAGATGGGAAGTTAGGATCATATCCAGCCGTAACATCTGATGATAGCATCTTGGAATTTGATAAGGTCCTTGCTAGGCTTAGGTTAGAAGAATCTCCAGTCAGGTGTAAAACCTCTGCTATAGTATTCTCAAAAAATCTAGATTGCATACCTGATGCTCCCATGCTTCCTATTTCTTCCTTATCTACTAGCACAGTTACAGTTGTCTTATCTGGACTTTCGACCTCTAGCTGGGCTTCTAGGGATGCATAGGCACATACCCGGTCATCTTGACCATAGCCTATAATCATACTACGATCAAGTCCATAATCTCTTGCTGGGCCTGCAGGCACTAGTTGAATCTCTGCAGATACAAGATCTTCCTCAATTATTCCATATTTATCATTAAGGATTTTAAGGATATTTACCTTTACCCTTTCCTTTTCGTCTTCATCTTCAATAGGTATACTTCCTAGGCAAATATTCAGGTCTTCCCCTGGTATAGCTTCTCCTAGTTTCTTCTCCATCTGGTCTTTGGCAAGATGAATTAAAAGGTCTGAAACCCCTACTACAGGATCATTTTCATCTTCTCCTATATTTACATTTATTACTTCTCCAGATTTCTTTACAATTACACCATGGATTGCAAGTGGAATAGCCACCCACTGGTATTTCTTAATTCCGCCATAATAATGGGTTTTGAACATGGCAAAACCACTATCTTCATATAGGGGTGTTGGCTTTAGGTCTAGTCTAGGTGAGTCAAGGTGGGCTCCTAGAATATTTAGTCCCTTAGTAAGGGGCTCCTTACCTATGCAAAACATTACCAGGGCCCTATCATTATAATTGGCATATACCTTGGACCCTGCCTCTAATCGCCTATCTGTATCAATAAGATCTTCCAGGTTCTCATAGCCATGGCTTTCAGCTATCCTTACCATATCCCTAGTACATTCTCTTTCTGTCTTGCACCTTGATATAAACTCCTTATATCTATCCCCATAATCAAATAGATCTTTCCTATCTTCTTCTGTATATGTTTCCCATATATCTTTGTATTCCATTTTAAGTTTTTTCAATATAGTGCTCCTTCCTCTGTCTTAGTTCATGTAAACTCTTATAAGTATATCATATAAAATGCCCTTATCCTATAATTTTATTACAAGATAAGGGCATTTTTACTTTATTTAGTTAATATATACTCTTGTCCCACTTGGCATAGTATTATATAGCCATATGCTATCTGCTGGTGATAGTCTAATACATCCATTAGATGCCTTGTATCCTAAGGTATTATTTTTAGTTAATAGGTATTTTCCTGTACTATTATATAAAACTGAGTGATATAAATAGGTTGTTCCTATAAAACCATAGGCATTTTTAGCCTGATATGTGCTACTACCAAATTTCGGCACCCTAGTAGTTAGGGTATACAAGCCCCTTGGTGTAGGCGTTATATCTTTTCCTGTGATACATTGGAAATTCTTAATTAACTTCCAGTTATTCTTTGAACCTTGGAAGACGTAAGTTCTTTGGCGGTATATATCTGTCCATATTAAATACTTTGTACTACTTGATATATTCTTACTATTAATAAATTCTTCTATTTGCTCCTTATTTGCTGCTTGATTTGTTACAGGAGTTTTATGGATAGTTACACTATTCCATGGCACAGTAACAGTTTTACCATTTTTATTAATTAAATGATAGGATCTACCACTTGATGCCCTAGCAACATGGACTTTTTCTCCCTTTTTAAATCCATTAGTTGAATACTTCATAGTCCCTTGCACTATACTTGCTGGGAATAAGGAATTTGTTGACTGTGATGGCTTAGGTGCTGGTATGGTAAAGTATGTTGGGTTTCTTAGCCATGCTTTATGAAGTGCTGCATTAGTATTAATCTTGCCATCAATTTCTGTAATAACAAAGCCTACATATGAATAATTTGTTTTGAGCCTGTATTGCTTATCCCTATAGAAGGCATATCCTTCTGCTTCGTCTTGGCTAAAGTTATAGTTTTGCTCAATATAATTCTTACCATCATACCAAATGTTAACACCCTTTACAGATCTTACACCTTCTTTTTCAATGATTTCTGTTTTGGGCTTTTCTTCTATTATTTCTTCTACTTCCTGAGCATCCTCTTCTTGTATGTCCTCTTCAATATCTTCTTGAATATTTTCTTCAATATCTTCTATTTGATCTGTTTTTTCTAGATCCTCTATTTCCTCTACTAGATCCTCTGCCTCAGGTTCTTCCTTATCTACTATTTCTTCTACTATCTTTTTTTCTTCTACTATCTCTTTTTCTTCTTTAATTATCCTTGGAGAACCTTTTTTGATTCTAAAAGGATTATCTTCTCCGCCTTGAGTAAGTAATGTTATCCATTTTGCAGGTATCAGGGTTCTACCACCTACAAAAAGCGCCGGCACTTCTTGGTAATTTATATAGGCAGAGTTTCTTCCTAGATGTGCTGTTGCATTGTCGGGCAGGTTTTCAAATTTAGGGTTTGCTGGTATAGGCTGATCAAGGTCATAAATAATTGCCTTGCTTGCAACTGAATCCCAGGCTACATTAGCACCAACCTGCTTTAAATCTGCAAGTAATATATAAGATATATTTTCACATGTATATGTTGGCACCTTTTGGTCCTTTATACTATACATTTCCTTGTCTTTTTTGACTTTTCCAACAGCTATTGTTTTGCTTGATAACTTATCTACCTTTACCTGAATATGGTCTGTATAGTTTCCGTCCTTTTTAGGGGTTGATCCAAAGACACTTTGTCCTAGTAGTAGACATGCTAATAATACACTTAGAACTTTCCTAGCTTTTCTTGTTTTTGTGTTCATTATGTATATTCCTTCCATTTATATTTAATACTTAAATTATAAGGAATATACATCTTGTTTGCAAGCTTTTTCTATTTATTTTGTCTCAAAGTTCAATTTTAGAAAATAGCGTTACTTTCCAGCTTTTCTTAAGATGGCTGGGACCTTAATTGCCTTGTCAACCTTAAAGGTTATTATTTGTTTTGGGTGAGGTGCTGATTCTATTTCATTGCCCTCTTCATCCCACATTTTCTTAATTTGAATTTGGTAGGATGGTTGATCTTGTGGCATTACTTCTATTTTATCACCTAAAGAAAATTTGCTTCTTTGTTCAACTGTTACCATAGATGTTTCATCATTGTAATCAATAATTGTACCTGCAAAATCATAGTTACGAATATAGGAATTATGGGTATAGGTCTGGTCTGTTACCTGGGTCTTACCATTGTAAAATCCTGTTGTGTATTCCCTATGACTTGCCTTGCCTACCTCTTCCAAAAAGTACCCTTTCTTAGCTTCATATTCCTCTGCTGATCTAAGGTAGGTGTCTATAGCTTCTCTGTAGGCCTTAACCACTGTAGCTACATAAAACGCTGTCTTCATACGTCCTTCTATTTTGAAGCTGCTTATGCCACTTTCTATAAGCTCTGGTATATATTCAATCATGCAAAGGTCCCTTGAGTTATATATATAGGTTCCTCTTTCACTTTCCCCTACTGGCATATATTCTCCAGGTCTTTTTTCTTCTACCACATTGTATTTCCACCTGCATGGGTGGGAGCATTCCCCCTTATTGGCATCCCTATTGGTTAGATAGTTGCTCATTAGGCATCTACCAGAATAGGAAATGCACATGGCCCCATGAACAAAGGCTTCTATAGTAACATTTTCTGGCAGCCTTTCATGAATTTCCTGGATTTCATTAAAGGATAGCTCCCTTGCTACTACAATCCTATCTACCCCTTGCTTAGCCCAGAAAAGCCCACTATTATAATTGGTATTATTGGCCTGGGTTGATAGGTGGATTTCCATATTAGGAACTGCTTCTTTGGCAACCATTAATACACCTGGGTCCGCAACTATAAGGGCATCTGCCCCCATAGCTTCTATTTCCCTAAAGTAGTCTGCCATATCTTCAAAGTCTTCATTGTGGGCTATTATATTTGCTGTAACGTATACTTTTTTGCCATGTTTATGGGCAAAGTCTATACCTTCCTGCATCTGTTCTGGTGTAAAGTTCTTAGCCTTTGCCCTAAGACCATATTCGTGCCCTCCCATATATACAGCATCTGCGCCGTATAATATTGCTATTTTAAGTGCTTCAAGATTACCTGCTGGTGCAAGTAGTTCTATGTTGTTATTCAATGTTTTTACCTCCAATTTTATGACTTACTGCTAAACCATCCCCAAAGGGTAATACTGCTGATATTAGCTGGGGATGGTGGTTAATTTCATACAAAAACTCCCGGAGCCTAGTATGGGTTGTCCGCTGGCGCCGGGGAACTAAATATTTGGATTTTGCAACTGCTCCCTTATGGAGCACATTATCTGTTACTAATATCCCATCATCTTTTAATAATCTGATGCAGTGGGGCAAAAAGTTAATATATTGCCCCTTAGCACAGTCCATAAATATAAAATCAAAATCCTTGTCTTCTAAATTAGGCAAAATATCTGATGCATTGCCCTCTAGTATTGTTATAGTATCTTGTAAATTAGCCTTTTTTATATTAGACTTAGCTTGTCTTTGCATAAGATCAAATCTCTCAATGGTAATTATCTTGCCACCAGGCTGAAGATACTGGCTCATTAAAATAGAGGAGTATCCTACAGCAGTTCCTATTTCTAATATTTTATAGGGTTTTTGTAGCGATAATAAGACCTGCAAAAAACTAGCTACTTCTGGTTTAATTATGGGCCAGCTTTCTTCATTATTGGCCAGTTTAAGTTCTATTTCTTTTAATATCCCTTGGGATTCTGGCCTAATCGCCCTAATATACTGGGCTATATAATCATAATTTATTTCACTCATTCTTATATCCTTTACTCAACAAAGTTCTTATCAACTGTTTGCTTGTATTCTGTCTTACGGCTATTGTGTTCCCCTAAAGTTGTACTAAATGCATGGGATCCTTCTTCTGGGTCCTTAACAACAAAGAAGAAGTAATCATGCTCTTCTGGATAAAGGGCAGCCTTAATAGACGCCTCCCCTGGGGAGCAAATAGCACCTATGGGAAGTCCTTCATATTTATATGTGTTATATGGTGATTCCACTTCTAAATCATCGTAGGAAAGATTAGCTTTCTTCTTTTCAAGTGTGTATTGTACTGTTGAACACATCTGAAGATTCATAGAATCATCTATTCTATTATAAATAACCCCACTAATAATAGGCCTTTCTTCATCTAATCTTGCTTCTTGTTCTATAATTGATGCTATGGTAATAATTTCATCAAATGAATATTGGCTATCTGCAAACCTCTGGCTATAGTTATTAGTGATTTCTTCGAATCTATTTAACATCCTAATAATTATAGCTTCCGAAGTTATACCTTCTGGGAAGAAGTAGGTATCCGGGAACAAGTAGCCTTCTAACCTGTTCTTTTTATTAGGATTAGTGCCCTGTAAAAAATCATAGTCATATTCTTTTTCATTGACTGCTGCTAAAAAATCATCCTTTGAAACAATACCCTCTTTTTCTAATCTTTCTGCAATTTGTATTATATTAAATCCTTCTGGGATTGTTACCTTTATTTCTGCATTGTCGGCCAATTGATTAGTTGTTAATGCCTCCATCATAGCCTTTTCATCCATGGTTGTATTTAAGGAGAAGGTTCCTTCTTTATATTTACCATCAAATTTATATAGTTTACTTTGAAGCCTAAACCATAATTTATTAGATATTAACCCCCCATCATATACAGCCTGGGCAATATCTTCCGTTGTAGCTCCCCTATTTACCTTAATCTTAACCTCTTTTATATGAGGATCATTTTGTTTTTCTGATTGGGATACTACAATATCATATGAGGATTCTAACCCCTTATTAAATACTAAACTAATTGCAAATATAAATACCCCTACAAATATAATTTTTATAAATACACGCATGTAAGTTGGCATGCTTTCTTTCTTTTTGTTCATGAGTATACTTCTCCTTTTAATTAATGTGCATAATTCTATACTCATTCAATTATACATTCTTTTAACTAAACCTTCAAACAAAAAAGCAAAGTTATGTAAAGAGTTTAAAATACATAACCTTGCTTAAAATTTATACTTCCATAATAATTGGTAAAATCATAGGACTACGTTTTGTTTTTTGCCATACAAATTCCCTAAGATCATCTCTTACAATACTTTTAATTTGAGACCATTCTTTGATTTGCTTGCTTTCACATCGGTCTAATGATTTCCTAACTACTTTTTTAGCTTCATCCATTAGATTCTCTGATTCTCTTACATAGACAAATCCTCTTGAGACAATATCAGGCCCTGCAACAACTACGCCGCTATTTTTTTGTAGGGTTATCACAATAACAAGAAGTCCATCTTGGGATAGGTGCCTACGGTCTCTTAGTACAATATTACCTACATCCCCTACACCCAATCCATCTACTAGTACATTACCTGATGGTACTGTTCCAACTAGTCTACAGGTATTATGGGTTAGTTCATAAACCTCACCTATACTAGCAATTGCAATATCCTTACGCCTCATCCCAAGTTCCATAGCAAGTTCAGCATGCTTGTGTAAGTGCCTATATTCACCATGGGCTGGCATAAAAAACTTAGGTTTTACTAAGGAGTGGAATAACTTTAGCTCTTCTTCAGCAGCATGTCCTGATACGTGAGTATCGTCCCTAATAACTTCTGCACCTTTTTTGAATAGGTCATTTACAACTTCTGCTACTGTTTTTTCGTTACCTGGAATTGGTGTTGAGCTTAGGATTATAACATCACCTTGTTTAATTTCTACTTGCCTATGCTCTGACCTTGCCATTCTTGATAGGGCTGCCATAGGTTCTCCCTGGCTCCCTGTCATTATAATAGCTACCTGGCCATCCTTATATCTATTTACAGCATTAATATCAATTAGGATATTCTTAGGAATATCTAAATAACCTAGTTCACTAGCTGTTTTCACAACATTTACCATACTTCTTCCTATAACAGCAACCTTACGATTGAATTTGTGGGCTGAGTCAATAATTTGCTGAACCCTATCAACGTTAGAGGCAAAGGTAGCTACCATTATTCGCTGGTCTAACTTACTTGAAAATATATCATCGAATCTTTGGGCTACTAATCTTTCTGTTGGAGTATATCCTGGTTTTTCTACATTTGTACTATCTGCTAGCAGGGCTAAAACTCCCTTTTGACCTAGTGCTGCAAATCTTGGAAGATCAATCATTTCACCTCTAATTGGTGTATAGTCTATCTTAAAGTCTCCTGAATGAACAACTACACCTGCTGGTGTTGTAATTGCTAAAGCTACTGCATCAGCAATACTATGGTTGGTCCTAATAAACTCGACATTAAAATTATTGCCTATCTTTACAGTCTGTCCCTGGGTCACACAGTTACGCTTAGTAGTCCTTAAAAGTCTATGCTCCCTTAGCTTGTTTTCTACTAATCCTAATGTTAGCTTGGTTCCATATATTGGAACATTAATCTCCTGCAGAACATAAGGCAAGGCACCTATGTGATCCTCATGCCCATGGGTTAATACAATCCCTTTAATCTTTTGAACATTACGTCTTAAATATGTTATATCTGGAATCACTATATCTATTCCTAGCATATCATCATCTGGGAATGCTAATCCACAGTCAACTATTAGTATTTCATTTTCATATTCAAATACCGTCATATTCTTTCCGATTTCCCCTAAACCTCCTAGGGGGATAATCTTTAACTTATTTACTTTATTTCTTGGTTTTCTTGCTGCCAATTCTACACCTCCGAATTATTTTTACCGTTCGTAATTTTATATTTGTAATATAATAAGCTTATATTATAGTCTTTACAATATATAAAATAATATTGATATTATTTGTAGGCAGCTGCATACTAATCTTTGCATCTTACGGAGTATATTATATAATTGGGCATAGTTATCCCATACCCACACTATTATATAATATTAGTGCTCGTTGCACTCTTGACAATGACCATAAAATGTTACCTTATGGTTCTTAACATAAAACTTGTACTTCTCCCCGATCTCTTTTTCGATTTCTTCTAATAGATCATTCTCCACTTCAAATACTTTATTGCATTTTTCGCATATTAAGTGGTGATGGTGGTGGTCTTCATTGTCAACATATAATTCAAAACGACTGCATCCATCATCAAAATTTAACCGATTTACAATGCCTATTTCTTCAAATAGTTGCATTGTACGATATACAGTTGCAAGACCTATCTCTGGAAAACTTTCTTTTACATAGGAATATATTTCCTCTGTTGATAAGTGTTCCCCTGGCCTTTGTATTAAAACATCTAAAACCGCTCGTCTTTGTGTTGTTAGCTTATATCCATATCGTTTTAACTTATCCTTAAATGCTATAGCATCCACTTACTTCCGCCCCTTATACTATCAATAATTGTTTTCATTATAATATGTTAGACTTGTTATGTCAATTGATAGTTAATATCAAACTATGGATTTCCTTAAAATTCCAACTTGTAGTCAGAATCAACTTCTAAGAATAATAGTGATATTTTTTGAAACTCTGCATCATCTTCAATAAACTCAAAAGTTATTTCTTCGCCCATTTCTACTTCTTTAAGTATAGTTGCATCATCATTATCATCTGCAACTAGTATATATCTTTGCCCATCTAAATCAAATGAATCTATAATTTCAAAATATATTTCTTCACCAGTATCTTCATTGTAAAATACAACTGAATCCTTCATCATTTCACCTCTTTAAATTATATTGTTAGGTTTTGAATCTAGGTATCCCTGTAATATATATACTGCTGCCATCTTATCTATTAGATTCCTTCTCTTCTGCCTGCTTAAATCCGCTTCTAATAGTAGGTTTTCTGCAGCTACAGTACTTAGTCTCTCATCCCATAGCTCTACTTCTAACTTTGTAGCCTTTTCTAATTGCTCTTTAAACTTTATTGTTTTTTCTCCACGCTCGCCAATTGTGTTATTCATATTCTTAGGAAATCCCAAAACTATTTTTGTAACTTGATGTTCCTTGCATATCTGTCCTATTCTTTCAATAGTAGGCCCTATATTTTCTTCCTGCTTCCTGTTAATGGTTTCTAGCCCCTGGGCTGTCCACCCAAAGGGGTCACTTAAGGATACTCCTACTGTTTTTGAACCGAAATCTAGTCCCAGTGTTCTCAAATGCTTGCTCCTTTAATTTATTGTATTAAAATAGCTGTAGAATAAATACTATTCTACAGCTACAAATTATTTATATTCTAAATAGTGTGCAACTAACTCCTCTAGTATTTCATCTCTTTCTAACTTTCGTATCTTGGACCTTGCCCCATTATGGCTGGTAATATATGTTGGATCACCTGAAATTATATAACCTACAATTTGATTAATTGGGTTGTATCCTTTTTCCTTAAGTGCCATATATACATCATCTAGTATATTCTTAATCGTGTCTTTATCTTGATTGTCTATACTAAATTGCATTGTTTGATTTATATCTTTCATTTTATCCATATTTTCACTCCCCAAATAGTTTATTATCCGTTAATCATATATCTATCATAATATACTATAAGTAATGTTGCAATTGAAATATATATTAAATTTATATTACTCTATTATTCCACATAATGTATTATTTTTTACGGATGTAATTTTGACATCTTTTATTTGGTTAGAAATATCTTCGTCTGACTTGCAAGATACTTTCATATAGTTATCTGTATGGCCTTCATATATATCGTCCTTATGGCTTTGCTCAAATAATACAGATAAGCTCTTACCAATATACTCCCTAGCAATCTTATCCTTAATCCCATCTGCTACCTTGGATAGTTCCTTAACTCTTTCCTGCTTAATCTGGGATGAGATTTGGTCCTTCATAGTAGCAGCAGGTGTTCCTTCCCTAGGCGAATAAGGGAATATATGAATATCTGCAAACTTTATATCTTTAATAAACTCTACTGTTTCAATGAATTCTTCCTCAGTTTCTCCTGGGAATCCTACAATAATGTCTGTTGTAAAAGATATATCATTAAATTCCTTCCTAAGCTTGCCTACTGCTTCCTTATATTCACTAGCAGTATATCTACGTTTCATTCTCTTAAGGACTGTATCACTTCCACTTTGTAATGATAGGTGAAAATGTTTGCAAAACTTAGGTAGCTTAATGATTTCTTCTATAAATTCGTCTGTAATTACCTTAGGCTCTATGGAGCTTAATCTAATCCTCTCTATACCCTCTACCTCATGTACTAATTTGATAATTTCTATAAGGTTGGTATTCTTTAGATCCTTGCCATATGAAGCAACATGTATTCCTGTAAGAACTATTTCTTTAAATCCTTCGCTGGCAAGTCTTCTTACCTCATCCACTATATTATCTGCCTGTCTACTACGTATATTACCCCTTGCATAGGGAATTATACAGTAGGAGCAGTAATTATTACAACCTTCTTGGATTTTTAGGTAGGCCCTAGTTCTTTTGTCCATATTATTAATCTTTAGTTCTTCAAATTCATAAGTTTCCATTATGTCTTCTACAAAATTCATAGGTTGCTGGTTCTTAGCAAACTCTTCAACTGCCTCTAGGATCTGTAATCTTTTATCTGTCCCTATAATTAAATCCACTTCTTCTATTGCCTCTATTTCTTCCTTGGCCACCTGAGCATAGCAGCCTACTACAACCACTATTGAATCTGGATTTATCTTCTTAGCCCGCCTTATCATTTGCCTGGATTTTCTATCACTCATATGGGTTACAGTACATGTATTAATAATATATACATCAGCCTTGTCTTCAAAGGAAACCACTGTATATCCTGCTTGTATAAATGTTTCTTCTATTGCTTCGCTATCATATCTATTTACTTTACACCCTAGTGTAAATATGGCCATGGTTTTACCCATTTTAGCACCTCTATTCTAGTTGACAAATATATATTTTTTCATTATGATTACATTATATACCTTAGTATATAGGAGGGAACATATGAAATCAGTAACAATTTCTTTAAATTCGATTGAAAAAGTTAAAGGCTTCGTTAATACTATTACGAAATACGATGGTGATTTTGACCTGTCTTCAGGCAGGTATGTCATTGATGCAAAATCAATTATGGGGATTTTTAGTTTAGACTTAAGTAAACCACTTAAATTAGATATTTATAATGATAGTGATTTAGATGAAATTATGCCCTTAATTGATGAATATATCGTAAAATAATACAATCAATATAAAAAGTCCACTTAAAGTGGGCTTTTTATATTGTCCTATATTATTATTGTTTCCATCTCATCTATTGATTTTTGGATCATATCTTCGATAATATCTTCTAAGGCTCTTTCTGACCTTTGGATATATTCAAGCTTTGGCTTTGTTTGCGGATGTTTAGGTATAAATAAGGTACAGCAATCTTCATAAGGTAGTATAGAGGTTTCGTAGGTATCTATATCCTTAGAAATGCTTATTATTTCCTCCTTATCAAAACCAATAAGGGGCCTAAATACTGGTAATGATGTTGCTGCGTCTGTTACAGCTAGGCTCTCTATAGTTTGGCTTGCAACCTGTCCTATACTCTCACCAGTAATTAGGGCTGCACAGTTTCTAGGCTTAGCTAATCTTTCAGCAATTTCCATCATTATTCTTCTCATAATAATAGTTAATTGCTCAGGTGGGCATTTTTCGTTAATTGCCATTTGTATATCTGTAAAGTTAACTATATGAAGCTTGATAGTTCCACAGTAACTTCCTACCTTACTTGCTAGATCTATAACCTTCTGCTTAGCTCTTTCACTGGTATATGGTGGACTTTCATAATAAACAGCTTCTAATTCTACCCCACGCTTAGCAATCATCCAGCCTGCAACTGGGCTATCTATTCCCCCTGATAATAGAAGCATAGCTTTACCACTTGTTCCTGTTGGCATACCTCCTGCACCTGGGTAGGTTTTTGAATATACATATAGGGAGCTTCTAAGTTCAACCATTACTTTAATTTCTGGATTATGAACATCTACCTTAAGCTGGCCTGGCATATTTTTAAGAAGGTGGCCACCCACCATTGATGATATCTCCATAGAATCATATTCAAATCTCTTATCTGATCTTCGGGTTTCAACCTTAAAGGTAGCTGAATCATCTCCTAAGACTTCCTTCATATGGGCTAGGGATAAATCGTAGATTGCATCCATGGATATCTCATCTAGCTTATGGCCATGGGCAATTCCTACAATACCAAATATCCTTTGTAACTTGTGTATTACACTTATAGGATCTTCTACATCTTCTATTGGTTCTGCAATTATCCTGCCTTGTTCCTTCCATACCTTAAATTCCCCTAATTCCTTAAGGTTTTTCCTTATTGTAGATATAAGCTTATTCTCAAATATATATCTATTCTTACCCTTAATAGCTATTTCTCCGTATTTAATTAAAAATATATTTTTCATCTTCTTTTACCTCCTGGCCTTAAAACCTTACGTAGCATTGGTACAGTTTTTTCAAGCACTAATATAGTTTGATCAATATCAGATTCCTTATTGTTAATCCCCAAGCTAAACCTTATAGCCTCATCTAGTTCTTCCTTATTTCTTCCTATGGACTTCAAGGACTGGCTATATGCTTGTCTGTTGGTTGAGCAGGCTGATCCTGAGGATACATAGATGTTTGATGATTCTAGGGCATGTAATAATACTTCAGATTTTATATCTTTAAATCCTATATTAAGAATATGAGGGGCGCCATCCTTAACCTTAGGCCCGTTAATATAGGTATCTTCTATATTATTTATTATACCATTTGCAAGCCCTTCTTTTAAGGAATATAACTCATTAGTATATTTATCAAAGTCTGATATAATTTCCCTGGCTGCTATATGCATTCCAACAATTCCTGCTACATTCTCAGTACCAGATCTATATCCTCTTTGCTGACCTCCCCCATGTATAAGGGGCCTAGTTAATAAGTTTTTATTTTTGTATAATAGGCCTACTCCTTTGGGTCCATAGATCTTGTGTCCACTAATACTTAAAAGATCAATCTGACTCTTTCTTCTGTTTATTGGCACTTTAGCAAAGGACTGGATTGCATCTACATGGAAAAAGGTATTTTTATTTTTGTTTTTGATTGTTCGACCAATTTCTTCTATGTTTTGTATGGTCCCTAGCTCATTATTAACATGCATAATGCTAACTAGGCTTGTTTGGTCATTAATAGAGGAGCTTAACTCCTCCTTGTCAATATAACCATTTGTATCTACATCTAGATATATAACTTCAAAACCTTCCTCTTCCAAAAATCTAAAGGCTTGGCTAACTGAATCATGCTCTATTTTACTTGTAATTATACGCATTCCGCTACGCTTATAGGCCAAGGCTGTTCCTATAATTGCCATATTGTTTGATTCTGTGCCCCCAGATGTATAAACAATTTCTTCTGGTGAGCATTGCAGCTGTCTAGCAAAAAAATTAGAAGCTTCTTTTATATGGTTCTCTGCATCTAATCCCATTTTGTGGTAGGAGGAAGGATTGCCATAATCTTCTTTCATAACTTCCATCATTTTATCTATTACAATGTCTAAAGGCTGGGTTGTAGCTGCATTATCAAGGTATATCATAAATCCATCTCTCCTAGTTCATATAAAATATTTGATATTAAAACTATACCTGCTGTTTCGCTCCTTAAAATTCTAGGCCCTAGGGTTATAGTCTTAATCCCTTCTTCTTTGGCCAGACTAATCTCCTTCTCACTAAAGCCACCTTCAGGTCCTATAAGGATTCCTATATTTTTACCTGTAAAGTCTATAAGTGTTGACTTTAGGTTAGTTAGGTCTTCCTTCTCATATGCTATAATTGCTAAATCCATACTAGAAGCTAGTTTCACTGCTTCTTTATAGGATAGGGGATCTGTGACTTTTGGTATTATCCCTCTTCCACTTTGCTTGGCTGCAGACTGGGCAATCTTATTCCATCTATTTATTTTGGATTTAGTTTTCTTGGACTTATCTAGCCTTGATACGCAGTGGGCCGTTTGCATAGGTATTATTTCCTGGGCACCTATTTCAATGGATTTTTGTATTACCCATTCAAATTTGTCACCTTTGACTAGGGACTGGAATAAGGTAACCTTAGTCCCTGGTTCTGCCTTTGATACCAACTTATCTATAATATCACATTTTATCATATTATCATCTATTTGGCTTATTTTGCAACTATAATCTATACCTTTACCATCACAAATTGTAATATTAGAGGCAGGTAAAAGACGTAGAACATCTTTTATATGTTTTACGTCTTGGCCTATTATCTCTATTTGTTTATCTTTTATTTGATCCGAATCTACGAAAAACCTTGGCATTTAATCACCTTTTTTCTTAGCTACTATAGCAGCCCATTCTCCATCTCTTACTATCTCTAAAATTTCGAAGTTTTCATTAAGTGCATCTTTAACATCATCTATCCTATCTTCTATAATACCAGAAGATATAAATATTGCATCTTCTAGCATAACACTAGCTACTTCTTTACTAAGGGGTATGATAACATCGGCTATAATATTAGCAACTATAATATTAGCCTTTTC
Source organism: Candidatus Epulonipiscium sp. (assembly GCA_012518255.1). GTDB lineage: Bacteria > Bacillota > Clostridia > Lachnospirales > Cellulosilyticaceae > JAAYSX01. The sequence continues at coordinate 12,470 of JAAYSX010000011.1, read as the reverse complement.
ATTAACAACATCTAAGAGGTCCCCTTGCCTAATATCTACCATATCTACCACCTTATTATGGCCTATGTTTTCCCTTGCTACCCTAACTGCTGTCTTGTCTAGGTCTACTCCTATTACCTTGTTTGCCCCTAGCTTAGCGGCTGTTATAGCTAGAACCCCGCTTCCTGTACCTATATCAAGGACTATATCTTCCTGGCTTACATGTTTTTCTAAAAGCTCCATGCACATAGATGTTGTTTCATGGGTTCCTGTACCAAAGGCCATACCAGGGTCAAGATCTATTACTATTTTATCACTATCTTCATCTTTGTATTCTTCCCAGCTTGGTTTGATTATAATGTTTTTTCCAATAGGTGTAACCTTATAATATTTCTTCCACTGGTGGGCCCAGTCTTCTTCTTTTATTGTGTCCATGGTTATTTCACCACTTCCGGTATCAAGATAGGCCCTCATTTCATCTATCCTTGCCCTGATATGATCTATTTTTGTCTTTATATCATCATCTTCTGGAAAGTATGCCCTTACTGTAACAGTTTCAAGGTCTTTATTTATTAAACTTTCATCTACATAATCCCATGATGTTGGACTTGTATTGGTTCTTATAATATCCTTAGGGTCATCTATTTCAACACCTACAACTCCCTCTTCCATTAAAAGGTTACTAATAGCTTCTACTGCTTCTGTTTTTGTTTTTATTGATACCCTTGTATAACTCAATATATTTGCTCCTTATATTACCCGAAAAGCTCTTTAACCTTATCAAAAAATCCCTTGTGTTCGGGTTGTTTATCTTCTGTTGTTGATGCAAATTCTTTTAGTAGGTCCTTTTGAACAGTATTTAGTCCCTTTGGAACTTCAATGCGGACTTCTACATACTGGGATCCCCTACTTTTCTTATTTCTGATATTAGGAATTCCTTTGTTTTTAAGTCTAAATACACTTCCTGTTTGTGTTCCTTCTGGAATTGTTAGTTTAACATTTCCATCTAGGGTTGGTATAGAAAGTTCCGTTCCTAGTGTAGCTTGAACAAAGGTTATTGGGATTTCACAGTAAATATCATTATCTCTTCTTTCGAAAATAGGATGGTTTTCTACATATACAGCCAGTAGTAGGTCGCCACTTGGTCCTCCTTTACTACCTGCATCACCCTTGCCGGCCACTCTTAAGGTTTGACCATGGTCAATACCTGCTGGGAAGGTTACAGTAATATTCTTTCTTGATCTTACTTTCCCAGTTCCAGTACAGCTAGAGCATTTTTCCTTAGTTATTTTACCCTCTCCGTGGCAAAGGTCACATGTTCTCACACTTTGCATTGCCCCAAATAGGGTTTGCTGTATTTCTGTAACCTGGCCTGAACCACTACATTTTGAACAGGTTTCCTGTCTTGTTCCTGGTTTTGCACCACTACCATCACACACTGCACATTTATCAAATGAATTAACTGTTATTTCCTTATCTACACCAAAGGCAGCTTCTTCAAATGTTAGTGATACTGGTTGGCGTATGTCTGCCCCTTGAACTGGTCCGCTATAAGCCCTTCTTGAACTGCCTCCTCCAAAAAAGTCTGAAAAAGCACTTCCAAAGATATCGTCCATATTAAATTCAAATCCGCCTGGCCCTCCACTTTGATCGAAGGCGCTATGGCCAAACCTATCGTACTTACTCCTTTTATCTGGATCAGATAAAACCCCGTATGCCTCCGAAGCTTCTTTAAACTTCTCTTCTGCTTCTGCATTGTCTGGGTTTGCATCTGGATGATATTTCTTTGCTAACTGTCTATAACTTCTTTTTATATCATTATCACTTGCATCTCTTGAAATGCCAAGTACTTCATAATAATCTCTCTTAGCCAATTTCTTCACCTACCACAATTTTCTATTTTATTTTTACACATCTTTTATTATACATTAAATATAGATAACAAACAAACAGCCAAAGAGGAAACTCTTTGGCTGTAAGATTATATCCTACTTTATTGCTTATTCTTCTTCAAATTCAGCATCTATAACATCATCGTCATCTGATGAGCTTTCTGCTGCACCACCTGTTGGGTCGAATCCTTCTGCTGCTGTTGGGTCAAAACCTTCTGGTCCTCCAGCTGCTTGGTACATCTTAGCAGAAATTTCATGGAAGATTTCTGTAAGTTCATCTTTTGCTGCTTTGATATCTTCAACTTCTTTATCATCCATAGTTTCCACATTAGCTTTTTCTGTTAATTCTTTAAGTTTAGCTACTGCTTCATCTAGTCTAGTCTTATCATCTTCTTCTAGGTTTTCTGCTAACTCTTCTCCTAGCAATTTCTCTGTTTGGAATACCATAGAGTCTGCTTCATTTTTAAGGTCTATAATTTCCTTACGTTTTTTGTCTTCTTCTGCAAATCTTTCTGCTTCTTTAACTGCCTTATCTATTTCATCTTCGCTAAGGTCTGTACTTGCTGTAATTGTAATGTGTTGTTCTTTACCTGTTCCTTGGTCTTTTGCAGATACTGTTACAATACCATTAGCATCGATATCAAATGTAACTTCGATTTGTGGCACTCCTCTTGGAGCTGGCATAATACCGTCTAGCTTAAAGTTACCTAGGGTTTTGTTATCCTTAACCATTGGTCTTTCACCTTGTACAACGTGGATATCTACTGCAGGTTGGTTGTCTGCTGCTGTTGAGAATACTTGGCTTTTCTTAGTTGGGATAGTTGTGTTTCTTTCAATAATAACTGTTGATACCCCGCCCATAGTTTCAATTCCAAGTGATAGTGGAGTTACGTCAAGAAGTAAGATATCTCCTGCTCCCTCGTCTCCTGAAAGCTTACCACCTTGGATACCAGCACCTATAGCTACACATTCGTCTGGGTTAATCCCTTTAAATGGATCTTTTCCTGTAATACCTTTAACTGCTTCTTGTACTGCTGGAATACGTGTTGATCCACCTACTAATAATACCTTATCAATTTCTGATGCAGAAATACCAGCATCATCCATAGCTGTACGAACAGGTCCCATGGTTTTTTCTATAAGGTCTTCTGTCATTTCTTCAAATTTTGCTCTTGTTAATGTTACGTCTAGATGTTTTGGTCCTTCTTGATTAGCTGTAATAAATGGCAGGTTAATGTTTGTAGTTGTGCTTGATGAAAGCTCTTGTTTGGCTTTTTCTGCTGCTTCTTTTAAACGTTGCATTGCCATTTTATCTGCTTGAAGGTCAATTCCTTCTGATTTTTTGAATTCTTCTACTAGATGGTCGATAATTCTTTGGTCAAAGTCGTCTCCTCCTAGGAAGCCGTCTCCACTTGTAGCTAAAACTTCAATAACACCTTCCCCAATATCGATTATAGATACGTCAAAGGTACCTCCACCTAGGTCATATACCATAATTACTTGTTCTTCTTCATTTTCAAGTCCATATGCAAGAGCTGCTGCTGTAGGCTCGTTAATGATACGTTTTACATCTAGTCCGGCAATTCTACCTGCGTCTTGTGTTGCCTGGCGCTGGCTATCTGAGAAGTATGCAGGTACTGTAATAACTGCTTCTGTAATTTCTTCACCTATATAGCTTTCTGCGTCAGTTTTAAGCTTTTGTAATGTCATTGCAGAAATTTCTTGTGGTGAATATTCCTTATCATCTATTTTAACTCTGTAGTCTGATCCCATTTTTCTTTTAATGGACATAATTGTATTATCTGGGTTTGTAATAGCCTGGCGTCTTGCTGGCTCTCCCATAATACGCTCTCCGTCTTTAGTAAATGCAACAACAGATGCTGTTGTTCTCGCTCCCTCTGCGTTTGCAATAACAACTGGTTTACCACCTTCCATTACAGATACGCAAGAGTTTGTTGTTCCTAAGTCAATTCCTATAATTTTTCCCATTTAATTTGCCTCCAATATTAAATTTAGTTTGCTACTTGAACCATACTATATCTAATTACTTTTTCTTCTTTGTATATATAGCCTTTTTGTAGTTCTTCTATTACTTCATTTTCACCGTATTTATCGTCCTCAATATGCATTACTGCATCATGAAGATTAGTGTCAAATTTTTGACCCTTAGCCTCTATTTGGGTTACTCCTATAGAGTCTAATAAATCAAGCATTTGCTTATATATCATTTCCATACCATCAGCATAAGCCTTGTCTGTGCAAGCCGATTCTAATGCTCTTTCAAAGTTATCTAGTACTGGAAGTATTGATAGTACTGTATCTGTTAATCCTAGGTCATACATTGCAGACTTTTCTTTTTCTGTACGCTTACGGTAGTTATCAAATTCTGCCATAGTGCGCTGCAATCTATCTAGGTAATCTATTTCACTTTCTTCTTCTTTTTCTTCTTTGTCTTCTGCTTCTTCTTCCTTAACTTCTTCTTCAATTGTTTCTTCTACTTCTGTTTCTTCTTCCTTAACTTCTTCTTCAATTGTTTCTTCAGTAGTCTCAGGGTCTTTTATAATATCTTCCACCTGGGCACACCTCTCTTTAAATTTATTTGTCTGTAACTTGTGATAGCAGCATATTCATATGATTGGATAAATATTGTACAACAGAAACTGCCTGGCCATAGTTCATTCTTGTTGGACCTATTAACCCTATTGCTCCTACTGTATATTCCCCAATTTTATAGTTGCTTGTAATAATACTACAATCTTTAATTTGTTCAATTCCATGTTCCTTACCAATGGTTATTTGAACGCCATTGCTTGTTGTATCTTCTAAAAGTTTAGCAAGAAGGACCTTCTCCTCTAGTGTTTCGTAGATTGTTTTGGCCTTTCCAACATCCTTAAACTCTGGAAAGCTTAACATATTCATTACACCACTTGTAAATATATCCGGGGTAGTGTCTTCTTCCATGGTTTCTAGTAGCACTTCCATAATGATTGCTACTATATCTTCGTATTCACTTAAACTTGCCTTAAGCTTATCCACTAGCTCCATATCAATATCATTTAAGGTTTGGCCTTGTAAATGATGGTTAAGTATCTCAGAAAGCTTTGGAAACATTTCGCTAGGGATCTCCATTGGCATTCTTATAACATTGTGACGCACAATATTAGCATCTGTTACAGTAACTAAGGCCACCGTATTACCCTCTATAGGTATAAGTTGCAAATGCTTTAATTTGGTTCTCCTAATAGATGGCGCTGTGACTAAGGTTGTATAATTAGTCATAAGGGCAAGCAGGTTAGCTGTCTCCTGCATAAGATCATCTATCTTACCAATATTCCTTTGTAACATCTTTCCTATTATAGTTGCATAGTCTTGAGTAATCTTAGGGTACTGCATTAGCTTATCAACATATAAGCGATATCCTAAATCAGATGGTATCCTACCTGCTGATGTATGGGGCTGTGCAATATATCCCATTTCCTCTAAGTCTGCCATTTCATTCCTGATCGTTGCTGAACTTACGCCTAGATCATATTTCTTTGAAATAGTACGCGATCCAACAGGTTCACCTGTTTTAATATAATCATGAATGATGGCTTCTAGAATTTTAATTTTACGCTCATTCATGTTCACGTATATCACTTCCTTCTCTTTGTTAGCACTCTTGCCTAACGAGTGCTAAGCATAGATTAAAGATAACATCATAATTTATTTTTGTCAAGGATTTTTCGCTAATCTAGTAAAAAGCTACAAAGAACCATGTTTGAAACGTCTTGTCCATAATCAGTTAGCCAAATTCGTCCACCAGACCTTGCTAGTAAATTATTCTTAAGGTGCTTATTTATTTGATCTCCGTATATAGAATCAATAGATTGCTTAAATCTTTTCTCAAAGTCAGCCACATCTACTCCCTCTGTAAGTCTTAATCCAAGAAACATAAATTCTTCCATTTGAGCCTTTAGTCCTATCTGCTGCCTATCTTCCTGGATGGCTTGTAGATCATGGCTATTTTCTATATATCTATCCATATTGCAGGTGTTACTATATCTATATCCTTCATAATATGAATGGGCTGCTAGGCCAAGGCCTATATATTCATAGGTCTTCCAGTTGTTTATATTATGCCTTGAGGCCTTACCTTCTTTAGAAAAATTAGATATTTCATACTTCTTATATCCATTTTTTTTAAGGTAATTCTCTATAAGATAGTACATTTCCCTTTCTTCATCTTCACTTGGAAGGATTAGCTGGCCCCTTTCTTCTAGGTCACCAAATGGTGTTCCTTCTTCGACTATTAAACTGTAGGCAGATATATGTTCCGGATTTAGTCTAATAACCTTATCAAGGGTTTCCTTTAGCTGGTCCAGGCTTTGGCCTGGAAGGGCAAACATAAGATCTAGGTTTATATTATTAAAGCCATGATCTCTTGCTAGTATGAAACTATTTGTAATATCTTCACCCCGGTGGCACCTACCTATTGTCTTTAAAAGATCCTCATCATATGTTTGACCACCTATACTAATCCTATTAACCCCGTATTTTTTCATTATATTTAATTTTTCCTCTGTTAAGGTGCCAGGGTTTGCTTCAATTGTATATTCTGCCTTATCTCCAATATTAAAGTTTTCATTTATGGATACTAATAATCTTTCCAACAAAATTGGTGGGAGCACACTAGGTGTGCCTCCACCAATAAATATTGTTGTTATAGTAAGAGCTTTATTAGTTTTTATTTTATGGGCCTTCATTTCATTAATAAGGGCATCTACATATGCCTGGTAATTATCCTCTTTAGATGGGTATGATAAAAAATCACAGTAGTAACATTTTGACTTGCAAAATGGTATATGCACATAAATTCCAAGCTCCATTGTCTTCCTCTTTCTTACTCTGTTTCTAATTTTAAAACACTCATAAATGCTTCTTGCGGTACCTCTACACTTCCTACTTGTCTCATTCGCTTTTTACCTTCTTTTTGTTTTTCTAGAAGTTTACGTTTTCGTGAGATATCCCCACCATAGCATTTAGCAAGAACGTCTTTCCTAACTGCGCTTATAGTTTCCCTTGCTATTATCTTATTACCTATGGCAGCCTGTAAAGGAATTTCAAATAGATGTCTATCTATTTCTGTTTTAAGTTTTTCTACAATCTTACGTCCTCTATCTTCTGCCTTATCCTTATGGACAATAAATGATAGGGCGTCAACATTTTCGTGGTTAACTAGTATATCTAGTTTAACAAGCTCTGATTCTTCATATCCTATTAGTTCATAGTCAAATGAAGCATATCCCCTTGTCTTCGATTTAAGTACATCAAAAAAGTCATATATAATTTCATTAAGGGGTAGGTGGTATTTAAGTACTGCCCTGGTTTCTTCTATATATTCCATACCCAGGTACTCCCCTCGCCTCTCCTGGCAAAGTTCCATAATTGGGCCTATATAGTCACTTGGTACCATTATTTCTGCTTCTACGATAGGTTCCTTTATATAGGCTATTTCTGTTTCTTCTGGTAGATTAGATGGATTTGATAGTTCAAATTCTTCCCCATTTGTTTTGGTAACCTTATAGATAACACTTGGTGCTGTTGTTATTATATCTAGGTTATATTCCCTTTCTAATCTTTCCTGGATTATTTCAAGGTGTAAAAGTCCTAAGAAGCCGCAGCGAAATCCGAATCCTAGTGCCACTGATGTCTCTGGTTCAAAAGATAGTGAAGCATCATTTAGCTGTAATTTCTCTAGGCTTTCACGAAGATCTCCGTACTTGGCCCCATCTGCTGGATACATACCACAGTATACCATTGGGTTTACCTTCTTATAGCCTGGCAAAGCCTCTGTATCTAAATGCCTAGCATCTATAACAGTATCACCTACACTAGTATCAGAAACATTCTTAATGCTAGCTGTTATATAACCTACTTCACCGGCTGTTAGTTCATCTGTTGGCCAGTACTGGCCTGCGCCAAAGGTTCCAACCTCTACTACTTCAAACTCCTTGCCAGTAGCTGACATATGAATGTTCATACCAGCCTTTACCCTACCTTCTTTGATCCTACAAAAAACAATAACTCCCTTATATAAATCATAAATTGAATCAAATATTAGGGCTTGTAGGGGGGCATCCTTATCTCCCTTAGGTGGGGATATTAACTTGGTTACCTGTTCAAGAACTTCTTCTATGTTTATTCCGTCTTTTGCAGATATCATAGGTACCTGGTCTGCCTCTATACCAATTGTATCTTCTATTTCCTTTTTTACTCTTTCTGGGTCAGCATTAGGAAGGTCTATTTTATTGATTACTGGCAAAATATCAAGGTCATGATCTAATGCTAGGTATAGGTTGGCCAATGTTTGGGCTTCTATGCCCTGGGCAGCATCTACAACTAATATTGCTCCCTCACAAGCTGCTAAACTTCTTGATACTTCATAGGTAAAATCCACATGTCCTGGTGTATCAATTAGGTTAAATATATATTTTTCACCATTATCGGCATTGTATAATAAGCGCACGGCCTGTGATTTAATTGTAATTCCCCGTTCTCTTTCTAAATCCATATTATCAAGTACTTGTGATTGCATCTCTCTTTCTGTTAGGGTTCCTGTCATTTGGATGATGCGGTCTGCAAGTGTTGATTTTCCATGGTCAATATGGGCTATAATACAAAAATTTCGTATGTGATGTTGGTCTGTAATAACCATTCACCTGTTCCTCCTTCGTTTTTTCGTAATTCTAGTCTCATTGTGTATAGTATCGACTTATTATAGCATAGTCAAGCTTTACCCTTCAATCTTTTTTAATTACCTCCATTAAAAGCTCTGCTACAATCTCTATTGTATTTAGTGCTTCTTCTTTTGTATTGTTTTCATTACCAACTTCTATAAGCATTGACATAGGTTTCATATGCAGGCTATATCTATAGGGTTTAACCAGGGTTTTCCTAATAAAGCCTGGGTATTTTTCCATGGCCTTAAGCTGCATCTGCAAAGCTAGTGCCATATTATCTTCTATATATGGGTTGGGCAAACTTTCAATAGGTGTAAGCTGGCCATTTTTTTGTACATGGCAAAAACCATTTACAAACATAAGCCTTGCTGTATCCTTGCCATTTATATTAGTCAGAAATTTATTGCTCCCACCAACCCCGTCCCTATGTATATCTATAGCTACTTCAATACTTGGATTTTCTTCTAATATTTTTTTGACCTCTACTTGCATTCTACCATAATCATCCTTCTTAGAGTTTTCGGCGGTCTTTTCGAATCTACTAGTGCAATGCATTGTTTCCACTCCATACTGGGTCTCTAAAATTTCTTTTAGGTAGCTACCTAGATCCACCACACCTCCCCCACTAGGTTCTTCCCCTGCAAATCTTTCCTTGGGATGGGTGTGGAAGATAAGAACCTTTGGGCCCTGAATTTTATTGTCTATCTTAAATTCTTTTTTATACAGTGATGGGGCATCTATCTTATTCATAGCCTGGTTTTTATAATTAAGGTTGGCATCAAAATTAATAAGATTGGAGGTTACATAGCTATCATTTTCTAGCTTGCTAATATCTATAGGCTCATTGCTTTCAATAAAGTTTTGCAGGTCACTAATTTTTATTTCATCTTTAGGATCAAAGTAATCTTCCTCTACTAGGGGTGAATAACTCCTTAGCCCCTTTAGCATGCCAGAATCATCCCCACTAGCTAATATCGTATCCTTTTTCAAAAAAGTTATATGTTTTTCTATTAGTGTGCGCTTATTATTAATATCCACTTCTGTTAGTCCATATATAAATTTGCTTGCAATATTAACCCCTTCTTCAGGCTTGTTTACCCTTGCACCTGGAATAACCTTATATATTACCTTGCCATATATATATGTATTTAGATCTTCCCCTATTATTTGGCTTTCATATAGCTTAAATCCCTGCCATAGGATTACTAGAAGTAGCAGTGCTATGGCAAGGTAGTTTGTATTTTTGAGTTTCATAACAATTTCGCTCATTTTATCCCCCTCTATACTTTTAATTATTTTATTCCCTTGGGGGAGGATATATGAGTATTAATACTTAAATCGGTTAATATCATCTGCTGTAATTCCTGGATGCATTGCAATATTAATCCCATTTGCAATAATATTTGATAGATATCCTATAACTTCGTCTATCTCCTTGGGGGTTACAAACATATTGCCTATATGGGGATATAGAACCTCCTTAACTAAAAGGTATTTCTCCTTCCTACTTAAGCCCTCAAGCATCTTATAAAATTCCTGATCTTCCGCCTGGGCTAGCATGGACTGTATTAGGTGGTCTAGCATATCATTTACCAGGGTAGCAGCATCTACAACAGTGGGTACCCCTATAGCAATAACAGGGCAGCCCATATTTTCTTCTGTAATAGCCTTCCTCTTATTGCCTACACCTGCCCCAGGTTCTATACCTGTATTATTAATCTGGATTGTTGTATTAACTCTGCTTGCACTCCTTGATCCTAGGGCATCTACTACTAAGATATAATCTGGCTTAATTTTATCTACAACTCCCTTAATGATTTCGCTAGTTTCAATACCTGTAATACCCATTACACTTGGTGTAATGGAACTTAGCTGGCATACAGACTGGTCTATTTGCCAAGGAAGCTTCTCGTCTATATGCCTTGTTACAACAACCTTGCTTGAAACCTTGGGCCCTAGCGCATCTGGTGTGGCATCTACATTACCAAGGCCCACAACTAGAACTTCCTTATTGCTAGTTTGGGGGACTAGCTTTAAGAGTTCCTCTGCAAAAACCTTAATTACCTCCTGGTGGGCATCTGGGTCATTAACCTGCATATAGGGGTTTTCTATTGTTATATAACTGCCCTTTGGCTTACCCATTTCCTCTTCACCTTTGCTATCTTCAATTATTATTCTAGTAACTCTTATTTCTTCATCTTCTTTATGGATTTTCTCAATAGATACCCCTGGTATACTTGAAGATGTATGTCCCTTTTGAAGGGATTCACTAATTTCAATAGCTAGGTCTGTTCTTACATTTATCTTATTAGGATCTTTCTTATTTTTGTTAGTAATTGTAATTCTCCTTTCGTCTTATGGTCTAAGAAACCTTAGATTATAGTTTTTCCACTTTACTTTGGAGATATACATTGACTTATCCCAAGTTTTGCTTTATAATTTACTTGGTTTAAACCGTGTCTAAGTTTTAAATAGTTAAAGCTAAATTACGTAATTTATTCATAGGAGGTGCCACAGTGGCTAACATTAAATCAGCTAAGAAAAGAATCAGAGTAACTGAAACTAAAACTGCTCGTAATAAGTCTATCCGTTCAGCAGTTAAAACTGAAATCAAAAAAGTTAATACAGCTGTAGAAAATAAAGATTCTGAAGAAGCTAAAAAAGCTCTTGAAGGTGCTGTATCAGCAATTGATAAAGCAACAAGCAAAGGAATTTTCCATAAGAACACAGCAGCTCGTAAAAAATCTACATTAACTAAACAAGTTAATCAGCTATAATAAATTAAAGCAGCTTAAATAAGCTGCTTTTTTTAACTTGAGTATTTAATTAAAATAAGTTCAACTGCAAGTTCTGGCTCCATAAGTCCAGTTTTTATATCTTCATCAGCTTGCAAGCATTCCTTAATAGCACTTTCAAGCTGGGCAAAGGTAAAGTTAGGTGCTTGATTATTACATTCCCTTACCATAAAATTCCTAAGGCCTGTCCTTTTAACTATGCTCTGGTTGTCATGACCTAACTGCCTCATATATTTAACCTTTAAAATCATTCTAAACTGTCTGGCCATCATAGATAAAATACCTATTGGGGATTCTTTCATTTCCAAAAGATTGGAATATATCTCAAGAGCTACTTTAGTATCTTTGTTCCCTAAGGCCTTAACTAGTTCAAATATCCTAACATCTAGGGATTTAGTACAAATATTATCTATTTCATCTATAGTGATTTCACCATTGTCTTTATAGCTTGCTAATTTTTTAATTTCATTTATTATACTTTCCATATCATTAGTTATAACCCTAATAAAGTATTCCACTGTTGGATTTTTCATAATAACCTTATGCTTTTTTAGTTCTTTTTTTGCCCACTCTACAAGCTCCCTGTCTGATGGGGGACTAAACTCTACAACCTTATAATTCTTATTTACTTTCCTATATAGGCCTAGCCTCTTATCAATTTCTGTTTCCATAAAAACTAGGCAGGTAGTAGCGGGAATCTTATCTATGTAATCAGCAATTTTTGCTGATTCATCCTTCTTACCACTTTTGAAAAAACCACTATTTTTAACTATCATTAGTCTTTTATCACTCATAAAGGGCATTGTCTCGGCAGAATCTATAATTTTATCTGCACTAATATTTTTGCCTTCAATCTTCTCCAGATTCATAAGCTCATATGCAGGGTCAATAATTTTATTTTTGATTTTTTCTACATATTGATTCTTAGTATATTCTTCACTGCCATAACATAGGTATAGCTTGCTTGTTACCTCCATAATAATTCCATATCCTCCATTAACTCCACTTTAACTGTTTTCTTGTTACTATATGTCATAATAGCCCCTCTATCCTTAGTTATTTCTATAGCCACCTTATTTGCC
>JAAYSX010000060.1 GCA_012518255.1 Candidatus Epulonipiscium sp. | reverse complement strand
CTTAGCCTAGAAGAGATCTTTATATATACCAGTGAGGAGGGAGCCGATGATAACTAAACATCCTTTGTTTTGGAAAGAATGGAAAAATTCAAAGTGGTGGAGTGTGCTTATTACAGGTATCTTTCTAGTGATGTTTTTAGCTATTAATAGTAAGTTAGAAAATATCCAAAGATTAATTAATGATGTAGATATAAATTCCAACAGGTTATATCTTGAAAGTATTACCTTCTTTGAAGGTAGCTTTTCTAATGCACTTTTAGTAGCAACACTGTTTATTATTCCAATAGTTGTTATAATATCCACCCTCTTATTTAGGAATGATAGAAAGGGAAATATAGGGGAATTTATGGGTGCCTTGCCATTTACAAAAGGAGAACAATTTAAGATTAAATGGTTGGTAGGTTTTCTTACACTTACAATTCCTTTTCTAATAACAAGCATATTAACCGTATTAATAAGAACAGCTAACTGGAAATGGATAAGTGATTTTTATCAAGAGTCCAGGGTTGTGGAACATGACTCCTTATTAGTTATTATGCTAATCTTGTTTCAAGCATATTTGTTTATAATGGCATTTTTTAGTTTCTTACTAATGATTCAAAGCTTATATGCAAACAATATAGGGGCAAGTATTATAGGTGTAATATCTTTATTTGCGCCCTGGTTTATTGTGGAAACGGGTCTTGTAACCTTATCAAGAATCTTAAATAGGGATATAAGAATATTAGGGCATGAGAGATTTACTTTATTTTATAGCTTAATGGCTCCAGCCAGGGATAGTATAGTTGTAAATAATGGAAGAGGATATGATATTCACATGTCTATTTTTGCTAGCCAATATTATTGGCTGAAAATAGCTGTTCTTTTTTTAATAATAATTCTAAGTTTATATTTAGGTTCTAAATCCTATAGTAAAAATGAAAATAGTAAAAATGGCCAGCTTATTATGTTTGAATGGGCCAGGATATTACTTGTTATAGGCTTTGTCATATGTGCTAGTTTGCTTGGAAATACAGGTATTAGAGTTCTGTTTATTAGAGAAACAAATGGCATTTTTGAAATAATTACTTTGCTAATAAGCGGGATTGCAGGATATAAGCTTATTAATAAAATTTTAAGTATACCAGGAGGTGTAAAATATGACTAAGCATCCATTAGTGCAAAAAGAATGGAAGACAAGTAGGTGGGTGATGTTAATATTTACCCTTATCTATGGCACTTATGCAGTTTTATTTAATAATAGTATTACTTACAATAAGGAACGTTATTTATTTAGTGATGGCTCAAGCTCCAATTTTATGCATGAGTTATACGCAATTTCAATGACTATGCTACCTTTAACTCTTATAGGGATAATTATCCTGGTAATCCTACTATTTTCTCACGAGAGAAATTTAAAGGTAGGCAAGTTTATGGGAAGTTTACCCTTTAATAAAAAAATCCAGTTTAAAATAAAATATATAATGGGAATGGTTACTTTTACCTTGCCTTTTTTATTATTTGCTATAACAATGATTTTTATACGCATACAAAACAATAGCTGGTTGACCAGATTATATGAGTACGCACCAGCTGGGGGCATGTTAGTAAAACAAGAAAGTCTAGGTTCCCTACTAATATGGCTAGGAATCATATGGCTTATTATGATGGCGGTATACTCTTTTTTGATACTTGTCCAAACACTTATGGGGCAAAATATTATAGCAGGTATAATAGGAGCTATTATATATATGGTGCCTTGGTTTTTAATCTATGCAGTGCCTGCTACTATTTATTTGATAACTGGAAGATGGTGTGAAAAGGATGTGTGGGATTCAATACTGTTCTTTTTCCAGGGGGTTCCAAGGACTAATATAGAGCCGGTTATAGACTTAGGCAAGCAGACTTTATTTAGGGAGTGGAACCATGTTAGGGTATATGACTATCATAACTTGGGATTAAATTTAGGAATATTAATCGTGGTAATTATAATTAGTAGTATGCTAGCCTATCGTTTTATTTTAGATAATGATGTGGAGAAAAACGGTGACATTGTAATGTATACATGGTTTGGAAAAATATTAATTTCAGGAATAAGCCTGTGTTCAGCCCTACTTTTACCACTAATTGTTGTTGTATTTAGTCAGGTGGAAAATAGTATTTTAACCATAGCACTAATGATAACAGGTGGCATAATAGGATATGTAATTAGTAAAAGAAGTATAGAAATTACTCAAAAACATGGGTAAGGAAGGTGATAAAATGAAGCTTAAAATAATTGCCATGCTGATGCTTAGTATTTTTTTAGGTGGATGTAATAATGTAAAAACAACAAATCCATCAGGGCAAAAGAAGATTTACCAGTCGGATTATAAGCTAGCGGAGACTAAGGTAATAAAGTCTAGTGACTTAATAAAAGAACTTAAAAATAATAGTATTAAAATAGAAGATCATGATCTAGACTTCGGGGAATACTCTTTTAGGCAGGATAATATGTTTGTAAATATTTATACCCAGGAAAAGGGGCAAGATGGTGATATAGAAAATATCCAACATATTAAAATCGACTTAGATAATGAAGAAGAAGGAAAAATAATTGAAAACCTAGTTTTTAAAAGTATAGCAAACCTAGTTAAGGAAGAAAAACTTAATAGCTGGCTAGAAGACTTAGAAGACCAGTACGATGATTTTGAGAAAAAAGGTCAATTGGAAGCCAGGGATGAAGTTTCAGATATGATAAGAATAGGGAATATATATGCTAGTTTTGTAGGAACCCCGGCACACGGTTATAAACAATTTGAGATAGCTTGGGGAGACTGGAGTAATCTACCAGAGGAATTTAAAGGACTGGCAGCAGAACTTGAAAACCAGGGTTTACTTATAATTGATTATACTAATGGGAATAAAGGCAGCATGATAAATGTACAAGATGGTAGCTACTACCTTCATGCAAATAGTAAATCAGTATCAAAGGTAGAAGATAAAGATGCTAGTAATTTAGTAGGCTATAGAATAACCTATAATCCAAATGATAAACATAGTTATTCCAGCCAGCTATATGGTCTAATACCTGAAAATACAAAGCAGCCCATAAAAACAGAGGATATGGCTGGAATAGATACAGTGTCAAGAGTGATGGATATGGACTGGGATGATTTTGTGGAATTAACAAGCGAAATCAATGATATATTAGAGAAGGATAGGAAAGAGAGTTATAAGGGGAATCAGGGTATGTATAATATGGAAGGCCAGGCTGCTGGCTACAAATACAAGATAAGCAGTGAGCTATTTGATTTGTTTTACAGCTACACAGTGTTAATCGAGGAGATTTGAGGGGACGGTTCACAAGTAATCTTAGTTGTATATGACTAAAATTACTTGTGAACCTCTTTTTTACTATTACTACTTGTGAACCGTCCCCCTTTGCAACGTCCCTCTTTGCAACCATCCCTGTTCTAGTTGCACTAATATTACTTGTGAACCGTCCCCCCAAATGTTAAAATATCTATAAGGAGTTGATAGAATGTTACATTTAGAAGTTTGTGTTGATACGGTGGAAGGGGCTATAGCTGCAGAGCAAGGCGGGGCAACTAGATTAGAATTATGCAGTAACCTTATTATAGGTGGCACAACCCCAAGTATAAGTTTACTTAAAATTGTAAAAGAAAATGTAAAGATACCTGTACATGCTATAATACGCCCAAGGTTCGGAGATTTTTGTTACAGTGATTTAGAATTTGAAGAAATTAAAGACCAGGTTGTAGCTATGAAGGAAGCAGGGGCGGATGGGGTAGTGATAGGTATAGTGAAGCCTGAAGGCCTATTAGACAAGGTGAGGATGGCGGAGCTTATAGAACTTGCCAAGCCCATGCATGTTGCCTTACACAGGGCTTTTGATGTATGTAAGGATCCATTTGAAACACTAGAAACTGCTATAGATCTGGGAATACAAACTATTTTAACATCCGGCCAGAAACAAACAGCACTAGGAGGCGCTGATCTACTAGGGGCACTTATTGAAAAGGCCAATGATAAAATAGATATTATGCCAGGTGGGGGTATAAACTCAGATACAATATTGGAGATTATGGAAAAGACGGGTGCAAAAAGCTACCATATGTCAGGTAGAGCTGAGATAGAAAGCCCAATGATTTATAGAAATCCAAATGTTTCTATGGGGTTAGATATTTTATCAGAGTACAGTTTATTTAAGACAGATAGCCATGAAATCAACAAAGTCAAATCGATTATAGAAAAAAACAAGTAAAGTTAAGTGCTTTGGACTATTCCGAAATAAGAAAATCCATATTGTAGGGGAATCAAAACTAATATATAATAAAGATATAAGTTTAACATATTGAAAACAAATCCACGAAAAGAAGGGGTAATTTATGGGTGATATACAACTAACTAAGAGTGGGCCAGATAAATTTGATATGGTAGAAGCTATAAAAAATGAATGGATACCTTTTATAAAAAGATATGAAATGGCTTTAATAGAACTTGAAAGCAACTTTAAAATTTTAGACCTAGAATGGAATGCAACATATGGATATTCACCAATAGAACATATAAAAACAAGGCTCAAAAATCCAACATCATTAATTAGGAAGATGGAAGATAGAAATGTTATATTTAATCAAGAAGAAATAAGCAAAATGATTACAGATATTGCAGGAATGAGAATTGTAACAGGATTTATCGATGATGTTTATATGATGGTAGATCACATAAAACAAAGAAAAGACTTAAGGGTAGTGCAAATTAAAGATTACATTGAAAATCCAAAACCTAGTGGATATAGGGGAGTGCATGTAATAGTTGAGTCCCAGGTAATATTATCCAATACAGTAGTTTGGGTGCCAGCGGAAATACAAATACGTACCCTTTCTATGGACTTTTGGGCATCGCTAGAGCATAAATTACAGTATAAATATAAAAATAATGATGGTCAAATTCCCGACAAGGATAAGAAGTTATTACATGATGTGGCAGAATCATCTTTTGAAAATGATATAAAGATGAGTAAATTAAGGAAAAAATTATTAGCCAGCCAACATATATAAAATTCCCTAAAGACTAAAGTAAACACCTTGACTAGAATAGTATATATGGATACAATATATACAGCATAATGTGATAAAATAATCGATGAAAAGAAAGAGCGGGAAACTAGTAAAATTAGTTCCAAGCAGGGTAGTATACGGGCGTATCGTCTGTCCCTGACATTTTTTGTCATGGATTAGACGATATTTTAATTTGATAAAAGATCTAACTTAAAGAAAGAAAGGGAAACTATGAGTCAAATAAGAGCATTAAGGGGAACAAAAGATATCTTTGGTCAGGATATAAAAGCATGGCATAGATTAGAAGAGACAGTGCGTCTTCTATGTGATGATTTTGGGTTTAATGAAATAAGAACTCCAGTATTTGAATTTACTAACCTTTTTCAAAGGGGAGTAGGCGAAACAACGGATATTGTTCAAAAGGAGATGTATACCTTTATAGATAAGGGAAAAAATAATATTACACTTAAGCCGGAAGGTACTGCGCCTACAGTAAGGGCATACCTAGAACATAAAATGTACGCAGATGCCCAGCCAACAAAGTTATATTATATGACACCAGCCTTTAGATATGAAAAACCGCAAGCGGGTCGTCAGCGCCAGTTTCATCAATTTGGAATCGAAATGTTTGGGTCAGAAAGTCCAACTGCAGATGCAGAAGTTATTGCAATTGCTAGCACCCTTTTAGATAGACTGGGTATTAAGAAAGTTGATCTTCACATAAACTCATTAGGGGGTCCAGAATGTAGGACTAAATACAACGAAACTTTAAGCAAATTCTTACAGGAGCATAAGGGAGGACTTTGTAACCTATGCCAAGAAAGAATGGAAATTAACCCCCTTAGGGTACTTGATTGTAAAAATCCTAACTGCTCACAAATAGTGGAGGATGCACCAACGGTATTAGAATGCTTAGGGGAGGAATGCCAAGCGCATTTTGACAAATTACAAGAACTTCTGACACAAATGAACATACCTTTTATTATAGATCCAGCCATTGTAAGGGGATTGGACTATTATACAAGAACGGTATTTGAATTTATATCTAACGACATAGGTTCCCAAGGGACAGTATGTGGTGGCGGAAGATATGATAAATTAGTAGAAGAAGTAGGGGGGGAGCCTACACCTGCTGTAGGATTTGGTGCTGGTATAGAAAGGCTACTATTGGTACAGGAAGCAGAAAATGGACCTTTTCAAGATAAGATAGAAAGAGATATATTTATAGGTGCTATCGGAGAAAAAGCAATTCTTAAGGCCCATAGCATTGTACATGAATTAAGGAAAGAGGGAATTTCTGCCGAAGCAGATCATATGAACCGTAGCGTTAGAGCGCAGATGAAACATGCCAATAGAATAGGTGCGAAATATTCAACTATTATTGGTGATAATGAAATAGAAATAGGTGAAACTGACCTTAAAAATATGGATACAGGGGATGTTACTAAGGTAAGTTTAAGTAATTTACCTAATGAATTCAAGAAGATAAGCAAGTAACTTAATATTTATAAATATACGAGGAGCGATAAAAAATGGGAGAGTCAATGAAAGGCCTAAAACGAACACATTATTGTACGGATTTAGGTAAGGAACAAATAGGTGAAACAATTACAGTAATGGGTTGGGTACAGAAAAAACGTAACCTTGGAAAACTGGTTTTTATAGATTTAAGAGATAGGACAGGGATTTTACAAATTGTATTTGATGAGGAAGTTGCTAATGAAGTAGATTTCGCAAAAGCAGAAAAACTTCGCTCAGAATTTGTAATAGCTGTAACAGGTGAGGTGATTTCAAGAGGAGAAAATGGAATTAATCCAGATATGAAAACAGGAATGATTGAGATTAATGCAACAGAACTTAGGGTTTTATCAGAATCAGAAATTCCACCACTTGAAATCGAAGAAAATTCCGATGTAAGAGATGAATTGCGTTTAAAATATAGGTACCTAGACCTACGTAGACCAGATATGCAAAGAAATATTATTTTAAGAAGCAAGGTATCTCAAAGCATAAGAGAATTTTTTGCAGAAGAAGATTTTTTAGAAATAGAAACTCCAATGCTTACAAAGAGCACACCTGAAGGAGCAAGGGACTACCTAGTACCATCTAGGGTAAATCCGGGAGAATTTTATGCCTTGCCACAATCACCACAAATATTTAAACAACTTCTTATGGTATCTGGCTATGACAGGTATTATCAAATTGCAAAATGTTTTAGGGATGAAGACCTACGTGCTGATCGCCAGCCAGAATTTACACAGGTGGATATGGAGCTGTCTTTTGTAGATGAAAACGATATAATGGATATTAATGAAAGATTACTACAAAAAGTATTTAAAGATTGTCTAGATGTCGATGTGGAATTACCAGTTCAAAGAATAACCTATAAAGAAGCTATGGAAAGATATGGTAGCGACAAACCTGATACACGTTTTGGTGTAGAACTTGTTGATCTAACTGAAACAGTAAGCGATAGCGGGTTTAAGGTATTTGATAACGTTGTAAAAAGCGGCGGAAGTGTAAGGGCGATTAATGCCAAAGGCTGCGGAGAACTAGGACGTAAGCAAATTGATAGTCTTGTAAAACACGGGCAAGATTATGGTGCTAAGGGAGTAGCCTGGATTCAAATTCGCCCAGATGGTGAAGAAAAATCCTCATTCACCAAATTCTTAAAAGATGAAACAACTGCGGAAATCAAAGAAAAGTTAGATGCACAGCCAAATGATTTAATTTTAGTGGTGGCGGATAATAATAAAACAGTATTTGCAGCACTAGGAGCATTGCGTTTAGAGATTGCCAAAAGATTAGAGCTTACCAAAAAAGATGAGTATAAATTTGTATGGGTTACAGAATTCCCACTTCTTGAATATGATGAAGATGCAAAAAGATATGTTGCAATGCATCACCCATTTACTATGCCAATGGAAGAAGACATTCATCTTATGGATACTGATCCAGGAAAAGTTCGTGCAAGAGCCTACGACATGTGCTTAAACGGCGTGGAATTAGGCGGGGGAAGCATTCGTATTTACCAACGTGAAATCCAGGAAAAAATGTTTGAATTATTAGGATTTACAGAAGAAGAGGCAAAAGACAGGTTTGGATTCCTATTAGATGCATTCCAATATGGAACACCACCACATGGGGGACTGGCCTATGGTTTAGACCGCATGGTTATGCTAATGTGCGAGGCAAACAGCATTAGAGACGTAATTGCATTCCCAAAAGTAAAGGATGCAAGCTGCTTAATGACCAATGCACCAAGCACAGTAGACGATAAGCAGTTAGAAGAACTTTCCATTTCATTAGCTTTAAAAGATAAATAATATATTGCATTGATAAAACAGGATGCCATTTTGGCATCCTGTTTTTATTTTTAAAGAGGGGGACGGTTCACAAGTAATGATAGTTTCAGGAAACTATCATTACTTGTGAACCGTCCCCTTTTTACTACTAATACTTGTGAACCGTCCCCCGTTTCCCCGTTTCGTACCCTATTTCATCTTTTGGTAAAAAGAAATGCATTGCCAAACAAATATAATGCTTAGTGCCCCAAAAAAAGGGTAGAGTACAGTAACAAGATTTCCAAATCCTATTTGGGTAATAGGTAGGGAAAGAATAATTATTATAAACATACTTTTTTTAAAGGAAAATTTATAATAATTTTGCATACTTCTGGCAAGACTATAGACATTGGACACTTTAGAAGAGAACATTTCTAGCCATATGACACAAAGTAATATGAACTGTAGCAAGGGCGTAATTTGTTTTGCTACATATAGGAGTGGAATTTCATATCTAGTTGCTTGGTTAAAGGTTACTATCATAAGAAAGTTTATAAGGCAGCATAGTAAGGTTAAGAAAAATGACCCTATAGTAACACCGGCAATTACATCCTTGTTATTTTCGAGCTCAGTACTAAGTGGAGCTAGGATTCCAATACAGGACATAATATTAAAACCAGCATAAAGGATGGTAGATAGGCCCCAGCCGGTCTTGGGTGGCATGGCTAATTTTAAGTAATTTAAACTAAGTGTTTCTGGAAATTTATATGTAAAGCTAATAAACAGTATGCTCATTATAATTATAAGTGATGGTACAATAAAACCATTAATTTCTATCAGTCCATCTGTTTCACGTATCAGTACTATAATTCCTAAGGAAATCATAATAAATATACCAACCCAAATAGGTATTCCAAAATACTGATTAATAAGGGCTCCACTACCTGCAATCACTATGGCAGTACTAGTAAAAAAGAAAAAGGTAATAACATAGTTGGTAAGCTTACCCATAATACCTGGACTAATTAGTCTTATAAAGGCATCATAGGATGTAATCTTATGTTTTGAGCTGATTATAATAATTAATTTAGACATATATATGTAGAAAATACCGCATAATATAATCCCAATAAAACTCAAATAACCATACTGGCTAAAAAACTGAGAAAGCTCCTTACCAGAAGATAGTCCGGCACCAACTATAGTGCCTATAAAAATCGTAGCTATCTGAAAGGCTCTTTTATAATTTATTTTGCTTTTATTCAAGCTAATCCCTCCAATTATATAAAACTTAGATAAAGTTTGTCTTATATATTTATATAGTAGGTCCAGAACTTTTATGCCAATTTATTAAAGGTAATAAATTTGACATTAAGGGCAATGGATATTATTATTAAATAACAATCTAGCTTGTAAAGGGGGTAGACATGGCGCAAATAGGAAAAGTAGATTCTATAAAAAATGATAATATATTTGTTAAGGTAATAAGAGAAGAAGCCTGTGCTCACTGTAAGATGTGTACAACAGGAATAAATGAAGGCAAGGAATGTATAATTGAAGCTGTTAATAAATGTAATGCTAAGGTTGGAGATGTTGTTGAGATAGATGTCCAACCGAATTACTTTCTAAGGGCAACAGCAATTATGTATGGAATTCCCCTTATAGTACTATTTTTGGCAATAGGTATATCTTTAGGTGTTTTAGAGTCTAAAGGTGTGGCGGCAGCGGAAGTTATCAGTGCATTTATTGGTGTTTTCTTTACAGCAATTGTATATCTAGCAATTAATAAACGGGAAAAAAACAATAAAAATGATAAGTACCTTCCAATTGCTGTATCAAAAGTGAATGAATAATAAATATAATATAAAGAAACTCAGGACATTATTATTGGTCCTGAGTTTTTGATTTAAGCTTATCTTCCTCTAGCTCCTTAGTTAAGTCAAGAGCCTTATCCCGCCACTTCTTTCCCTCATCCTGGATTTTCTTGGTTAATTCCGCCATATCATTATATTGCTGGACCATATTTTCCTGAATCTGCTTAAGTTCATTATTTTCAACCTCTAAATCCTTAATACGATTTATAATATCTTGTGGAGCAGCTGGGGTGTTAGTAGTTGGAGAATCACCTGAAAAAGTGTGAATAATACCATCTATAAAAAGCTCAAGTTCTGTATTAGGTCTCAAATCTGGGTGGAAATTAATCATGTCAATAGAGGAAATAACTCCGGAGCGTATAGGGTAAGATAAGCTTGCAAAGATAGTATTACAATTAAAATTTAATGGAAATATATCTGGCGCCGATAAGAAATTACAGCGTCTAAGATCATTAGTCTGCATAGAGCAATCAACATTCTTACTAAAGCTAGCGCCATTATCCATTGATAAAATCATTTGTAGCTTATCATCCCCTATAAAATTAATCCATACACCACCATGGTAGGTAAAAATAGTTGGATAAATAATAGTAGAAGTACTATAAAGGGAATGATCGTCAGAAAATCCTTCACCAAAGTACTGCTTATAAGACAGGTGGTATCTGCCATACTTTTCATATACATAAACAATATGAATCCTTCCTTGATTATCAATACAAAACTGAAAGTCATCTATAGGAAAGGTAGACTTTTTAATTATGATAGGTTTAGTCCAACTATTATCTTGGTAAACAATAATATTAAGACAATAGGTGTCAGAAAGCTCACCATATAGTATAAATATTTTGCCATCATAGCACTGGTAGCGAAAACCTAAGGTTTCTGAGGAGAAAGATAAGATAGGACAAGTTTCAAATTTATCTTCCTTGCATAATATATGGTGTATAAGTTCATAAGAATCCTCATTAGGTTTCTTTGCAGTATAAAATAAATGAACTTGATTTGTGGCATGTATAGTCTTCAGATTAGAAAAATTATAAATATTTTTAGGATCTTCTAGTATGGTATTGCGGGTAACATTCTTGTCTTGATAGTGTAAGTGGATAACTTGTTCCTTGGATGGTTGCAAAAGGATATGTAGGTTTTTGTCATCATCTAAAGTAGCACTATAGTTAGAACTAGGATTACGACTGATTATAGTAGGACGAGATAATCCAGTGGAAGATAGAATTTGGGAATATACCCCATTGTTGTTTGAATGATTAAGTAATAGCAATTGAGTTTCATTCATGCGAATTAGATAAGGCATTATAGCACCCCCATTTAAATATATCCATATAAGCTATACAAAAGTATATTCAAAAGCTAAGTTTTTTATACACTACAGTCACCAAACTGCTAATTTTGCCATAATATAGTATTGAAGCGACAATTAGATTATCTAACAGCTTAAGTTAGCATTATATATAGGAGGTAAGTTGTATGAGCAAATGTTGTGGAGGCTCTGATTCTAAATTCTTCGGAAATAAGAGTGCAGGAGTCTGTGATGTATGTAATCCGTCACAGGTATCACCGGCAGATGATATCTGTGTTTGTCCACCCATAGGTGAGCCAAGGTGCCTGAATATGTTAGCACCAGTTGTCTTCGACGAAAGCGGAATCAATCTTTGTAGAATTATAGATGCAAGACATTTAATAGATGTATGTAACAATCAAGATGGTTGTATTCCATCTACAGATTATCTTTTTGGTAACCTTACTCCAAAAGATATTAAAAAAGCAGACAATATTCAACTTCAGGTAGTAGATATAGATTTTAATTTTGTGTGCCCAGATAAAAGCAGATACTCAACAATTAAACCAACTAAGGATAAACCCAATTGTTCTAGGCTATCATTAAAAGACATTGATGTAACCCTAGCTGTCAAAATACTTGATGATAAATGCAAGGTAAGAAAAGAAGGTTTTATGGTATTAAGATACCTTCCAGCAGAAGATTCATGTGGATTTGATATAGAAACCAATCCTAGCTCTGTAGGATTTGATCTATACACACCTTATGGAATATCATATGCACCAGAAAACCCATGTGGATGTAACAAACTAGTTCCTACTATTAATTATGTAGGATTTGTTGAAAATCTAAATAGGCATAAATTTGAATGCAACTGTTCAGGCGGACCAGATTGCCCAGCAAGTACTGCATGCCCATGCGTAGAATACGGAGCTAATAATTCAGTTAGACAAGGAATATCAGCCCAGGCTTTAGCTAAAGTAATCTCTAAAGATGATGGAGTTCTAGCAATAGGTTTAACTTTATACTTTAAAGTTATATATCTTGTTCAGTATAAAGTACCACATGCAGGCCTAATAGTACCACCAAAATTTGAGGCAATGGGTTCAAGAGAGCAAAATGATTGCTTACTATTTGTTGAAGGTGATTTACTAGAGCAAAGCATTAGGCCACTAGAAGTAGGCGTAAACTCAAAAACCATTAAATATCCTAATAGGGAACCATGTGTAAATACTTCCCGTGTTCAATCAGATACCCATGGATGTGGATGTCCCGATGGTAGATGTAGTTGTGGCAGATAAATTTTAATAAAAAAAGCTGTGTTTATTAACTTTTATAAACACAGCTTTTTCTTAAAATAATTGTGATATATTATTATAGGCCTGCTGGATATCCTTTATAGTATTATCAAATAAGCCGGACTTTACTATACCTATAATAACCATAACTATAACTGGGCCCAATATTGCTCCCCATATACCTAAAAGCTTGAGACCTACATAAGTACTCATTAGGGCAAAGAGAGGATGTAACTCTGTTTGGCTTCCCATGATTTTGGGTTCAATAATCTTTCTAATTATCATAAATATTACACTAATAGAAATTAAATATATTCCCTTCTTTGGGTCCCCGCCTATGTATTCTAGAATTCCCCATGGTAATAACATGGCTATGGTACCTAGAAGGGGCAAAAGATCTATAAATCCTAATATTAGTGCAAGTACAAAGGCGTGCTGTATTCCGTATGCCCTAAGACATATAAACATAAACACAAAGGCGCAACTAGCTATAATGAGCTGTGCTCTTAAAAAACCACCGATAGCGTTCTTAAGGGCATCCTTAATAACCCTAAAAGTTTTAACACTGTGTTTGTGGGCATACTTATCGGCTACATGACCAATTATATGATAGTCAGAAATCAAAAAATAAACTGCAAGGAAAAAGGTTAAGAAGTTAATAAAAAAGTTCCCTGCACCTGTAATAATTGAAGCAGTTACCGTAATAGATGAGCTTAGAATCTTACGACTGGTATTTTTAATAAGTTCTAAAAGATTATCTTTAAAACTATCTATAAAATCTATTACCTGTGGTGGTAAGCTTTCTGTAGCCCATAAAAAATGCTCTTGAATCTTATCCACTTTCAATAAGATATCCCCCCAATTTTCTTGTATACTAAGGGAAAAAGCAATAATCTCTTTTAAAATGGTGTAAGATAGATAAAAGATAATAGAACATACAACAAATAAAATAAGAAGATTAAGAATTAAGGTAATTATCTTCCTTGTCTTAGATGCTTTAGGTTCCATCTTACCTATAAGCTTGTGTATCTTACTAACTACTGGGTTTAGTATAGCAGCTATAATTAATGCAAATATAAAAGGGTG
The DNA here is from genome assembly GCA_012518255.1 of Candidatus Epulonipiscium sp. Taxonomy (GTDB): domain Bacteria; phylum Bacillota; class Clostridia; order Lachnospirales; family Cellulosilyticaceae; genus JAAYSX01. The sequence goes on along the minus strand of JAAYSX010000060.1, from coordinate 85,202 downwards.
GATTAATTTAAAAAGCCTAGGAGCCAATGTAATGATTAGGGCTATAGATACTATTATAACCAAAAATCTAGCAATTAATCGCTTGTACAACTGTCTGTTGGAATTACATTCATTCATTTTACTATCACCTTTTTCTTATGATTATTCTTTTTTTGTGGTCTTAGTTCTATTATATACAAACTTAATTATCTTCTCTGTATTCAATAGGGGTTTGTTGTGTGTATGATTTAAAAACCTTTATGAAATATCCACAATCATTAAAACCGACTGCTTCAGCTATACTTATAACTGGCCAATCGGTTGTTATAAGTAGTTCCTTTGCATGATTAACCTTAACCTTATTGGCATAATTTGAAAGACTCCCCAGGCCCTCATTAGCAAATAGTTTACTAAAATAACTAGGGGATATATTGCAAAGGGAAGCCATTTTACTTAAGGTGATTTTTTCACTAGGATTTTCTTGTATGTAAATTAGGGCAGGCTCGATAATATTTTCTGTAGAATTTTTATATTTATAATTATTTGTACGTAATTTTTCATTATTACTAGCATGGCATGATCTGAGTTCCCTTAACTCAGCTTCCTTAATGCAGTAATTACCTAAATGAAGTAGCATATTAGCCAGACGATTGATCTTCTCCCATTTCATCACTGGGAGAGAATTATAGGCTTCCCTAAAATCACTTTGATTCATATCAATTGTTTGCTTCACATTATGTAAAATAGGCCTTGGTCCCTTATCTATATCCTGAGGAGATAATAGTACTTGTCCCGCCATAAAGGCCCCTAAATACAAATCATTAGCTAATATGGGTATTGCAAAGTCTATAAGACCCGCATGGCAAGTATAGATGCAAGGTTTGCGTAATCTGGCAGCCTCTAGTCCACCATGGGAATCACATGACTCACAGTAGACTGCGCTAGGAGAGTTGCGAACTAGATGGCAAAAATCACTACAGTTACTATGATTTGTAATTGGTTGACCCTTATAGTCAACTGTAATAATAGCAAGGTCTGTGGCTAAAGCTATGTCATCTTGAACACCTTGAAAACTAATAGGGTTAACTATTTGGCTAATTTCATATACCTGCAATTGTGTTTTCATTATTCCTCCTTATGGTAAAATGTTATTGCTAAATGCTGTGTATTCCCATTATATACAATATTTTAATAACCGTCAATTGTCTTAAAGGCTATATATATCAATGCTTATTGGATGATTTTTTATTATAATAAAATAAAAGGTGTATTTTTTTGGTGGGAAAATTATGCACAATAACAATATATTTCTGCCAAGTATTTCTACCAGTTTGTTTTTTTCTTTAATGCACTTACTGTACAATGTAGCTATAATAAGTGTACAAAATAAGTTTGAAAAAGGGGGAGAGAAGGTCAATATTCACAAAGAATATATATCCGTGAGAAATATGAATAAAAAAGCAATATTTAATAGGCAAAATATTAATAAAAAATGTTTAATTTTATCATGGACTGGTGCTTTATTATCATCTATACCAAGATATTTTGATACAGGTAGTTTTTATGAAATGGCAATGGTCTGGCTTATAAGTTTTATTTCATTTGTTATACCAACTATTGTATATTTCATAAAAAAAGACAGTGAGGTATTTGCTTATTCATTAGTTGTAGCACTTTATACGGCTATACTTTTAACAATTTTTCAACAGGGAGGAGCAATAGGGGGCGTATTTCTCTTATTTATTTGTGTTGCACTTACAGCAATGTTTTTTGATAAAAAGATTACTATTTTCTCCATGATTTTTGGTACTATCTTGTTGGTTGCACTTTACCAGCTATGGCCAGAGTATTTCTTTCCTACACTGGGGCTTGCTGATATAACAGAATTATACATATCCATGAATGTTATTGGCTTGCTAATTATATTCCAAGCAAATGTAGGAGGACGCCTGGTAAGTGGGGCAGAAAGTAGGGAACAAACAGTTGAAGAAGGTATGGATATTATTAAGGAGTTATCTATAGCCTCAGAACGAATTACAACTAGCACCAGTGTACAAGAAGATAAAATAAATGACATACAAGAAATATCAGAAGAAATAATGAATCAATTCGGTTTATTAACAATGTACTTAGATGAGGGGAGATTAAAATGAAAAAAACATTATCATTATTATTACTAGCCTTTACTTTGCTGACATGCGTATCAGCACCTACTGTTAGCGCAGATACTATTTCAGACAAGGAACTTACTATTACATTTACCCATGATCTACATTCCTATATAGACACAAGGGAATTTAAAGAAGATGGGAAATTAGTTCAATCTGGGGGATTTGCTAAAATTGCAACAATAATAAATGAAACTAGGGAAAAGGATCCAGATACCCTTGTACTTGATGGTGGGGACTTTGCAATGGGTACCTTATTCCAAACTGTATTTGATACACAAGCCGTAGAGCTTAGGATGTTAGGATTGCTAGGCTATGATGCAGTTACCTTAGGAAATCATGAGTTTGACTACAGTAGCATAGGCCTTGCAAACATGTTTGATGCAGCACTAAATAGTGGGGACCCAGTACCAGCTATGACAATATCCAATATCGACTGGGAAAACTCTACTGATGAAGATGCTAAGACTCTTAAAAACTCAATGGAAAGCTATGGAGTTAAGGATTATATGATTGTGGATAAAGGTGGTGTTAAGGTTGCTATCTTTGGATTATTAGGTGATGATGCGATTGAATGTGCGCCAAATAGTGGGCTTGAGTTCCATAATTATGTTGATAGTGCTAAGGAAATAGTTAAAATAATAAAATCAGAAGAAGATCCAGATATTATTGTTTGCCTTTCACATAGTGGGACCTCTGAAACACCTAAATATTCAGAAGATGAAATTTTAGCCAAAGAAGTTCCTGAAATAGATATAATAATAAGTGGACATACCCACTCAACACATGAAGAAGCTATTAACATAGGCAGTACTAATATTTTTAGTAGTGGTGAATATGGCAAAAACTTAGGAGTTATTAATCTAAAACAAAATAGTAAAGGTAGATGGGACGTAGAAAATTACGACCTTGTACCTGTTAATGAAGATGTAAAGGCAGATGAGGAGGTTTTAGAGAAAATTGAAGAATACAGGGATTATGTAAATGAATTCTTAAAAGAATATGGATTTACAGATTACGAAGAGATAATTGCCTATAGTCCATTTGACTTTACAGATTTAAGGGAAATGAATGAGAATCATATAGATCAAGCAATTGGCCACTTAATTGCAGATTCAATAATACATGGTATTAAGGAGGCAGAAGGGGATGACTATATACCAGTAGATGTATCAATTGTTCCAGTTGGTACCATTAGGGCAGCCTTTAAGGAAGGTCCTATTAGCATTGCTGATGCCTATGAAGTTATGTCCTTAGGTATTGGGGCTGATGGAACTATAGGTTATCCTATAGGAAGTGTATATCTCACAGGTAAGGAACTTAAAACGGTTGCTGAAGTAGATGCCTCTATAACCTCTATTATGCCAGCATCACAACTATATAACACAGGATTGCATTACAACTTTAACCCAAATAGAATAATCTTAAATAGATCCACAGATGTTATTCTTGTAAATGAAGAAGGGGAAGAGGTTGAAATAGAGAATGATAAGCTATATAGGGTAGTTTCAGATTTATACTCAGCCCAAATGCTTGGTGCAGTGATGGATAAATCTAAGGGAATTCTTGCAATTATTCCTAAGGATGCAGACGGGAATCCTATAGAAGACTTTAATGAATGTATTGTATACAATAAAGACGGAAGTGAAGCAAAAGAATGGTATGCCCTAGCATCCTACCTACAATCCTTTGATGAAGTTGATGGTCTACCGACTATTCCAGATCAATATGCAATGTCTCAGGATCGTAAAGTAAGAGAAGATAGTAAAAATATTATTAGGTTAGTAAGAAGTCCAAATAAGATTTCTTTAATTATTGTAGGAGTTATATTATTAATAATTGCCTTATTAGTATTAGCTATTTACCTGATTGTTAGTAAAGTGAAGAAAAGAAAAAGGGCAAACTTAAGTCACTAGGATTAAAAGAAAAGGGGCAGTTAAATTATTAACTGTCCCTTTTTTGACTAGTTTTATTTGTTAACTGTCCCCAGTATTCTAGGCAGCATTGTGGTAAGGGCTATAGCCCCAGCAATCACCGCTGCAACTTGGAAGGTGTAAGATGCATAGGATGCAGCTTCCATGTAATCACCAAGTAGGAGAGAGTGCATGGTCTGGTAGGTGGCTGCTCCTGGTACAACAGGAATAATTCCAGGAATAAGTAATATTGTAACTGGAATTTTACGAATTTTAGCCAGGCTACTAGAGCCTTGGGACACAATTAAAGATGCAATAAAGTTGGCAACAATGGGTGAACTACCAAAGTCTATACAAAGTAAGTAAACTAACCAACCTAAGGCACCTATGGAACCACAAAAAATTAGCTCCTCCTTAGGTACATGGAAAATTATAGAAAATCCGATAGTAGCAATAAAGGCGCTTATTACCCCAATAATCATAAAGAAACACCTCCAATAGAAGAAAAAATATTCATGGCTATCCCCACACCAGCAGCAATAGAAACTGCAATAAACAAGGCTTCAACTCCCCTTGATAAGCCAGATATGATTTCATCACCAATCATATCTCTTATGGAGTTAGTAAAGGCAACACCAGGTACTAGGGGCATAATACTACCTATAACAACTGAATCAATATTAATGCTTGGAGCAAACCAAGATATACATATAACACTAGCGCCAATGATAAAGCCAGAGCTAAAGTATATTAGATATGAAATTACATCCCTACTTGTAAACCATATATTTACCACCGCAAGTAAAAAACCAATAAGCAGGGAAGGGAAAAAATCAATAAGCCTTCCACCGAACATAAGGGTAAAAAAACCAGCAGATACAGCTGTAGCAGATATAATCATAGGGGCGGAATAGGATTTAGTACTATTTATACAATCAAGTTCTAGTAAGGCCTCTTCTGTAGAAATTAATCCATCTACATATTTTCTTGACAAATCATTTACCAGGCTTATTTTATCTAGCCTGGTGCTACGGTTTTTAATTCGCTTTAGATGGGTAATGGGTTCTATATTAGGATTATCAATAGTGACTATAATACAGGTGGGAACAACAAAGGTTTCAGCAATATTAAAATCCTTGGATTTTAATATGCGACTTATTGTATCCTCAACCCGGTAAGTTTCAGCACCGCTTTGTAACATGATTTCGCCAGCTTTTACTGCAAAGTGTAAAATCTGTTTTGATTTAAATTCATTCATTACAACCTCCGCAAAATCTTATATAATGATAGTATATAAATTTTACATCAATATTAATAATTATTCAATAAAGGGAAAGCATAATAGGTGAACTTTCCAATAAAAATAAAGGGCATATTTATGGAATAAGGTGTAACTTTATGGTAAACTAAATCTTAAGTAATATAATTAAACAAAGAAAGAGGTAAGATTATGTATTCAAATGAAGATGTGGTGAAAGTTGATCCTGAGATTGCAAAGCTAATTACAGAAGAAACAGATAGGCAACGAAATGGCATTGAACTTATTGCTTCAGAAAACTTTGTAAGTCCAGCGGTAATGGCTGCTATGGGATCCCCTCTAACTAATAAATATGCAGAAGGTTACCCGGGGAGAAGATACTATGGTGGTTGTGAGGTTGTAGATAAGGTAGAAACTCTTGCAATAGATCGTGCTAAGGAATTATTTGGGGCAGACCATGCTAATGTCCAGCCAAACTCTGGGTCACAGGCAAACCAAGCTGTATTTTTTGCGGTTTTAAATCCAGGAGATACAATAATGGGTATGGATTTAAGTCATGGTGGTCACCTTACACACGGTAGCCCAGTAAATATGTCAGGTAAACACTATAATGTTATATCCTATGAAGTTGATGCAGACACTCAGCGCATTGATTATGATGCAGTAAGGGAGATGGCAATAGAAACCAAGCCAAAAATGATTATTGCAGGCGCTAGCGCATATTCAAGGGATCTGGATTTCCCTAAATTTAGAGAAATTGCTGATGAAATAGGAGCATACTTTATGGTTGATATGGCTCATGTTGCAGGGCTTGTTGCAGTGGGACTTCATAGTAATCCAGTTCCATATGCTGACTTTGTAACAACTACAACCCATAAAACATTAAGAGGACCTCGTGGGGGAATGATTTTATGTAAAGAAGAGCATGCTGCTAAAGTAGATAAGGCAATTTTCCCAGGTATTCAGGGTGGACCACTTCAGCATGTTATAGCTGCTAAAGCAGTAAGCTTTTATGAGGCATTGCAGCCTGAATTTAAGGAATATCAAGAGCAGGTAATCAAGAATGCTAAAGCACTAGCAGACTCACTTGAAAGCAAAGGATTTAATATTGTATCAGGTGGTACAGATAACCATCTACTAATGATAGATCTTAGAAATATAGAAATTACAGGTAAGGATGCAGAGCATCTATTAGGAGAAGTAGGTGTAACTTGCAATAAGAACACTGTACCTTTTGAAACAGAAAGTCCATTTGTTACAAGTGGTATTCGTCTTGGAACGCCAGCAGTAACAACAAGAGGAATGGTTGAAGAAGATATGGAAGAAATTGCAGATATTATCCATATTACCCTTACAGACTTTGAAACTAATAAGGAAGAAGCATCCCTAAGAGTAACAAAGTTAATTGAGAAATATCCGCTGTACTAGTTTGAATGAATTTAAATAAATAAAGATAAAAAAAGCTCCTAGATAACTGGGAACTTTTTTTATCCAATGGAGGATGTGTAAAGTGACAAAAGAGAAAAAAGACCCTACTAGGTTACAAACAACACTTCTGGCAATATTTGCTTGTTTACTGTGGGGAAGTGCAATGCCTGTAATAAAAACATGTTATAGAGAGATGAATATTAGTGGGTCAGATATTAGTGTGAACTTAACACTAATTAGTATGAGATTTTTTCTGGCAGGCCTGCTCTTATTTATACTAGCCTTGATTCTAAGGATGCCATTATTTAATATAAAATCTAGAGACATTAAAGATATAATAATACTAGGGATATGCTCAACAACACTTCAGTATTTCTTCTTTAATATTGGACTTGCAAATACTCCAGGAGTTAAAGCCATGGTCCTTGAACAAATGAGCATTTTCTTTTCCATTTTACTAGCACATTATATATATGTAGATGATAAGATAAACAAGCAGAAATCTGTAGGCCTTATACTTGGATTTTTAGGATTAGTTATTGTTAATATAAATGCCACCAGTACAGGCAACCTTTTTGAAGTTAGGATAATGGGAGAAGGATTCATGTTAATGGCTGGCTTAAATAGCGCAATTTCTATGATTATAGCAAAGAAGTTGGGAAGTAAACTGCCCACCCTAGTAATGACTAGTTGGCAAATGATTGTAGGGTCAGTACTCCTTTTTATAGTAGCAATGACTATGGGGGGAAGGCCGAGTCAGTTAAGTTTTACACCCCTATCAGCAGGGCTGTTTTTATATAGTGCTTTTCTATCGGCAGCAGCCTTTGGTATATGGTTCTATATACTACAAGTTAGAAAGGTTGGGGACCTATCAATCTTTAAATTTATAATTCCAGTATCAGCAAGTATTTTAGGAGCAATATTTTTGCCAGAAGAACCTATACTACTAGTGCATGTAGTGGGCCTATTGTTGGTAACACTTGGAATAATAGTAGTAAATAAATAAGAGGATGTATGTCCCATATAAGACAAGCACAAGCTTTGCTTGTGAAAAGTCTTCTATAGGATATACATCCTCTTTAAGTTTATAGCCTCTATATTACTGTAGATGTTTAATATCGCAGTACTGAGGAAGCCCGTTTTTGAAAGGAATCTTCATTTCACCTTCAATAAGAGGCCTAGCATAATCTATAAAATTTTGTGTAACATCAGATTGATCATCAGTAATCCACTCTTTAGGTATCATCTTTTCTGCGTTAGCAATACCATCTACATCAGCAGTGATAATTTCAACCTTATATGGGTCATTGCTTATACGTTTATAGCATACCATTTTACCTGTAATACCATCTTTAACTGCATCTACTGCAGCAGATCCTATCATAAGTGATTCTTTAATATCTGTTGCTGAGCAGATATAAGCAGCACTTCTTTGAAGAACATTTAAGATTACTGAACGTGTTTTACAGCCAATATCTGCCTTAATCCAGTCTTCTAGAACCGTAGCTGCACCAGATAAAGCTTTATGGCCAAAGCTGTCCACCGCATCACCACTTGCCGATAGGTAATCCCCATCTACGCCCTTAACACCTTCGGAAACAGCTATAATTATATTTTCACGTTTCTTTTGTAGTTCCTTTACATCCTTAATAAAAGTTTCACGGCATAACTTTACCTCAGGTAAATAAATTAAATCTGGGCTAGAATTATATTCATTACGTGCTAAAGCTGCGGCTGCAGTTAGCCAACCTGCATTACGTCCCATAATTTCAACTATAGTTACAGAGGGCATATTATAGATATAGGTATCATGGGCAATTTCAAGAAGTGAAGTTGCAACATACTTAGCAGCGCTTCCGTAACCTGGTGTATGGTCGGTAATAGGAAGATCATTATCAATGGTTTTAGGAATACCCATAACTTGAACTGAGTGACCATGTTCTTTAGCATAATTAGAAAGCTTTAAAACAGTATCCATTGAATCATTACCACCAATATAAAAGAAGCTAGTAATATTATGCTCTTTGAAGATATCAAAAATCTTGGCATAGGTATCAGGACACTCCTCAGGTGAGGGTAGTTTGAAGCGACAAGAGCCTAAATACATTGCAGGGGTAGTCTGTAGCTTTTCCCTTTCAGCTTGGGACCCGAAAATCTCTGAAAGATTGATGATTTTGTCTTGTAGTAATCCCTCGATACCATTAACCATTCCGTAAATAGTATCATAAGCATTAGTTTCCATTGCACGGTTTAAAACACCACACAAAGTTGCATTAATTGCTACTGTTGGCCCACCTGACTGGCCAATTAAACAATTTCCATTAGTGTTTTTCATTAGTTTCCTCCAAATAAAATCTTCTACTATATTTTTTCTACGGCAATATTATACTATATAATCCAACATAATCATAGGGTATGTAAGAAGATTTAATATTATATGTCTTGTTAGGGTATAATTTTAGTAGAAAGAAAAAAGAATAAAGTAGTATTTTACCTGTCTAAGGATTGGATTAAATTTTAGATTAATTCATTATATCAATATTATAATTATTAATGCGATAAACTTTATCACAAACAGCATCAATATCCTCTTTGTTATGGCTGGTTAATAATATAGTTTTACCCTCTTGTTTAAAATCTTTAAGCAAATGACGAACCTTACCTACACTATCAAAGTCAAGGGCATTAAAAGGCTCATCTAAAATTAACACAGATTGGTCTTCCATAATTGCCTGGCATATTGCAAGTTTTTGTTTCATTCCCAGTGAGTAATTTTTAACTTTAGTTTCCGATTTTGGATTAAGTCCTAACAAGTTCATAGTAGCTTCAATTTTCTGATCATCAATTTTATTTTGAATCGAGGCTAAATGTTTGAGATTGTCGAAACCACTTATATCATCTATGTATCCTGGTCTATCGATAATTGCACCAAAATTTGTTGGAAAACGATTATCTCTATTTAACTCAACACCATCAATGTATATATTACCTTTGTCCGGTAACATAAAGCCACATATTAGCTTAAATAAAACTGATTTTCCGCATCCATTTGGCCCAATAATTCCGTGTATTTCTCCTTGATTAAATTCAATATCTAAGTTTTCGAATATACAAATATCTTTAAAGGACTTAGAAACATTTGACAGTTTAATAATATTCATATTTTAGTACCTCCAATAATTTTAAAAAACATCGTTTTTAAGTAATTTTCTAATATAGAGTAACTCAACAAATATATATAATATAATTATTGTAGTTATATAAAACACTGAAACTTTATTTTCTACTACTATTCCAAGGCTATTCAATGCTAGGGGTAATACATAGTAAGTATTAAAACCTCTAAACATAAATACGGATGTACCCAATAATGCTGAAAATCCTATAAACGTATTTTGGGTGTCCCATGTAACAATAAAAACAAATAATACATAAAATAGCATTTGTAAAAAACCGTTGACAAAAAATTGATATAATAAAACTGATAAATTTATATTTTGAAAAACACTGTTGTAAAAACCACTAAATTTAAATAATGACGATATAGCTAAAGTAATTAACATCAATAGTATTAGTGCTTTTATTATATATACAATTACTTTTTTCATATAACTATTAAACCACTCATGTACAGACCTATATCGAATTATTTTAGAATAATGCAATCCTCCCAATTCTATATTCAAATAATCTTGTAAAAAATAAACTAACCCCCAAAATATGAATATATAACTAATAATTGTACTTATAGAACCATTAGCATTTGTGACACCAAATAAGATTATCACAAGAATGTCCATCAAATTTATATCCATATTTATATAAGGTTTAATTCTAAATACTATATAGAGTACTAAAGACAAAAAATAAATAATCTGTATTTTATATTTAGATATTATATTAAACAAATTTTTTATTTTAAAATTACATAGGAATGGTACCCTTATAGAAATAAATAATATACAAATTATAACGAAATATTTTAATGCAGACTCATAAAGTAGAATACCTAAATAACTGCATAAATAATTTATAGGGGTTATTAAAGATATAATTCTACCAAAATCACCAAATATAAAAGATATTTTACTTGTAATTAGGTTAAATAAAAAAATTACTAAACTAAAAATAATTAAGTATATATTCTTTTTACAAAATATCTTTATATATATAAACAATAAATTTATTGTTTGGAATATCAAAAACAAACCTATGAGTTGTAAAAATATACTAATTAATGGAGAAGAAATATAATGTTTTAAAATATTAATTATATCTAATTTCTCTGTATTTATATTATTAATATGTATCCAAGATAAATTCCCTATATGATCTATTGACAAAATAACTGCAATAATTACCCAGATTGTTAAAAAAGATAAAATTCTTTTAGTAAATTTATCGTATATATGGATTACAAACTCCTTAAATGATTTCATTCTGATTAATATATAATTATTATCGCATTCATTTATTGTTCTTATTGAAAGTATACATACAATTGGTAGAACAAAATAAGATATTATATTCTTATCACTGATGATTAAAATAATTAAATCCCAGAAGCCTAGTGGCATATTATTTTGAATAGAATAAGTTATAATTTCCGTTTCTTTAATATAAAGCCCATACAAAAATAAGGGCACTCCAATAATTATTAAATAAAAGCTATCGAACTCATTTATAAAATCACTAAATCTTTTTTTAAACATTATAATCACCGTTTTTAAATAAATTCTTTATATAAATACCAATTAAAAAGTTTATTAAAAATAAAATTAAAAAAGGTATAAAAAGTATCCATAAAGGTTGTTGTTGAATGCTAAACGGAAAAACTGAAATTAATGGTGAAAAAATTTCTAATGATAATGTAGGTAACAAAAAATTTCCAAGATGATAAAAAATAATTGGAGTAGTCATTGCTGTAAAGTAATTGGTTGAGAATATAGTTAATAGAAATGCAAAGGTAGCATAAAACGCCCCATTTATTGCTACCCAAAAACTATATATGATAGCATAAAGAATATGACTTTTTTCACTTATAACTGCTAATGTATTTCTTGTAGGTAATATAGTTTTGTTGGTGACTGCAGTGTATTCAATCAGCCCCAATAACGGCTCAATATATGTTAGAAATATAAAAGGTATAATTATTGATACAAATAATACTAAAAATGTAATACAAAAATTTACAACTCCTTTTGCAACTATGTATTTATTAAAAAAAGTTCTTGTATAGACAGTGGATATAAAATTGTTTTTACGTTCTTTATAATAATTATCAGAGTAAATTATTATAGAAAAAATCGGAAATAATAAAGGTATAATACCTGAAAATGACTCCTCAAATACCTCTATTGGAAAATAAAAAGTATAGCCATCTTTTATCATTAAAAATTGTATAATAAAAGGTGCAAATATTATAAGTATAAATAAAATAACTCTTTTGACTTTAAAAGCCTTGTTAAATTCACTTTTTATTATCTTTAGCATATTATATTTCCTTTCAGTTTAAAATCCTTCTACTTCAGCAAAGATTCAAAATGTGTGCTTGTCCAATTAGAACAACTGATGTTCTGACATACAATAACTATATATATCATCATTTACGACTATATACCATTTTTGGTGTGTAGTCAACAACTATTTGGAATAGTCCTAACATTTCCAACTGTGGTGTTAATTATGCAACCTGTTATTATATTATTTATAAGCCATTAAATATATGCAATTTGAATTCTTATAACCAATATTAAAATTATTTAAGACCACAGCACCTTCTGAGGAAGTTTTTAGAGGACTGTGTTACATATGTTTGGCTTTCCAAGAATATGTCTTGACAAAGTTAATAACTATAGTAGAATATGTAATATAATGAATATAATATAAGCAATGACGATGTTAGTAAGATGTATAATACTTATAGAGAGAAGATGCCTTGGCTGTAAGCATCTTTAGGTTCCTTATACAATCCAAATTCCCATCAGAGCTATACTTTTGAATGTTTTTATTAATTATTAGAAAGTATCGGTCGCCCGTTACAGCAGCTCAAGTGTCTATGCCATTGGTATAGAAACAAGGGTGGTACCACGAAATATAAGCTTCGTCCCTTACCGGGATGGGGCTTTTTTTATTTGCAGTTGAAAGGAGAAAGAAATGCAAGAAAAATTAGAGAAGATTAGAGAGCAAGCAACCAAGGCTTTAGAATCAGAGACTTTATTAAAAGAGTTAGAAGATTTAAGAGTCCAGTACCTAGGGAAAAAAGGTGAATTAACAGCAGTACTAAGGGGAATGGGATCAGTAGAGCCGGAAGAACGCCCAGCTATTGGCAAACTAGCTAATGAGGTTAGGGAAAATATAGAAGGCCTTATAGATAAGAAGAAAAAGGAATTAGAAAAACTAGCCCAGGAGCAGCAATTAGACGAAGAAGTAATTGATGTAACCATGCCAGGCAAGAAGATTAGGATAGGGAAGATGCATCCTATTCAGAAAACCCAAGAAGAAGTAGAAAACATATTTCTGGGAATGGGATATGAAGTAGTAGATGGTCGTGAAGTAGAAACAGGCTACTATAACTTTGATGCACTTAATCTAGGACCAGACCATCCGGCAAGGGATGAGCAAGATACATTCTACTTTACAAGGGATATGATGCTACGTACATGTACATCACCAGTGCAGGTACACACTATGGAAAGCCAAAAGCCACCTATTCGTATGGTAGCCCCTGGTAAGGTGTATCGTAGTGATGAAGTTGATGCAACCCATTCGCCAGTATTCCACCAGATAGAAGGACTTGTAATTGATAAGGATATTACCTTTGGAGACCTAAAAGGGGCACTAGCAGAGTTTGCAAAATCCCTATTTGGAGATAAGGCTAAAGTTAAATTTAGGCCACACTATTTTCCATTTACAGAACCAAGTGCAGAAGTTGATGTATCATGTGTTATGTGTGATGGAAAAGGATGTAACATCTGTGGAGGAACAGGTTGGATAGAGATATTAGGATGTGGAATGGTTCACCCTAAGGTACTTGAAATGGCAGGAATAGACCCAGAAGTATATAGTGGATTTGCTTTTGGAATGGGACTTGAGCGTATTACAATGCTAAAATACAGCATACATGATTTACGTTTATTCTATGAGAATGATGTAAGATTTATATCCCAGTTTTAATAAAAGCAAAAGGATAGAATACAGAAAGGAAGAAATGACTTATGAACGTACCAATGTCTTGGTTAAAGCAATATGTAGATATAGATTGTGATATAGTAACATTCACTGACGGAATGATTATGTCAGGTTCAAATATAGAAACCTACAAAGAAACAGGAGAAGAGATTTCTAAAGTAGTTTGGGCTAAAATTACTAAGGTAGAAGCACATCCAGATGCAGATAGATTACGTGTAATGCAGGTAGATGCGGGGCAGGATAAGGAACTTCAAATTGTAACTGCTGCTGACAATGTGGACTTAGGAGATGTAATCCCCTTAGCACTAGATGGTGCTACCCTAGCAGATGGTCTGAAAATCAAAAGCGGTAAGCTAAGAGGGGTAGAATCCCAGGGTATGATGTGCTCAGTAGAGGAACTTGGCTTTGAAGTAGATGAAGTAGAAGATGCTCCTGAAAATGGAGTATATGTATGTAAATACAATGTGCTGCTAGGAGATGATGTAAAGCCATTTTTTGGATTAGGTGAAACAGTTGTAGAGTATGAAATTACATCAGATAGGCCAGACTGTTTTAGTATACTAGGTCTTGCACGTGAAGCAGCAGCAACATTTAATAAGCCATTTAATTACCCAGTTATTACAGTCCCAGAAATAGGGGAAGATGCAAGGCAGATGGCAGATATAGAGATTCAAAATGAAGATTTATGTCCCCGCTATGCAGCTCGTATTATAAAAAATGTAAAAGTAGGACCATCACCAAAGTGGCTAAAAGATCATCTAATCTCAGCAGGACTGCGTCCAATTAATAATATAGTAGATATAACCAACTATATGCTACTTGAATTTGGCCAGCCTATGCATGCCTTTGATTACGATAAGTTAGTTGATAAAAAGATTATTGTAAGGAATGCAAAAGAAGGAGAAAAGATAGTAACCCTACTAGAAGAAGAGGTTGACCTAGATCCATCAATGCTAGTTATAGCAGACCCAGAAAAACCAATAGCTATAGCAGGAATTATGGGCGGGGAAGATACAATGGTTACTGAGGATACAAAAACTATACTATTTGAATGTGCTAACTTCCATGGTCCTAATATCAGGGAATCTTCAAAGAAACTTGGAATTATAAGTGACTCATCAATTAAATATACAAAGGGACTAGATCCTAATAATGTAGGACCTGCACTTGATAGGGCGGCACAATTAGTAGCAGAAGTTGGAGCAGGGGAAGTAGTATCAGAAGTAATAGATATATACCCAAAAGTAAGGGAACCTATTACTATTTCATATGATCCAGATGAAATCAATAAATTTTTAGGAACAAAAATAGAAGAAGATGTAATGATAGACTACTTTACCCGACTAGAATTTATAGTGGATAGGTCAAATAAGAAAGTAACAATACCTACCTTTAGACCAGATATAACCATAATGGCAGACCTTGCAGAGGAAGTAGCTAGGCTTTATGGGTATGATAAGATTGAACCAACCCTAGAAAGAGGTAGACCAACGGTAGGCCTAAAAACTAGGGAGCAACAAATAAAAGATTTAATTAGGCAGGTAATGAGCCTTCATGGTGTATATGGGGCAATGACCTATACATTCGAAAGCCCGAAGGTATTTGATCTTCTTAAAATAGAAGAGGACTCTAAACTTAGAGATGTACTTGAGATAAGCAACCCCCTAGGTAAAGATTTTAGTATTATGAGGACAACAACCCTAAATGGTATGTTAACCTCAATAAGTACCAACTACAATAGAAGGAATGAAAGTGCAGCCCTATACGAAATAGGTAAAATCTTTATTAAAGATGAGGAAAAGGAACTTCCTAAGGAATTAGAAAAGCTAACTATTGCTATGTACGGCCCAGAGACAGATTTCTATACACTAAAAGGAATTATAGAGTCGCTATTTGAAAGTCTAAAGTGTAGCGATAGGGTAGAATATACCAGAAACAATGACGCTAGCTGGATGCACCCAGGAAGAAGAGCGGATATAGTACAAGGTAATAAGAGAATAGGGACATTCGGAGAAATTCATCCTGATGTAAGCAGAAATTACAATATTAAGACAAGGGTATATTTTGCGGAAATTGATATTGCAAGCCTATTAGAAATTACTAAGTTAGAAGAAGAGTTTAAACCACTTCCTAAATATCCATCAATAAGTAGGGATATTGCTATACTTGTAAAAGAAGATATACTAGCGGGAGATATAGCAAAAATAATTAATCAACGTGGTGGTAAATACCTAGAGAGGTATAAATTATTTGATGTATATTACGGTGAGCAAGTTGAAGAGGGCTATAAATCTATGGCTTATAATATAACCTTCCGTTCACCTGATAAAACATTAAAAGAAAAAGAAGTTACTAAAACCATTAAGAAAATAATACATGGTTTAGAAACAAACTTTGAAGCAGAAATAAGAGACCATTAAAAATAAAGGGAGTATGTCCCGTAGAAGACAAGCACAAGCCTTGCTTGTGAAAAGTCTTCTACGGGACATACTCCCTTTTAATAGTTGCTTAGTAGTGAAGGGATATGAGCCATATGCAAACTCCATACCTTTACTTACATATTAGGGATGGTATATAGCGCATCACAGTACTGGCAGCTGTAAATACCTTTTTCCCTATTAACTAATTCAAAAATATCTGTAATATGTTTTTCCGTAGATGTTATACACCTAGGGTTTTTGCATTTTATGGCCTCTTCTACAGTGGTAGGTAGTTCAAGTTTAATTTTTTCACAAATGGCCTCATCTTTAATAATATTAACTGTAATATTAGGGTCAATAAGCCCAAGTATTGCAAAATCTATATTGATTTCATTTTCAACCTTAATCATATCTTTCTTACCAAGTTTCTTGCTTTGGGCATTAATAATAAGAGCAACTGTAAAATCAGCCTTATCAAGACCTAGATAGTTGAAAATTTTGGTACCTTGCCCAGCCCTAATATGATCTATAACAACACCTTGTTTGATACTATTAATCTTTAATCTCATATAGACACCTCCAGAAGTTGCATCATTAAGGCCATTCTAACAAACATACCATACTTTGCCTGTTTAAAATAAACTGCTCTAGGATCTGAATCTACCTCAAGGGCAATTTCATTAACCCTAGGTAGTGGATGCATAACAATTAAATCCTCTGGCGCACTTTTCATCTTTTCCTTGTCTAGAATATAAGTGTCTTTTAGTCTTATATAATCCTGCTCATTAAAGAAGCGTTCTTTTTGTACCCTGGTCATATATAAAATATCAAGGTCACCAATATTTTCTTCAAGATTTGTAGTTTCAATAAATTCAACATTTTGTTTCTCTAAGATGTGTGTTCTAATATACTCAGGTATTTTGAGCTCTTCTGGTGAAATAAGAACAAACTTAACATTATCATATTTAACCATAGCCTTAATAAGAGAATGAACGGTTCGTCCAAATTTTAAATCTCCGCAAAGGCCTATAGTAAGATTAGAAAAGCCACCCTTGATTGTCTTAATAGTTAAAAGGTCTGTTAAAGTTTGGGTTGGATGCTGATGACCACCATCCCCAGCATTAATAACTGGAATCTGTGAGTACATAGAAGCTACCTTAGGTGCACCTTCCTTTGGGTGCCTCATAACTGCAATATCTGCATAACAGCCTACAGTTCTTATGGTATCTGCAATACTCTCCCCCTTAGCAGCAGAACTTGAGCTAGGCTCCGAAAAACCTAGAACCTCTCCGCCTAGACGAAGCATTGCGGCTTCAAAACTAAGCCTTGTCCTTGTACTTGGTTCATAAAATAAAGTTGCTAAAATCTTTCCCTTACATACCTGTGAATAATCTTCAGGCCTTTCAATGATCTTACCTGCTAGATCTAAGATACTATCGAGCTGATCTGATGATAAATCCATAGGGCTAATTAAATGATTCATATTTATCTCTCCTTTTCAGTCTCACTGGACTAGTTTAAAGGTTTCAAAAGTATACTATCACTACTGTTTAAAAAAATCAACACATTTTTCCTTTAAATTAAAAAGAATATAATTTTCATAGGGGAATAAGATTATAATAAAGGACAGCAAGGAGAGTATAATGAGAGATAATAATGAAAATGATCAAATTTTTCTTACACTAGAGCAGTTAGAACAATATGATGGCAGAGAAGGAAGCCCAGCATATGTAGCAGTTGACGGCATTATATACGACGTTACACCCATCCCGCAGTGGTCAAGGGGAGTACACTTTGGAGTAAGCGCAGGAAGAGATGTGACAGAAAGAGTAAACATGTGCCATGGAACCCAAATCCTAAAAAAACTAAAAAAAGTAGGAATACTTATTTAACAACTAAAAACTAGACAGACTATAAAGGGCATGTATCATATTTAGCACTTTTACAAGCAAAGCTTGTGCTTGTAAAAGTGCTAAATATGATACATACCTTTAATATTAATCCAAGAAATTCACATATGGAGATAACTCCTTAATTAAGCTATCAGGATTTACATCATCATCTATAACCATATACATAGGTTCATTAAGACCAAGTACAAACATACCCAGTATTGATTTAGCATCTACGATGCTATTATCACTATGAATCCATACCTCAAAAGGATACTGTGTTATAATTGAATTGATTTTTTGAATATCTGAAACGCTATTAATAGTAATTGTTTTTCTCATATAATAGTCACCTCCAAAAATAGTTTATATTCTCTAGTACATTATACTACTTTATTGGCAAAAACGCTATTATTTTGTCATACCATACAAAAAACTTATGCAAAACCATAGAGAAACTAGACTTTTATATGCTATAATGAGGGATAGAGATAATCTAACTAATAGCATGAATAAATGGGGGCAATAATAATGAAATACAATATATCAGACACAGCACAAAATGCAAAAGCATCAGAAGTTAGAGAAATTTTAAAACTAACCCAAACACCAGAGGTTATTTCTTTTGCTGGTGGACTTCCGGCACCAGATTTATTTCCTGTTGAGGATATCAAAAATGTAACAGCTAAAGTATTAGAAGAAGATGCCTTAGTAGCATTACAATACACAACAACAGAAGGAAATGATGACTTAAGAAGGGCAATAATTGATCAAAGATTAAAACCATTTAATATGGAAGCATCACTTGAAAATATAATGATTACATCAGGATCCCAGCAGGGACTAGAGCTTACCTCCAAAATGTTTATAAACAAGGGGGATACTGTTATTGTTGAAAATCCAACTTATTTAACAGCCATATCACCATTTAAATCATATGGGGTAAACTTAGCTACTGTAAATACAGATGATGATGGGATAATAATAGAAGATTTAATTGAAACCATTGAATCCAATAAAAACGTAAAATTTATCTACCTAATACCAGACTTCCAAAATCCAACAGGAAGGTGTATGAGTGTGGAAAGAAGAAAACAAGTGGTAGAAATTGCAGAAAAATATAATATACCTATAGTAGAAGATTCACCATATGGCGAGCTTGTACTAGAAGGAGAAAAACTTCCAACCATTAAAAGCTTTGACAAAAATGGCTATGTTATATACCTAGGCAGTTTTTCTAAAGTATTCTGTCCAGGATTTAGAATTGGGTGGATTGTAGCAGATTCTGCGCTTGTAGAAAAATATGTTATTCTAAAACAAGGTGTAGACTTACAAACATCAACAATAGATCAAATGATAGTTGCTAGGTATATGCAGGAGTATAACCTAGATAATCATATTGAAAAAATTAAGGACCTTTATAGGAATAGAAGAAGATGCATGCTAGATGCAATGGAAAAATATTTCCCAGAGAACATTAAATACACTAAGCCAAGGGGCGGACTATTTATATGGGTTATGCTACCGGAAACTGAAGATAGTAAAGAAATTTTACAAAGAGCGATTGAAGAAAAAGTTGCATTCGTACCTGGACAACCCTTCCATGCCCATGGGGAAGTAAGGAATGCTTTTAGATTAAACTATTCCAATATGCCAGAAGATAGAATAGAAGAAGGAATTAAAAGATTAGGAGTAATACTTAAGGAGATTTTATGAGACATAATTATATAAGAAAGCATCTTAAGCAAGGCCAGCTTAGGATATTAGGGTTAGTATTATATGTAGCCATAGCAGTATTGGCTGTTGCATGCTACCCTAGATATAAAGAGAATAAAGATGTTGAGAACCAGATAGAATTAACATTTTTCTATCCAGTTGAAGCGGATGGCCCTGTAGCAGGATTTATAGAAGAGATGGCAAAAGATTTTAATCAGGAAAATCCTGATATTAAAATCAAGCCTGTATATAGCGATGGATATGAAGAAATAGAAATTCAAAGACAGGAAGCAATTGAAAAGGGAACACCTCCAGACTTATTTGTAGATTTAGCATCTAAAAGATATGAAATGGTAGAAAATGGCCAAATTGAACCTCTATGCGATTTAATAAAAGCAGATGGTGGAGAAGAATATATAACAGGTTTTTTAGATGAATTTATTGTAGATTCATATGTAGATGACAAAATATATGGGATACCCTTTCAAAGGAGTGTAGAAATACTTTATTATAATAAGGATGCCTTTGAAGAAGTAGGTCTTAATCCAGATAAACCACCTAGGACATGGGAACAGTTAATTAGATATTCTAAAAAACTTACCAAAAGAGATAGAAGAGGCAATGTAGAAAGATGGGGAGTCGGGATGCCACTTAATTTGGGGGCTGCCCAGTGGACCTTTGGAAGCTTCGCTAGTCAAAACAACCTATCGGGTGGAAACCTTATGAGTGAAGATGGTAAAAGTGTTTATTTTGATACCCCAGAAAATGTAGAGGTACTTGAATTTTGGGCAGATTTAAGGAACGAGCACCAAGTTATGCCAGCTAATATTATTAGGAGAGATGATCTTCCCAAGGGATTTTTAAATGGGGACTATGCAATGATTTACAATACGACAGGAAACCTAACCAATATATATAAAAATGCAAGGTTTGAATTTGGAATAGCCTTTTTACCTTCTAATAAACAAATGGGGTCAACTATAGGTGGTGGGAACTTTTATATAACTAAGGGGCTGGCCAAGGAAAAGCAAGAGGCAGCTTGGAAATTTATTAGGTATGCAACCAGCACTACCCAGGCAACTAATTGGGCTGTTAATACAGGGTATATTGCAACCAAAAAAGATGCCCATAACACACATTTACTAGAAAAATACTATGAAGAGTTACCGCAGGCGCTTATTGGAGTGGAACAATTAAACTATGCAAAACCAGAGCTTGCGACCTATGAGGCAAACCTTATCTGGGATATATTAAATAGTAATATACAGTTTGCTGTCAATGGAGATTTAGAGGCGGATGAGGCACTTAAAAAAGCTCAGCAGCAGGCAGATAAGATCTTGGACAAGTATAAATAGAATATATGTAATGGGAAAGAGGGGACTTTGTGCAGAAAAATAAAAGGAAATATATTTTAATATTATGTGCTATATCTATGTTTATTGTGGGCAGGCCAGCCTTAACCTATGGGACAACTATAGTTCCTAAGACAATTAGGGTAGGGCTTAGGTCAGCCTATGCTGGTAAAAGTAGTATAGCTATAAAAAACACACAGTTACAAGTAGGTTATGAAAGGCAAGATAGATTTCAAAGTGAGGAAACCCTTTCATCGCCTACCGGATTTTTGCTTAAAGCAAATACAGGTAATTATTATGCTGATAAAAACACCTTTTCTACATATACAGAAGCAAATAAACTTTTAAGCAACTACAAGTCACAAGGGACAAGTGGACTAGTTGCCTATAAGGGCCCTGGTAATTGGCAGGTATATTTAGAGAAAAATCTGGGACAAACGAGCCCTGTTTCTAATACAGGATCAGAGATAATAGTTTATGACGGTGCAGGAAATCCTATGATTTTTTGTGATGGGGCAAAAACGGGATTTGCTGGAATAAATCAGGGATACTCCTTTAATTTAACTAGCCTAGCTAATGGGTCATATAGGGGATGGTTTGAATTTGTAAGAAGGGGTAGTACAATTACTGCAGTTAACATTGTAGATCATGAAGAATATTTATACGGAGTTATTGCAGCAGAAATGCCTGCAAGCTGGCATATAGAAGCCCTAAAGGCTCAGGCAGTAGCAGCTAGGAGTATGTCCATATATCAGTCTAGAAAATACATAAGTGATGGCTATAATGTGTGTGATACTGTATATACCCAAGTATATAAAGGTTTTAGCGGAGAATATGAAAGTACAAACAGGGCAGTGGATGAAACAAGGGGGATGGTAGTTACCCATAATGGAAAAATTGCAGAGACACTTTTCTTTTCTACAAGCGGTGGCTATACAGAGGATCCACAATATGTATGGGGTAATCAGGTAGCCTATTTAAAGGCAGTTCCGGACCCATATGAAACGGATCCTGAGATGAAACCATGGACGAGAACTATAACCCTTGCAGAAATTGATAAATGTTTAAGAAACCAAAAAGTTAATATTGGGCCTGCTAAAGGCCTTAGGATTAATTCATATACACCAGCTGGAAGGGTAAATGAACTTGAAATTATAGGAACATCAGGGACTCATAAACTAACAAGGGAAAATATTAGAACATTTTTCTCAGCCACAAATGGAGGATCCTTAAGGAGCAGAATGTTTACCATTGGCAAGCAGACCCAGGCACCTATAATTAATACAAGGCCTATTGAAGATATTGTAGTATATAGGGGAGAAAGGCCAAGCTATGTTATAAGTGCAAGTGGCAAAATAAGACCAGTTGGAAATACCTTAGTAGTTCAAGGGGCAGGTGGACAAGCTATATATGGTGGTAGCCAAGGAAGTAATCAAGGCAATAATCAAGGACCGCAAACCCAGTATGGTGATATTGTAATTTCAGGTAGGGGCTATGGGCACGGGGTAGGTATGTCACAATCAGGTGCCAAGGGAATGGCCCAGGCAGGATATAGCTATGATGAAATTATAAAATACTACTATCAGGGAGTAGAATTACAAAAATAAATGATTTTAGACTGGAGAAAGACATGAAAACATCAGATTTTTACTTTGACCTACCAGAAGAAATGATTGCACAAGATCCACTTAGTAATAGGGCAGAGTCTAAACTTATGGTAGTTGATAAAGAAAAGGGAGATATAAAGCATAGTAAATTTTATAATATTATAGATTATCTAAATGAGGGTGACTGCCTTGTACTTAATGATACAAGGGTTATCCCAGCTAGGCTATATGGGATGAGGGAAAGCACCCATGGAAAAGTAGAAATATTACTACTTAGCCGTTTAGATGCTGATAGATGGGAAGTGCTAGCCAAACCTGGCAGAAAAGTAAGGCCAGGTGATAGGCTAGTATTTGGAGATAATCAGCTTAGATGTACAGTGGAAGAAATAATAGAAGATGGTAAGAGAGTTGTAAACTTTGAATACCATGGTATATTTGAAGAAGTTCTAGATAGATTAGGGGAAATGCCCCTGCCACCTTATATAAGCCATAAGCTCGAAGATAAGGAGAGATACCAAACAGTATATTCAAAACATCAAGGAAGTGCAGCAGCACCAACTGCAGGCCTGCATTTTACCAAGGAGTTACTAGAGGAAATCAAGGCAAAAGGTGTAAATATTGCCTATGTAACCCTTCATGTAGGACTTGGCACCTTTAGGCCAGTTAAGGTAGATAATATAGATGACCATGATATGCATTCAGAATTTTATATAATTGATAAATCCCAGGCAGATATTATAAATAATAGCAAAAAATCTGGAGGAAGGATTATTTCTGTAGGAACAACAAGCACAAGAACTCTAGAATCCTCCACCAATGAGGAGGGGATACTAGAGTATGGTAGTGGCTGGACCAATATTTTTATCTATCCAGGCTACCAGTTTAAGCTAGTAGATTCCTTAATTACCAATTTCCATTTACCAGAATCCACCCTTATTATGCTAGTTAGTGCTTTAGCAGGTAAGGAAAATATCCTAAGTGCCTACAAACTAGCAGTAGAAAATAACTATAGGTTTTTTAGCTTCGGGGATGCAATGTTAATTAAGTAAGATATATAAAGGAGAAGGAAATGGGGAAGTACTCAAAGAACTTTCAAATACAGTTTTCAGAAACGGATATAAAATTAAATCTAAAGTTATATTCCCTAATTAATAAGATGCAAGAAGCCTCTAGCCTACACGCAGAAATTTTGGGTATGGGATATGAAGATTTAATGGCCCATAACCTAGGCTGGATAATATCTAAATATAAGATACAGGTAAATTCTTATCCAAAGTGGGATGATATTATAACAATAGAAACATGGCCAAGTGGCAAAGATAGGCTGTTTGCTATGCGTAAATTTCTTATATATAATCAGGATAAAGAGGAAATAGGGAAAATATATAGCAACTACTTCCTTGTAGATACAAAGACAGGAAGACCACAAGGAACCAAGGCACTACCAGTAGATTTTCCGCCAATGCCAGATGAAGAAAATGAAAAGCTAAGGAAATTTAGAATTCCTAAGGAAGCTCCAATCTCCATATGTAATAGGAGGGTACACTATACAGACCTTGACCTTAATATGCATATGAATAATGCCTGCT
Organism: Candidatus Epulonipiscium sp.; assembly: GCA_012518255.1. Classification (GTDB taxonomy): domain Bacteria; phylum Bacillota; class Clostridia; order Lachnospirales; family Cellulosilyticaceae; genus JAAYSX01. Next base: position 60,689 of record JAAYSX010000060.1, on the reverse strand, counting down.
ACGTCCAGTGGGTAGAGGACTGTTTCTCTCTTGATTACCACAGGAACATGGAAATTAGGGATATGCAGGTAAACTTTATATCAGGGGCTACAATTGGGGAAGAAGTTGTAATAAGTGTGTATAAAAATACAGAGTATGGGGATAGTTATTACATCCAAGGTCTAGAAAAAACAAAAGGCCGGGAAATTTTCCAGGCCAAGGTAGATTGGGCAGCTATAAGTTAAATTACTTTAACTTAATAGACTGCCATTTTCCGCTTCTATATCTAAGTTCTATGCCAAGCCATCTAATTATCTGATCTGATAACATGGCAAGCCAGGCACCAATAAGGCCAAGGCCTACTATATTAATAAGAATATAGGCTAGGCTAAGCCTAATAACCACAACACCTATCATAGTAATAATTAAAGTAGATACAGTATCACCAGCTCCCCTTAAACCACCAGAAAGGGCAAAGGCAGAAGCCTGAAAGGGCTGGATTGCTGAAATTATCTTCATAACTCCAGCAGATAATAAAATAACCTCCATATCCTTGCTATATAACCCCACAATTTCAGGTCCGAAGAAGTAAAATAAAGCTACAAATATAAAAGATGACAGTAGGGCTAATCTATTAGTTACCTTAATAAATCTATCAGCCCTGTCAGGCCGTCCCTGGCCAAGTGATCTACCAACCAAGGTAGATGCAGCAATTCCAAAAGCCTGTCCAGGAGCAAAGGACAAACTAATAATATTAGATGAAATCTGGTGAGTTGCATAAGCAGCAGTTCCAAGACCAGCAACAATTTTAATAAAAAATATAACACCAATTCTAAAACCTACCTGCTCTAAAGCAGCAGGACCACCAATCTTAAACAAATTACTCATAATAGGCCTATCGAACTTAAAACCCTTAGACAAATCGAGTTTAACAATATGCTTCTTACTAAGAAGAATGATAAGCAGGATTACAAAGGCTACCAGATGGGAAAGAGAGGTAGAAATTCCAGCACCAGTAACACCTAAAGCTGGCATACCAAGCTTACCAAAAATCAAAATATAATTACCAACAACGTTAAGCATGTTAACACCTATATTTATAAGCATGGGCAATTTAGTATCCCCAGCCCCTCTCATAGATGCAAAAATGGCAAGGTTAAGTGACTGAAAAACAAAGCCAACTATTACAATCTTAAAATAGTTAAGTCCTATATTAATAGTAGCTGTCTCGGCTCCTATAAAAGCCATAATACGCTCAGGCATTAATAAATTAATAGCTAAAAAGGGAATAATAATTATAATAATCATAAGAACTATAAGATGCTTAAGAACATTAGGCACCTTCCTATCTTCATTAGCCCCGCAGTACCTAGAAATCATAGCAGTACCACCAACACCCATGGCCTGGGCCATAGCAATTCCAACTAGCATAACCTGATTAGTAACGCCAGTAGCAGCAATGGAAGGAGTAGTAATGCTAGGAGCCCCACTATTACCAACCATCATCATATCAACCATACCAAATAAAGTACTAATAAGTAGCTCTAAAAATACAGGAAGAGCTAATTTAATTGTTTCATTTCTATAATCTTTTGATTTATATTCGACTTCCATATAACACCCCTGAAAGAAATTTAATGTAATTAATTTTACGATACATATTAATATAACATATTGGGAGAGGTAAGTGAAATATTAGATAAGATAGAATTGTGAGTCATAGCACTATTGACTAAATTTATGGAATATTGGCGACTGGCTTGGGAATTAGTGGTAAAACAACAGAAGATACACCTATAGGAAAGGCTGTTATAGGTAAGCAGATAGTGGATAAGGTAGAGGTTGTTACAGATAAGAAAGTAGTATACGAGATTATAGGTTGGATAAAACAGTAGTTGTATATGAATCATAAATGCAGGAAATAAAAAATGACAGTTAACAAGTAATAGTACTAAAGCTTGTTAACCGTCATTTTTAATCTTATAATGGTTTTAAGTTTTTAAGTGAGAAGTCTAGTATTGGATATGAATGTGTTAAAGCACCGCAGGATACATAATCTACTCCAATATCTGAGATAGTTTTTAACCTATCTAGGGTAATGTTGCCTGAGCACTCTGTAAGGGCCTTATCCCCTATAATTTCAACAGCCTTTTTCATGGTATCATCATCCATGTTATCTAGCATAATTATATCTGCCCCTGCTTCTAGGGCTTCATTAACCATGTCTAAATCTTCAACTTCAACTTCTATCATCCTAACAAAGGGTGCGTATTCTCTTGCCAGTGTAACAGCTTCTTTAATGCCACCAGCTGCACCTATATGGTTATCCTTTAGGAGTACCCCATCAGATAGGTTATATCTGTGGCTCTTGCAACCGCCAACTCTTACAGCGTATTTTTCAAAAATCCTCATATTAGGTGTGGTTTTTCTAGTATCAAGTAACTCTGTATTGCTTCCTTCCAAGGCCTTAACTAAGCTACTTGTATAAGTTGTAACTCCGCTCATTCTTTGTAGGTAGTTAAGGGCTGTACGTTCCCCTGAAAGTATTGTTCTCATATCGCCTGTTATGGTTCCTATTATATCCCCATTTTTAACATGGTCCCCATCCTTATATGAAGTCATGAATTTAACATCCCCAAGAAGGTTAAATACTCTTATAAAAATGTCTAAACCGCAGATAATCCCATCCTCTTTACAAATAAGATTGGCTGTGCCTGGAGTCTTGGATCTTAAAATAGAATTAGTGCTAACATCTTCACTTGTAATATCCTCATCTAAGGCACTTAATATATATTTATCTACTTTTGTTTTCATATTTATACTATTAATCATTTACAAAACATCCCTTCTAATATCTTTATAACTATGCGAGCTTATGCATCATTTCTAAGGCAGTTTTAGCCTTTAAGCTTATATCATTATTTACGTGAATTTCAGGTTCCAATGAAACTAGGCTGTTGTAAACCTTTTCTAGGGTGATTTTTTTCATATCTTGGCATACTTGTTGCTCATTAAATAGATGGAAATTTTTATTTTTGCCTTCCTTATTTAGCTGATGGAGGATACCTACCTCAGTACATATTATAAAGGAATTATGTTTGCTGCTAGATACATATTCAATAATACTTGTGGTGCTTCCAATAAAATCTGCCATTTCCAGTATATCAAAGGAACATTCTGGGTGGGCTAGAACTAAAGCGTCTGGATTAGAAGCTATGGCCTCATTAATACAGTTTTTAGTAAGTATATTATGTACAGGGCAGCATCCATCATTTGAGAATATATTTTTATCTGGTACCTGGCTGGCCACATATTGCCCTAAATTCTTATCTGGTATAAAAAATATATTCTCTTCCTTTAAATTTTTAACAATATTAACTGCATTGGCGGATGTAACACATACATCGGATAAGGCTTTAATCTGGGCTGTTGAATTAATATAGCATACTACAGCTAGATCATCATAATCCTCCCTAGCCTTTTTAATTTCTTTAGGAGTAACCATATGGGCCATAGGACAATCTGCACTACTATCAGGCATAAGCACTGTCTTATGGGGGCTCAGTATTTTGGCACTTTCTGCCATAAAATGTACCCCACAAAAAACAATAATTTTATTATCTGATTCTAAAGCCTTCTGGCTTAAATAATAAGAATCGCCTACAAAGTCAGCTATCTCCTGAACATCACCGTCTACATAATAATGTGCTAATACAATAGCATCTTTTTCTTCTTTGAGCTTACTTATTGAGTTTTTTAAAATATCACTATTCATATATATCTCCTATCCTTGAATTTGCTATATTATATCACTAGGATAGGAGAGGTGTCAAGACAGGTGTTATGATAGATGTTCGCCTTATTTACTATATGCTTTTCTAATCATATTTATATCCGAGAATATACGGGAATATATATAATCTGCTAGGGTTATTGCAACCATAGATTCAACTACAATAACAGCCCTTGGCACTATTATGGGGTCATGCCTTCCTTCTATGGTTATCTCAGCGTTTTGCCCACCTTTTGTAATAGTAGTCTGTTCTTTGGCTATGGAAGGGGTAGGCTTGAAGGCGGTTCTAAGGATTATATCTGAGCCATCGCTTATACCACCTAGAATGCCCCCAGCATGGTTAGTATGTTTCTTAATGTTATTGTCTTCATCATAATACCAATTATCATTATGGTCAGACCCTTTCATTTTAGCAGCCTGGAAGCCACTACCTACTTCAAATCCTTTGGTTGCCCCTATGGACATTACACTGGCTGCAAGCATAGCATCTAACCTTTCGAAAACAGGTTCCCCAACCCCAGCAGGCATTCCGCTGACTACACATTCAATAACACCGCCTAGGGAATCTTGATCTTTCTTTGCCTTGGTGATTAAATTAGCAGCTTTTTTGCTAGCCTTAGGATCAGGCATGGAAAAGGGGTTTTCATTAATGAAGGATTTATCAAATCTATCATAATCTATTTCTACATCACCTATAGAACGTGTATAGGTAAGGATAGAAACATCAAGTTCATCCAGGATTTTTTTGGCTACAGTGCCGGCTGCAACCCTAGCAGCGGTCTCCCTACCTGATGACCGTCCACCTCCCCGAATATCCCTAAATCCGTATTTTTTATCATAGGTAAAATCAGCATGTCCAGGCCTATAAATGTTTTCAAGATTGGAGTAGTCCTTAGAACGTTGATCCTTGTTTCTTATTAAAAGTGAAATAGGTGTGCCAGTGGTAACCCCGTCTAAGACCCCTGATAATATCTCAACCTTATCCCCTTCCTTGCGAGAAGTTGTAAATTGGGAGGTGCCAGGTTTACGCTTATCAAGATCTTTTTGAATATCCTCGCTAGTAAGACCAATTCCAGCAGGACATCCATCAATAATAACGCCAAGGGCAGGGCCGTGAGACTCACCAAATGTTGAGATTTGAAAGTTCTTACCCATAACAGATCCAGCCATAATATCATCTCCTTAATTCTGTTTATATACTATAATATTTATCTAATTGTATCAGACTAGCCATAATCAATCAATTGCTTAAATCTTAGTAGGAAAGGCGCTTAATATCCTTGAAAAAAATATGTTTTTCTGGTAATCTAATACTATTGTAATGAAGTAAATTGACATATTTAAGGAGTTGCAGGCATGTATGAGTTATTAAAAGTAGAAGGAAGAGCAAAGAGAGGTAGACTTCATACTCCACACGGGGTTATAGAAACACCGGTGTTTATGAATGTAGCAACTGTAGCTGCCATTAAGGGGGCAGTTTCAGCGTATGATATGAAGGAGATTAATACCCAGGTATCTTTATCTAATACCTACCACCTGCATCTTAGACCAGGAGATCAAATCATCAAGCAACTTGGTGGTCTACATGAATTTATGGGATGGGATGGACCTATCTTAACAGACTCTGGTGGATTTCAAGTTTTTTCACTAGCAGCAAGAAGGAGAATTAAAGAAGAAGGCGTATATTTTTCTTCACATATAGATGGTCGCAAGATATTTATGGGACCTGAAGAAAGTATGCAGATTCAATCCAATCTAGGGTCGGATATTGCCATGGCCTTTGATGAATGTCCACCAGCACTTGCGGATAGGGAATACATCCTTAATTCAGTAGCAAGGACAGAGAGGTGGCTAAAGCGCTGTAAAACTGAGATGGATAGGCTGAATAGTCTTGAGGATACAATTAATAAGAAGCAAATGCTTTTTGGTATTAATCAGGGCGGGGTAGTTCCAGAAATACGTATAGAAAATGCCAAGGTTATTTCTGAGATGGATTTACCAGGATATGCAGTAGGTGGATTAGCAGTAGGAGAGTCCCATGAAACTATGTATCATATATTAGAGGAAGTAGTGCCCTATTTACCACAGAATAAACCAACATATCTTATGGGAGTTGGTACCCCAGAGAACCTGCTAGAAAGTGTTGACCGAGGGATTGATTTTTTTGACTGCGTTTTACCTGCTAGAAATGGTAGACATGGACATGTATATACAAATCATGGTAAAATGAACTTATTCAATCAAAAGTTTGAGCTAGATGATAGGCCTATAGATCCTGAATGTGAATGCTCCACATGTAAGAAATACAGTAGGGCATATATTAGGCACCTATTAAAGGCTAGGGAAATGTTAGGTATGAGACTTAGTGTAATACACAACCTATATTATTTTAATAATTTAATGGCAGAAATTAGAACTGCATTAGATAATGGAGAGTTTGCAAGTTATAAGAAAATGCGACTTGAAGGATATAGGCAAGGTGAATAAACATAAAATTTAGGAGGTAAAGTAATGGAAGGATTGTTTTCAAGTGGGTTTGGAATAGTTTTATATTTTGTTTTTCTTTTTGGAATTATGTGGTTCATAATGATAAGACCTCAAAGAAAGCGTGAAAAGGCCTTAATGGAAATGCAAGATTCTATTAAAGTAGGGGACATGGTAATAACCAATACTGGGATGTACGGCAAGGTAGTTGATGTTGTTAATAACCTATTTGTTATAGAATTTGGTCTTAACAGAGGAATACGTATCCCTGTTGAGAAGAATTCAGTGGCAGGAGTTAAGGAACCAAATTTATCAATTAAGAAAGATGATGAATTTGAAATAAAAGACGATGAGTTTGAAATTGAAGAAAAAGAATAATCATAAAAATCACCTGTATCATATAGAGCAGGTGATTTATTATCTAATAGGAGGTTGTAATGAGCCAGGATATTAGGAATTATAGGGAATACAGAATGCTTGTAGCCATAGCATATTTGTGCATGCTTGCACTTGGGTTGATAATGACTATTAAAGGGATTGTTATTCCTTCTATTAGGGAAGAATTCATAGTAGATTATAGCCAAATAGGGCAAATGTTATTTTTTATATTACTAGGGAGCCTAATTGCTGCATTTTTTGGAGGTATACTAGTTGAAAAATACGGGATTAAAAGGTTGTTTCTATTTGGAATAGTTGTGATGGCTATTTCTAATACCTTGTTTTATATTTTACCTGGTTTTTATGGAGTAGTTTTTATACATTTTCTCCTTGGCATAGGGCTTGGTTGCTTCCAGATTGCAACTAATGTTTTGGGTGGTAGGATTTTCATAAGGAATTCTGCTATGATGATGAACCTTATGCACCTATTTTTTGGTGTAGGGGCTGCCCTAGCTCCTAGATACGCAGGTATATTTATGGAAAGAGGTTACTCATGGCAGTTTATTTACCTATCAACAACTATTTTACTAGTAATCTTAATGGTCTTAGTCTTACTAGCTAAATTCCCTAAAATATCTGGAAATCAAGAAGAAGAAAAGTTATCTGTTATTGATCTTACCAAATCTTCTAAGGTCTGGTTAATTGCACTTACACTAGGTTTTTTTGAAATAATGGAAGGAGGAGTTACTAGTTGGCTAGTTAACTATCTCCAGGCAGGTAGAAGCCTAGATATAGCTACAAGTACAAGGTACTTAACATGGTTTTATGTAGTATATGTATTTGGTAGATTGGTAGGCGGATATATAGCTGATAGATTTGGATACATAAAAAGCCTATTTTATTTCACTATAGCAGCTACCCTAATATTATTTGCTGGAATAGTATCAGGTGATAACCTTTTAGGTTTATTTTCCCTTACAGGATTCTTTATATCAATAAGATATCCGACTATGATGGCCCTAATTATGAAAGAATATAAAAATGGAGCTGGTACTGTTATGGGATTTGCCATTACAGCTGGCGGAATATGTAATATGATTGGGAGCTGGGCCATAGGTAATATAAGTGATGCATGGAGCGTAAGTGCAGGGATGATAGCTATAGGAGTTTCAGGAATAGCTGCTAGTATCTTGATAGTTATATTGGGAAAGGATGTAAAGCACTAAAAAGAGGCTGGGACAAAACTAGTTTCTAAGTAGAGAAAAAGGCTTTGATTACATAAAACAAGTAATCAGAGCCTTTTTTGGTGTTCAAAATATTAAATTTAAACTTATTTAAGGAAATTACGTGCTAGATCTTCTAGGGTATCTCTGGTTCTAATAACATTCTTATTGCCACCAGATGAGATTAAAATTTCTGCTGGCCTTGGCCTACTATTATAGCTAGAGGACATGGAAAATCCGTATGCACCTGCATCCATAACACCAAGAATATCCCCTTCAAATATCTGAGGAAGAGTCCTGTTTTCTGCAATGATATCCCCGCTTTCGCAGATATTACCAACAACAGTAACCTCTTCATTTGCTGGCCTTTCTCCAAATAAAAACTGGGAAGTATCCTTATAATAAACCTCTATATCATGATGGGATCCGTAGGCCATAGGTCTTTGTAGGACATTAAATCCTAGGTCAGTTCCTATGTATTTTCTACCATAGCTATGTTTAATAGCGTTGACAGTTCCCAGTAGGATGCCGCATTCTGCTGCAATATAGCGTCCGGGTTCGATTTGTATGTTAACCTGGCTACCATATTCCTTGGTGAAATTTAGGATTAATTTGTCTAACTCCCTACCAAGCTCTTCGAGGTTAAGTCTTTCCTCACCAGCCTGTTTTTTGTAAGGTATTCCAAAGCCACCACCTAGGTCTACAAATTCTAAGCCCTCAAACTCTTTAGCAATTTCAAAGATTGACTTAACACCTTCGAGGTAAGGCTCAGCCTCCATAAATAAGGACCCTATATGTTGGTTAATTCCAACTAATCTTAGATTATATTCCTTAAGCACTTTCTTTACCTTATTAATATCAGTACTATCTACTCCAAACTTTGTATTTTCTCCCCCAGTAACCACCTTAGCTGAGTGGCCTGCTCCAACCCCAGGGTTAAAACGAATTGCTACTTTTCCGTTAGGATTAAGTTTCCCATATCTTTCAAGCTGAGAAATAGAGTCCATGCTAATTAAGACATCATTATCAATAGCATACTGCATTTCTTCATCATTAACATTATTAGGAATAAAAAACAATTCATCACTGGTAAATCCAGCTTTTAAAGCAAGATAAAGTTCCCCAGGAGATACAACATCCCCGTGAAGGCCTTCTTCTCTTATAATACGCAGTAAAGATGGATTTGAATTAGCCTTTATAGAATAATGGGGCGTGAAATTTTCGTAGCTTACAAGGTTCTTAATTTCACGACATCTTGTCCTTAGGATATTCTCATTATATACATATAAGGGGCTCCCATGAGCTTCTAGTAATTCAAATGGAGTATATATTCCGTAAAAGTTGTACTTATCTGTAAATTGATTGCCAATATTGTTCATAATTCATGGCCTCCTTTTCAAAATTAACTATAGCATATGATGACCATATGTCAATAGCTAAATGGAGTTGTCAGAATTGTTGGGGGTCAGTCCCCATCTATGATACAATAGGGGAGAGGTGAAGATATGGATTTATTTGATTATATGCATAGTGAAAATAGGAAAAAAGAATCTCCTTTGGCTGCCAGAATCAGGCCTACCAGTTTGGAGGAGTTTGTAGGTCAGGAACATATAATTGGCCAGGACAAATTATTATATAGGGCTATTGCATCAGACCAGCTTAGGTCTATTATTTTTTATGGTCCACCAGGCACTGGAAAAACTACACTAGCCCAGATTATAGCTAATACTACTAAGGCAAATTTTGTGGAACTTAACGCAACTACATCAGGCAAAAAAGATATTGTAAAGGCCATAGATGATGCTAAGACATCCTACGGAATGAATGGAAAAAAGACTATTTTGTTTATTGATGAAATACACAGGTTTAATAAGGCCCAGCAAGATGCACTGCTGCCACATGTGGAAGATGGTACAGTTATCTTAATAGGGGCAACAACGGAAAATCCTTATTTTGAGGTAAATGGAGCTTTAATTTCTAGGTCCCAGATATTTGAGCTTTATCCCCTTAATAATGAAGATATAAAAAAGCTAATTAAGGAAGCCCTTACTAATAATGAAAGAGGATTAGGAGTTTATGATGCCATTATTAATGAGGATGCCTTAGAATTCCTAGCGGAAATAGCTAATGGCGATGCAAGGGCTGCCTTAAATGCGGTGGAACTTGCAGTGATGACAACTAAAAGAAATGAAAAAGGTAAGATTGAAATTACTTTGGAAGTTGCCCAGGAATGTATACAAAAAAGGGCAATAGGATATGATAAGGGCGGTGACCAGCATTATGATACAATATCTGCCTTTATAAAGAGCATGAGGGGATCAGACCCAGATGCAACAATATACTATTTGGCTAGGATGATATATGCAGGCGAAGACCCTAAGTTTATAGCAAGACGTATTATTATATGCGCAGCAGAAGATGTAGGTAATGCGGACCCTCAGGCTCTTGTTATAGCAACTAATGCAATGCTGGCCCTAGAGAGGATTGGTATGCCAGAAGGAAGGATTATATTATCTCAAGCAGCAAGCTATGTTGCCCTAGCACCCAAGAGTAATGCAGCCTATATAGCAATTGATAAGGCCTTGCAAGATGTTAAAAACATCCAGATTGAAGGTGTACCAGACCATCTTAGGGATAGTCATTACAAGGGGGCTGCTAAGCTTGGGAGGGGGAAGGGATACAAGTACCCCCATGATTATCCAGGCGCATATGTAGAGCAGCAGTACCTACCTAAGGAACTGGAAGGTACTGTCTACTATCAGAAAGATTAACTAGCTACTAAAAATTTTAATATCATCTAAGGTTAGGGAACCTAATATAAATAGGAGAGATATGTAGAATACACCTAGGGCCCCAATAGCGCTAAAGGTGGATATACGCAGGGAAAAGTAATTTAGTAAATAGGCATGCAAGATATACCTAACAGTTAAGGCGCCAGCAGAAGCTGCTAGGGCTGGTTTTAAAATCCAATTAACTATATCAATAGGTATAGATGTATATTTAAGTACATTTGATAGGTGCAAAAGAGTCACAAAGGAAGAGGAAATTATAAGTCCTGCTATAAAACCAATAAGACCCTTATAAGGTACTACAAAATAAATAATAGCTATGCAGATTAAGGATCCTGCAATGCTACTTATTAGGAGCTCCATTTGCTTGCCAAGCCCATTTAAAACTCCAAGTAGGGTTGACTGGAGGTAGAAAAAGGGGCAGATAAATGAAAGGTAATATAGCATATTACCAACATCGGGTTCATTATAAAGTGTCAGGGCAATTTCGTGTGGCAAGGACATAAACAAGGCGGTAGATCCTATACCAATGAGTAGTGCAAACTGGATAGTCTTAGAAACCGTAAATTGCAGTTGCCTTTGATTACTCGAGGCCCTTGCATGAGATACTGCAGGGGTAAGGGCTGTTGCAAGTGAGGCAGTAACAACAGATGGGAAGAATATAAGGGGCATAGTCATCCCTGTAAACTGGCCATACACACTTAGGGCCTGATGGTTTGTTAGACCAAATTCCTGCAATTTAATAGGTATAAGTATATTTTCTATAGACTGTAGTAAGGAAGTAATTACCCTGTTTATAGTAAGGGGAAGCGCAAAGGACAAAAGAAGCAAAAGAGCCCTATGATTAGGAAGTGTGGCTTTAGACACAATTCTCTTATTAGTATCTTTTTTATATACTATATAAGCATAGAAAAAAGATATAATTTCGCCAATAGATATACCAAGTACAGCTAAAGCGCAGGCATATTCTAAGCCCTTAGATACAAAAAAGCCAGTAAAGAAGAAGACAGTTAACATTCTAGCGGATTGCTCAATGACCTGGCTAATAGCAGGCTTTCCCATTTCCTGCTTACCATAAAAATAACCTTTGATACTTGATGAAACTGCCATAAAAGGGATACAAGAGCTTAAAATTCTAAGAGATAATATAGTATTAGGTTCACGTATAATGGAGATAGCAATAAATTCAGCAAATACATATAAAATAATAGATAAAACAATCCCTATTGATAGGGAAAGGTAAATAGCTATCCTAGCAATGCGTAGGGCATTTCCACTTTGGCCCTTGCCGGTTTCGGTAGCTACAAGCTGGGAAACAGCAATTGAAATACCAGCTGCAGATATTGTCCAGGCTAAGATAAAAATAGGAAAAACAAGCTGATATAGACCCAGGGCTTCAGCGCCCATAACATTAGACATATATATACGGAAGATAAACCCAAAAATACGGGTAATAAAACTTGCTAAAGTCAGAATTAAGGTGCTTATTACAAGAGTGTTTTTTGGCATAGTATCCCTCTTTCACATAGGTGTTTGTACAATATATGAAAAAAGTATAGTAAATATGTACATTATATCTATTAGCTTTATTGAATTAAGATAGTAGTTTGATATAATATAAGTTAGTTAAGGTGGTGATAGGGATGGAAATGTGGGAGTGGAAACGTATACTTATTCCTTATGAACAGGCAGTAGAGGAATTAGAAGTTAAATTTACAAGTATCAAAAATGAATATAGATTACTAGAAGAATATTCACCTATTGAATATGTTACAGGTAGGGTGAAAGCAATATCAAGCATTATAGAAAAATCAAAGAAAAAGAACATAGCCTTAGAGAATATAGAAGAAGAGATTGAAGATATAGCTGGTATAAGAATTATGTGCCAGTTTGTAGGAGATATATATAAGGTTGTTGATATTATAAGGAGAAGGGATGGAAAGGATTTATTTATAGTAGAAGAGCGGGACTATATAGAAAATATGAAAAGTAGTGGTTATAGAAGTTTTCATATGATTATTAAATACCCAATCCAGACAGCCTTTGGTGAAAAAATAATATTTGCAGAAATTCAAATAAGGACCCTAGCCATGAATTTTTGGGCAACTATAGAACATTCGTTAAGATACAAATATAAAAAGAACATGCCAAAACATATAGAAGAAAGGATAAGCAAGGCAGCAGAAGCAGCCTACCTTCTAGATCAGGAAATGGCGGCAATAAGGAAGGAAGTAACAGAAGCCCAGAAGAGATTCCAGACTGAATCTAATATTGTCTCAGATATATTTGATAATATTAAAGGCCTAACTGAGATTTCTGGTGGTAAGGATATGCATGAATTGTATGAAAGATTTTGGGCTCTTTGGGAAGAAGGGGATGTAGAATCCCTGCAAGAATTTAACTATGAGTTAAGTTTAATTGCCCAGACATATGGAGCGCAAAAATTATAAAAAGTAGTGGTTAATGTTGGGTGCATTAACCACTATTTTTTTATTCTTTTCTTGGAGGGCGGGGTCCAAAGTACTGATAGAATTCAACTGGAATACGCCCATTAAAGAGTTTTCTTCTTTTATTAACCTTCTTTCCAAAATCTGATTCCAAGGTATTTTGGGAAGTAATTATATATGATGACCAGGTAGGATCAGTATTTAACATATTAGCTAGTGACTTGTGAAGTTCCTGGACTTGTTCCCTTTCACTAAGACGTTTACCATAGGGTGGGTTCGTTATAACTACCCCATAATTATACCGAGGTAATTGGCTTTTGTGTACTGATTTAACAAAGAAAGATATACAATCATCTACGCCAGCAGAAGCTGCATTTTCTTTAGCAACAGATATACCATGCCTATCAATATCTGAAGCATGGATACTTAGCTTTGTATCTAAATCTATACTATCATATGCTTCTTGCCTAACTTCCTTCCATAATTTATCCCCAAGCTGGGGCCAGTGTGAGGAAGCGAATTCTCTATTAAGTCCTGGTGCAATATTTCTTGCAATCATAGCAGCTTCAATTGGAATTGTACCTGACCCGCAAAAAGGATCATAAAGGGTACGGTCCTTATTCCAGTAGCTAATCTGTATAAGTGCAGCAGCCAAAGTTTCTTTTAGTGGGGCTCCCCCTTGTTTATCCCTATATCCACGTTTATGAAGGCCCACACTACCAGTTGTATCTATAGTAAGGGTAGCTATATCCTTTAAGATAGATACCTGAACAGTATATTCTGGCCCAGTTTCGGGAAACCATTTTATATTATAATGTTTACTAAGCCTATCAACTATAGCTTTTTTTACAATTGATTGACAGTCAGGAACACTATATAGTCCTGATTTAACAGACTTACCAGTTACAGTAAACTTTGCATCTTGGGTAATCCATTTTTCCCAGGGCAAATCATAAGTAAGGTTATACAAGGCCTCAAAACTTGTTGCCTTAAATTCACCCATCTTAAGTAGGACCCTATCAGCACTTCTTAGCCATAAATTAGATAAGGCAATTCCTTCGGCATCAGCCGTATAAGTAACCTTACCATCTGAAACATTTGTAATATTATATCCTAAATCTTCTACCTCACGACGGACAATGGCCTCTATGCCAAAGGTAGACGTTGCTATTAAGTCAAAAATTTTCATATAACCACCTTTTTTATTTATTATACCACATTGTATGATATCAACAACTCATAGTATTTACAACAGACTATATATAGGGTACAATAAATTTTATGATGATTTAAAAGGAGGAAGTCATGCCAGTTAAAGTAGCTAACAACTTGCCTGCAGTTGAAATTTTGGAAAAAGAGCAGATATTTGTTATGAAAGAAGAACGAGCAATTACTCAGGATATTCGTGAGCTTAAGATAGTAGTTCTAAACCTAATGCCTATTAAGCAAGATACGGAAGTGCAGCTTTTAAGGTTACTTAGTAATACACCGCTACAAATAGAAGTAACATTCCTACATCCTACGTCCCATGAATCTAAGAATACAGCTCCTGAGTATTTACAAGAATTTTATAAAACTTACCCAGAAATAAAAAAACAAAAATTTGATGGTATGATTATTACAGGTGCGCCTGTAGAAATGCTAGAATTTGAGGATGTTGCCTACTGGGAAGAACTCAAGGAGATTATGGAATGGACTAAGACTCATGTAACCTCAACTCTTCATATTTGTTGGGGAGCCCAGGCAGCCTTATATTACCATTATGGGATAAAAAAATATCCACTAGAAGATAAATTATTTGGTATATTTCCTCATGTTAGACATAACCATGAAAAGATTCTACAAGGCCTAGATGACTTAGTGTGGATACCACATTCACGCCATTCAGAGGTAAGGATGGAAGATATAGAAGAAGTTAAAGATTTGCAAGTGCTACTAAGTTCTAAGGAAGCAGGTGCAGCTTTAATTATTTCAAAAGATGGTAGACAAATTTTTGCAACAGGCCACTCGGAATATGATAGAAGAACGTTAGAAAGTGAGTATAAAAGAGATTTAGCCAAGAATTTGCCTATTAATATGCCAGAAAACTATTATGAAAATGATGATATTACAAGGAAACCTGTCGTTAATTGGCGTTCACACGCTTATATTTTATTCTCTAATTGGTTAAACTACTATGTGTATCAAGTAACACCATACAATTTAAATAATATTAAATGATAAACAAAGTGATTTTCTTGTATTTACCAGAGTTTCTTGGTATAATAAGGGAAGTTAGAGACAAGTGAAAGGAGCACATATCATGAAAAGATGGGTAAAAGATATGCCATTAACAATGGATGAAGTAAGAGGTTTTATGAACAAAAAAGAGAAACAATCCAAGTGGATCTGGCTTGGAATAGGAGTTTCTATTATATGCTCGTTGGTTGCAATAACATTATGGGTTTGCAACAAAAGAAAAAGAGATATGGAAGACTACTTCGATTATTTTGATGATGAAGACTTCGAGAATTTGGAATTTGATTATGAAGATGAAGATGAGGATTTTGAAGACGAAGACTACGAAGTTGAGCATGTAGAAATAATGCTAGAAGATGAAGAAGATGAGCAAATAGAATTACCAGAATAAAATATTATTTTTATAAAAACTTCCTTTTATAGTTTATAAAAGGAAGTTTTTTTGATTTAAGAAATTTCTTTTCTTAGGGCATCAATTAATGCCTTGTTTTGATCAGGTAATAGGAAGCAAAATCTCAAGAAGCTATCATCTAAAAAGGGAAAACTACTGGCATCCCTAATTAGCATTTTTTTCTTTATCATTTTATCAAAAACATTATATCCCTTAATTTCTGAGTCTAAAAGCTTAAAGAGTACAAAGTTTGCTTCTGGCTTATATACTTTTATATTGTTAAAGGAAAGCAATTCCTTATATACAAATTCCCTTTGCTTATTAAACATGGTTTTGGTTTTTTCTATATAATCTTTATCTCCTAGCATAATTTCGGTAGCAAAGCTTGCTAGGATATTAATGGTCCATGGATTTTTATGTTTATTCATATGGTCAAGTAATTCCATATTAGAAGACATACCATAGCCTAGCCTAAGCCCCGGGGCTGAGAAAAATTTAGAAATTCCCCTTAAAACAAATAAATTATCATAATCAGGGATTAAAGAAGTAGCTGTTATAGATTCCATATCTTCTGCAAACTCTACATATGTTTCATCAATCATAAGGAATATATCCTTTTCCTTGCACCTATCTAAAATAATTTTAAGCTGATCTACATTTATAGCTGTACTTGTAGGATTATTTGGATTGCAAATAATAAACATATCAAGATTATCAGTAAGTTGATCAAGAATTTCATTAAGATCAAGTTTAAAGTTTTTATCTTCCCTAAGTTGGGCATACTTAATATTACTTCCTGCAATTGAAGATTCACGTTCGTATTCGGAATAAGTTGGACCTAATATTAAGATGTCTTTAGGTTTTTTCATTTGTATAATAAGGGAAATTAGTTCAGTAGATCCATTGCCAACTATAATGTGTTTGGCATCTACCTCTACATAATCAGAGATACTATCCCTAAGTGATTGATAGTTCCTATCTGGATATGTGGAGATTAGATCTAGGTTATTTGCTATTTCCTTCTTTGCAAGTCCAGAGATACCAAGGGGGTTAATATTACCACTAAAGTCTACTATCTCATCCCTTGGTATTCCATATGCACTGGAGATGGAGTCAAGGTCTCCGCCATGCAAAAAGTGTTTACTTTGATTGTTCATGTTCAGGCCTCCTATAATTATAATTAATACTTGTATTATACTAGGATAAACATACTTTGGCAAAGCAACTAGGTAAAATGTCGAAATATCAGATATTATCAGCCTAATATGATATAATAAAACGGATTAATAAAAGGAGGCCTACTAAATGACTAAAAAGAAATCAGGCTCTGGGCTTGTTAAAGGAGCAGCAATTCTTGCTGTTGCTACCTTTCTAACTAAAATTATTGGTTTAATATATAGGATTCCCTTAACAAGCATATTAGGGGATGAAGGAAATGGTTTGTATGCAGATGCATTTCAAATATATACTGTATTAATTACCTTGTGCGCTTATGGGCTACCAACTGCTATTTCTAAATTGGTTGCCGAGAGAGTAGCCAAGGGAGACTATAGGGATGCTCATAGGGTTTTTAAAATTTCTATAATATACTCTGGAATTTTTGGGGGAATATTTTCTATAATAATGTGGATATTTGCAAGTAATCTTGCTAATATGATGGGATCACCTAGAACGGTATATGCAATGAAGTCACTAGCACCAACAGTTTTAATAGTAGTGTTAATGTCGTCTTTTAGAGGGTACTTTCAAGGTTTAAATACTATGATGCCAACTGCTATTTCTCAGATTATAGAGCAGTTATTTAATGCAATATTTAGTGTTATACTTGCCCATGCTTTAATAGGTAGAGGGCTTGAAAGTGCAGTAGTTGGTAGTACACTAGGTACAGGTATAGGAGCCTTATCTGGTTTTATATTTATACTATTTGTCTACTGGCTAGTTAAGCCTGACATTAATAGGAATATAGAAAGAAGTGTAAGCCATAGTCGTGAATCAGGCTGGGAAATACTAAAGAAAATACTAATGACAACTATACCTATATTACTTGGGACTGCAGTATTTAGTTTAACATCAACCATTGATTTAAAGATGATAAATGATAAATTACCTAAGGTAATAGAAGGTATGATGGCAAATGGACAAACATCCTATATTGGTATTAGTGATATATCTGGCTTAACAGCCATTCAGATTGTAGATATGCTAAAGGGACAATATTCTGTTAAGTACCTGACACTGGTAAGTGTGCCAGTATCTCTTATTATTTCCCTATCAACAGCATCAATACCAGCTATTTCATATTCTGTTGCATCTAGAGATTTTGATGATGTAAGGGAAAAGATTCAGCTTGTTTTAAAGATTGGTATGTTATTTGCATTTCCAGCTGCTATAGGTATGGGAGTATTAGCTGATCCTATTATAAGACTTTTATTTAGGTCGCAACCAGATGGTGCCTCCCTCTTACAGCTAGGTACAATTGCAATTGTCTTTATTACAATTTCCCAGATTTGTACAGGTATTTTACAAGGGCTTGGTAAGCAGCAACTACCAACAATTCATGCTGTAGTTGCCTGTATCATAAAAGTTACATTAAATATGATTTTATTGCCTGTACCATATATAAATATTCATGCAATTATATATAGTACAATAGGTTGTTATATGATGTTTTCCTACCTTAATATAAAAGCAGTAGTTAGATTAACAGGTGTGGTTTTAGATAAGAAAGAGATATTTATTAAACCAGCACTAATATCAGCCCTTATGGGAATTATAACCTTACTGGCTCATCTGGCATTATCAGTAGTGACATCAAGTGCATTTATTCATATAGCTTTGCTAGTTCCCTTGGCAATATTTATCTACGGAATTGCAGCTATATGGCTAGAAGCCCTTACTATAGTGGAACTTGAACTAATGCCAGGAGGGAACAAAATCATAGGAATATTAAAGGGAAAATAATAAAAGCCTTGTTTAAATTAGGAATAATATGTTAATACTATAAAAAGCATATAGGACCTAATAAACAAGGAGGAAGTAGATGTTTAGCAAAAGGCAGTATAGGGTAGTACTAACAGGTGCAGTCCTAACTTTTTTCTTTATAGCACTTTTAATTTATACAATCTATATTAAAGCAATACCAAAGTCAGTAACAGAATTACCACAGCAAGAGATAGCTGATACAGAAGAAGGCCCACAAGAAAACCAAACAGTAATGATCCAGGATGTGGTTAGGATTAAGCCAGATACTGATGTAACAATAGAGATAGTAGATCAGTTTGGACTAGTAAGCCAAAGCCAGGAATATAAGGGTGTTAATTGGCTAGGATATACAAAACCTCAACTTGCCAAGATGTTTCCTGACTATGTTATTACATGCTATGATGTGGATAAAGTAATACTTACTAAGGTGATGGAGAGGCAGATAGACCCTAATTATATTTTAACAATTAATAATGGGAATATAGTAATATCAATAGAAAGAAGTGGCCACAAGGTATTTTACAAGGAGACAGGACTAGAACAACATGATTTATCGGAAGGATTAAGCAAGGTGCTGGATAAAGGAATTAGGATTAGTACAGAGCAGAAGGATGAAATACTTGAAAATTCAGATGCAATTTATATGATTTTGCAAGAGTACGATGAATAATGTATACTATTATGGTAAACAATAGATATCTAGGAAGGAAATATTTATGTTAGATTTAGTAATTGTAGGAGGGGGAGCCTCTGGCCTTGTAGCTGCAATAGTAGCAGCTAGGGAGGGTGCTAAAGTTACTATTTTAGAACGGACAGACAGAGTAGGCAAGAAGATATTAGCAACAGGTAATGGCAGATGTAACATAACAAATATAGATTGCAACATAAGGAATTATCATGGAAGCAATCCCAAGTTTGCATTAGGTGGATTAACGGGTTTCGACCCCAATATGGCTATACAGTTTTTTGAAGAGCTAGGTATAGCACACAAAGTCGAAAGTGGTGGGAAGGTCTTTCCACTTTCTGATCAGGCATCTAGTGTCTTAGATGTGCTAAGGATGGAGATAGATAGATTAGCTATTGAAGTTTTACTAGATAAGGAAGTAGAAGAAATTAGCCAAGTTAATAAAGGATTTAAGATAAGTTGCTTGGATCATACATCATACTATGGAGACAAGGTAATTGTAGCTACTGGGGGTAAGGCTAGTCCTAGCCTAGGATCAAATGGAAGCGGGTTATCTTTACTGGAGAAAATGGGGCATAAGGTTATAAATCCATTCCCTTCCCTGGTGCAAATTATACTAGATACAAAAATTGTAAGAAGGATACAGGGGGTTAAGTTCCAGGGTAAGGTAACTGTAAGTGACGGTTGTAATAGGCGTGAAGAGTTAGGTGAGATACTTTTTACCAAGGATGGTATATCAGGTCCACCGGTGCTTCAAGTTAGTAGGCTAGTTGGTAGGAATGAGCAAAAAGGAAGTAGTTCTAGCGTTAGTCTTGATTTATTCCCTGACTATACTTTGGAAGAGTTGGAAGTTATAATACAGATGCGAATGGCGTATCAGCCTAAGAGATCCTTGCAGGAATTTTTAGTTGGTCTTATTAATAAGAGATTGATTCCCGAATTACTTAGGGAGGCAGGTCTCAATGATATGAGAAGATTATCTTCATCCCTTACCATTAAAGAAGTAAATAAGCTTGCCCAAACATTTAAGGATTGGAAGTTTATAGCTACTGGTACGAGGACTTGGAATAGTGCCCAGGTAATGGCAGGGGGAATTTCTACTAGGGAAGTTTATCAAGATACACTCCAATCCAAGAAGATACCAGGTTTATATATTGTAGGCGAGTTATTAGATATTGATGGGGATTGTGGAGGATACAATTTGCAGTGGGCTTGGTCATCGGCTTATATGGCAGCCATAGATGCTACAAGCAATAATAAATAAGAATAATATAATTATGGAGGGAATTTAGCTAATGTATAAGGCAGATTATCATGTGCATACTAATTATTCGTTGGATAGTGTAACACCCATGGAAGAACAAATAAAAAGAGCTATATCTTTAGGATTTAATGAAATGGTGATTACCGATCATCATGAAGCAGATCCGTCAAGTCAAGAATTCCATCTTGAAACCAACATAAGTGATTACATAAACCAATTCAATAGGCTAAAGGAGCAATACAAAAATCACATAAACCTAAAACTAGGTGCTGAAATAGGCTATGAGGCAAGAGGAAGGGATGTGTTAGATGAATTTATAAATAATAATCCTTTTGAATTCATCATATGTTCTATGCACTCACTTAATGGGCAAGATTTTTACAGTGGCAACTTTTTTGCTGGCAAAACAAAAAAAGAAGCTTTTAGGGAATATTTCCATGCTATTAAAGAATGCATTGATAACTTTGATAACTTTGATGTTTTGGGCCATGTAGATTTTATTTGTAGGTATGGTAACTACCCTAATACAGACCTAGATTATATGGATTACAGGGAAGTAATTGATGAAATACTATGCCAATTAATTAGGAATTCTAAGGGTATAGAGGTAAATACATCAGGACTTAGGTATGGAGTAGGACATATGCACCCTAGATTTGATATTATAAAGAGATACAAGGATCTAGGAGGAGAAATAATTACCATTGGTTCAGATGCACATAGGCCAGAAGATATTGGCGCAGATTACGAAAAGGGCAGGCAACTACTGAAAGAAGCAGGCTTTAAATACTTTACAACATATAATAATAGAAAAGCAAAATTTAGGAAGTTATAATAATTAATAATATAAAAGAGGTGCAGGATGAGAAATGATATAGAGAAGATATTAATATCTGAGGATGAAATATCTAGGAAAACAAAGGAAATAGGAAGGCAGATTTCCAAGGAATATAAGGGTAAGGAAGTATTAGTGGTAGGAATACTAAAAGGATCAAGTGTTTTTATGAGTGATCTTATAAGGGAGATAGACATACCCCTACAGATAGACTATATGGTTGTTTCAAGCTATGGAACATCTACGCAATCATCAGGTGTAGTTAGAATTGAAAAGGACCTGCAGCATAGTATAGAAGGTAAGCATATTATAATAGTAGAAGATATAGTAGATACAGGACTAACCTTGGCTTACATAAAGAAGATCTTAACTGGCAGGAATCCAAGTTCAATTAAAATATGTACACTTTTAGATAAGCCGGCAAGACGTGAAAAGAATGTTGATATAGACTATGCAGGTTTTGAAGTACCAGATGAGTTTATAGTAGGTTATGGAATAGATTATGCAGAATATTATAGGAACCTACCATTTATAGGTGCCCTTAAAAGAAGCGTATATGAGTAATATAAAGGAGCCCTATGGGCTCCTTAGTTTTATGAATAGATATCTTGAACATCAACCACACGGTCAAGATTGAAGTATAATACTTTACCCGTCTTAGGACAGATTGCTTTTAAAACACAGTCACAAACTTCAGCAATTACAACACATAAAGTTTGGCAGCCAACACGGATTAAAACCTTACGATTAACAAACTGGCAAAGTCCATCCTTAAAAGTAGCACCAGCCACACCGCCAGTACAGCAACCAGGAATTACAGATTTTGCATTACACTTGCAACCATAATATCCACAATTACATCTATTATCATAACCTGCGCAACTATCTTGCACAAAATCTCTAGAATCTACACAACTATCTTCTATAGGACGAGTGAAGAAACGTTCACCTCTACAATTACAGCTCATAAAAAATCCTCCTTTATATAATTTAATATAACTTTTTCTATTTGTTAAAAGTTATGAGTAGAAATCTTCTACATAGTCAATACGATCTAGGTTAAATACTTTTACATACCCAGTTCCCATTTCAATTGCTTTAACATAACAATCACACACTTGCGTAATAACAACACAGTATTTGATTTTTCCAGCATAAATGATTACTTTTTGGTTTACAAGGCATTTTAAACTATCCCTTAGTGAGCGTGTCATACATATACCTCCTAGTACTATTTTAATCAATATATTAGAGACTTATAAGGCATGTGCCATAAGAGGAATCTCTACTATAGATTATGCATTGAGGGGAATTTATGTTACATAGGAAGGCAAAAAGTGCCAAGAAAACAAGAAAATATCTTGTGCTCTTATTAATAGTTAAAGAATAGTGAAATATGTGGATAAAATGTGGTATAATCAAAAAAGAATATGAAAGTACTAAGGAGGAAGTGTTAATGATTACATACAGAAGTACAAGAGGTGGGGAAGAAGGTACGAGGGCTAGTCAGGCAATATTAAAAGGCATTGCTAATGATGGAGGTCTATTTGTACCAGAGTATATTCCAGAAATGGATTTTTCCTTAAGTGATATGAAGGAGATGGAATATAAGGAATTAGCATATAGGGTAATGAGATTATATTTTGCTGATTTTTCCAAGGAAGAATTACAAAGTTGTATTGATGGGGCATATGATTCCAAATTTGCTAATGATTTAATAGCACCTGTTAATACTGCAGGTGATTTAAAATTTTTGGAGCTTTTTCATGGCCCAACATTAGCATTTAAGGACATGGCACTTTCTATTTTGCCATATTTAATGATGACATCAGCAAAGAAGGAAAAAATTGATAAGGATGTAGTAATATTAACAGCTACATCTGGGGATACAGGTAAGGCAGCACTTGAAGGGTTTGCCAATGTAGATGGAACAAAAATTATAGTGTTCTTCCCACAAAACGGAGTAAGCGAAATACAAAAACGCCAAATGATTACCCAGGAAGGCGAAAATACTTGTGTTATAGGGATTAATGGCAACTTTGATGATGCCCAAACAGGAGTAAAAAATATATTTGCAGATTTAGAATTTAGGGAAGAGCTAGATAAGAATGGCTATGTTTTTTCATCAGCTAACTCTATTAATATTGGAAGACTTATTCCGCAGGTTGTATATTATTTCCATTCCTACTCACAGTTAATGCAAGATGGAACTCTTGAAGAAGGGGATACAATGAATGTTGTTGTTCCAACTGGTAATTTTGGTAATATACTTGCCGCCTATTATGCTAAACAAATGGGCTTACCTATTGGTGATTTAATATGTGCATCCAATAGTAACAAGGTTTTATATGATTTTTTCCAAGATGGAAGTTATGATAAAAACAGGGATTTTAATATCACCATGTCCCCATCTATGGATATTTTGATTTCAAGCAACCTAGAAAGATTGCTATACTATGTTGCTAACGATGATGCGGAATTAACCAAGGATTTAATGGATCAATTACAAAAACAAGGCAAATATGATATAACTAGTGAAATGAAGGAGAACCTAATAGATTTTTATGGTGGTTATGCAGATGATGTAAGGACCCAGGAAGTTATTAAGGAAGTATATGAATCTACAGGATATCTGATGGATACACATACAGCTGTAGCATACGCTGTTTATGAAGATTATAAAGCTGATAGATCTGATAGCACAGCAACAGTAATAGTTTCTACGGCAAGTCCTTATAAATTTCCAAGTAGCGTAATGGATGCCTTAGATTCAGAAGCATATAAGGAAACTGATGAATTTGAACTAGTTGATAAAATGAATGATATAATTGGTGGAGAAATTCCGAAAGGAATTGATGGCTTAAAAACAAGAAAAATAGAGCATGATATAGTATGCCAAACAAATGAGATGGCAAAAGTGATAAAAGAGTTTTTAAAGTTAGTTTAAATATTAAATATTTGATATAGGAAAGGATTTTTAAGTATGACTTTATATGAACAATGGGATAAGTATGCACAAAATACTAAGTCACAAGAGCAGTACACAGAGATGGTAGAAGATTATTTAATGAGGGAAAAAGATGTATACCAAAGCATTCTTTCAAACCCAGAAGAAATAGTGGAAGGGACAATATCAGAGCTTGCTAAGAAGCATAGGATGACAGATGTAGAATTTGTAGGTTTTGTTGATGGAATTAACGATAGTTTAAAAGATAAATATGATCTTCAGTCATTAACAGAGGACTCCCAAGTAAGCTTTGAAATAGATTATAAAGAGCTTTATAAAAATATGCTAGATGCTAAAGCTAAATGGCTATTTGAGCTTGAGGAATGGGAAGATATCTTAACTATAGAAGAGCGTAAGGAAATTAGAAAAGAATATAATAAATCAAAAACCATAGTTAAGGATAAAAAGATTGGACGTAACGAACCTTGTATTTGTGGAAGTGGTAAAAAGTATAAAAAATGCTGCGGGAGATAAAATAAGGTCCTTATTATAATGGAAGAATGTTCCTGAAGATGTTAGTTAATAATTATGTTATACTTATGTAACAAAGCTTATCAAGTTAGTAATATACTAGATCGATAAGTTTTGAAAACAAATTAAGAAGGGAAGTATAACATGAAAATTAAAAATAAGGCAGGATTATTAACATTTGTAGGTGCAACAGTCCTTAGTTTAGGTTTACAATCACAGCAAACATTTGCAGCTCCATATAGAAGTAGGGATTTTCATAGTCGCCTATATAGGTACAATCCAAAAACCATAGAAAGGTTTTATGTTTGCGATCAAGAAAACTATGATTGGTACATAGACCAAGGAAAAAGACCAGAAAGTAAGCCAGAAGTAGAACCTATAGAACCAGAAATCACTCCAGAAGAAACTCCTGAGCTAGAGCCAGAAGTAACTCCGGAAGTTAATAGTTCTGTAAGTGCGTTTGAAGTAAAAGTAGTAGAGCTTACTAATGCAGAAAGAGCAAGACAGGGATTACCTGCTCTTAAAATAGACTATGATTTAAGTAAGGTTGCAAAATTAAAGTCACAGGATATGCAAAGTAGAAACTATTTTGACCATAATAGCCCAACTTATGGATCACCTTTTGATATGATGAGGCAATTCGGTGTTTCATATAGGGCAGCTGGGGAGAACATAGCCAAAGGCCAAAGGAGTCCAGAAGCAGTTGTTAGTGCATGGATGAATAGTGAAGGGCATAGAAAAAATATACTAGGAAATTACACACATATAGGTGTAGGGCATATTGAAAGTGGCAATGTTTGGACACAAATGTTTATAAGTAAATAATAATAAAAAATGGACTAGATGAAAATCTAGTCCATTTCTAGTGTAATTTATAAAATTTTAAGCTTTGTTATCTGAACCTAAAACATTTATAATCTTACCTTTAATCATTTCTTGTACAGCATCGCGTCCTGCTCCTAAATATTTACGTGGATCAAATGCTGCTGGATCTTCAACAAATACTTCACGAACTGCTGCTGTCATTTCAAGACGAATATCAGTATCCATATTTATTTTACATACTGCCATTGAAGTAGCTTTTCTAAGCATTTCAACTGGGATACCTTTAGATCCTTCAAGTTTACCGCCATATTTATTACATTTAGCAACTGTATCTTGGTCAACAGATGAAGCACCGTGTAATACAATAGGGTAATTTTTAATACCTGCAGCTTCTAATTTATTAGTTATATCTTCAAGAATATCAAAGCGTAGTTTTGGTTCGCCTTTGAATTTTACAGCGCCATGGCTTGTTCCGATAGCAATTGCTAGAGAGTCACATCCTGTACGTTGGATAAATTCTAAAGCTTGGTCTGGATCTGTATATGTTGCATCTTCTTCAGCTACATTTACATCATCTTCTACCCCAGCAAGAACTCCTAGTTCGGCTTCAACAACTACACCTCTTGCGTGAGCATAATCAACAACTTCTTTCGTGTTTGCAACGTTTTCCTCAAAATCAAGATGGGATCCATCATACATAACTGATGTGAATCCAATATCGATTACCTTTTTGATAGTTTCAAGGTCTGGACCGTGGTCTAAGTGAAGAGCAAGGTCTACACCTGTTTCTTCAACAGCAGCATTAACCATTCCCATTAAATATTCTGGCCCTGCATATTCAAGAGCACTTTTTGATACCTGTAACATAACAGGAGAGTTTAATTCTTTAGCAGCACGAGTTACCGCTTGAACCACTTCCATGTTATTAATATTAAATGCTCCAATTGCGTATTTGCCCTCGAAAGCTTTGTCAAACATTTCTTTAGTTGATACTAATGCCATTATAATAGCTCCTTTCATATTTCAATACATAATTGTATACAGTACTATTATAAACCTAAAAGATATAAAAAACAATAATGAAAGCTATTTTAATTTAGTAAAAAAGGTGTATACTAGGAAGAGTTTATAGTATAATTAGATAAGACAAATATAATAAATAAGAAAAGGTGATTAAGTGGATACGATGATTTTAGCGATTAAATCCCTAATACTGGGGATTGTTGAGGGGTTAACAGAGTTCTTGCCCGTTTCATCAACAGGGCATTTAGTAATATTCCAAAATTTAATAAGGTTTGAGGGTACTACTCCAAGTTATGTGGAGATGTATACATATGTAATACAACTTGGAGCTATACTTGCAGTAGTTATTTTATACTGGGATAAGATTTGGAATACATTAGTTAATTTTTTTCCTAATAAGGTGGGATATCAAAAATCAGGATTTAAATTTTGGCTCATGGTATTTATAGCCTGTATACCTGGAGGGGTATTTGGTATATTATTAGATGATTTAGCAGATGAATACTTATTTAGTCCAGTACCAATAGCTCTTACCCTGTTTTTCGGCGGTATAGCAATGATATATGCAGAAAATAGATTTAGGGACCAAAAATCCATGAATGATATGTTTAGGATAACAGCTAAGCAGGCTTTAATTATTGGTTTATTTCAATGCCTTGCTATTATACCAGGAATGTCCCGATCAGCATCAACAATAATTGGTGGATGGGTAGCAGGTTTGTCTACAGTTGCAGCAGCTGAATTTTCATTCTTCTTAGCTATTCCAGTTATGGTAGGAATGAGCTTCCTAAAACTTATAAAGATAGGTGGTATTATGGTGCTAACAAGCTCAGAGATAATATCTCTAGCTGTAGGGTTTATTGTATCCTTTATAGTTGCACTAGCAGTAATAAATAAATTTATATCTTATTTAAAGCGCAAGCCTATGAGGATATTTGCAGTATATAGAATGGTATTTGCTATTGTAGTCTTACTAGCAGGCTATGCCGGTTATTTAGCAGTTTAAACCTTTAAACTATGTAAATAGGAGGGATCATATGATGTTTTCAGTTTTGTTTCCAGTAATAAGTTTAGCAATAATTATAGGAATAATTTTTGTAATAGCAGTTGCTATTAAGGCAGGAAATAAAAATATAAGTGAAGATGAAGGGGGAGAAGATATGATTAGAAATATATATGTATATTTAGTATTATTTGCAACCTTAATGATGTCAATAGGAGGAAGTGTAGCAGCATTTATGGCAGTTGCAGACTTAGTATCGCCAGCTCCTTATTACCAATCATATGAAGATTTTAGAAGATGGGAAGTAAATGAAAAGTATGAATATGAAGATGAAGAGAAGGATAGGAAAATACCATCTGAAGAAGAACTTAGGGATAGGTATGACTTTATGGTAGAAGGGGAAATGCAAAAGCAAAAAGTTCAAGCAAAAAACTCACTAATTAAAAGTCTAGGATGGATTATAATTCCAGCTGGGATTTTTATTACATTTCAAAGAAGACTAATGAAAAATAAAGCTTAAAATATAAATAAAGCTAGAATCACCGGGATTATTTTTATAAGGTGCTTCTAGCTTTTGTAATAGGACATAAATTGACATAAGATATAAACTTAGTTATAATAACCAGTGTTTAATAATAGATAAAAGCTTAATACTAGAAGGGGTTTTATACCATGATAAAGAAATTTATACAATATTATAAGCCGCATAAAAGGTTGTTTGCCATAGATATGATAGCTGCTTTTTTAGTAGCCCTATGTGATTTGTTTTATCCAATGATTACAAGGAATATAATGAATAAATATGTACCCAATAAACAATTAAGGTTAATGTTTACATGGGCCGTAATTTTACTGCTTATTTATATATTAAAGGCAATGCTTAATTATGTTATACAGTATTATGGCCATGTTGTAGGGGTTAGAATGCAAGCAGATATGAGAAGGGATGTATTTAAACATCTTCAAAAACTTCCATTTTCCTACTTTGATGAAAATAAAACTGGGGTTATTATGTCCCGTATCATAAATGATCTACAAGAAATAACAGAGCTTGCCCACCATGGACCAGAAGATATATTTGTATCTAGCATTATGTTAATAGGTTCTTTTATCATCTTATCAACAATTAACTTAACATTAACCCTTATAATTTTTGCCTTCATTCCACTGCTTATTTGGTTTTCTGTCAAAAAGAGGGTTAAAATGTCTAATGCATTTGCAAAAACTAGGAAGGAAGTTGGAGAAGTCAATGCTTCCTTAGAAAATAGTATTTCAGGTATTAGGGTGGCTAAGGCTTTTGCTAATAAGGAGCATGAGGTAGAGAAGTTTCAGGAAAGTAATAATCGTTTTCAAAGTGCAAGGGAATATGCCTATAAAACAATGGCAGAATTTTACTCAGGTACTAACTTTATTATAGATTTATTAAATGTAGTTGTACTAATTGCGGGAGGATATTTTACATACCAAGGTTATATTAATTTTGGGGATTATGTAGCATATCTACTCTTTGTAAATCTATTTCTGGCACCTATAAAAAAACTAGTACAGTTTGTAGAACAGTTCCAGCTTGGTATGACTGGCTTTGAGCGTTTCATAGAAATACTAGAGGAAGAAGAAGAAAAAGAAGAGGAAGGATCTATTTTACTTGATAAAGTAGAAGGAAAGATAGACTTTAATGGTGTTGGCTTTAAATATGATGAAAATACTAGGATTTTCCAGGACATAAATCTAAATATCGAAAAAGGTAAAACAGTTGCTTTGGTTGGGCCATCAGGTGGAGGTAAAACAACCCTGTGCCACTTAATACCACGCTTTTATGATATAGATGAAGGGGAAATTTTATTAGATGATATAAATGTTGAGAATATAAAAAGAGAATCCCTGAGGAAGAATATAGGAATCGTTCAGCAAGATGTATTCTTATTTACTGGAACAATTGGAGAAAATATTTGGTATGGCGATTTAGATGCAGATTTTGAAGATGTAGTAGAAGCCGCCAAAAAAGCCAATATTCACGATTTCATTGTAGGTTTACCTGATGGATATAATACTAATATAGGTGAAAGAGGAGTTAAACTTTCAGGGGGGCAAAAGCAAAGAATTTCTATAGCTAGAATTTTCCTTAAAAATCCACCAATTCTTATACTGGATGAGGCCACATCAGCACTTGATAATACAACTGAAATGCTAATCCAAAAATCCTTAGAAAGTTTAAGCAAGGGAAGGACTACACTAATAGTTGCCCATAGATTATCAACCATAAAAAATGCTGATGAAATAGTTGTTCTTACTGAAAATGGAATAGAAGAAAGAGGGACCCATAAAGATCTATTAAAGCAGGAAGGTATGTATTCTTATTTATATGAATCCCAATTTAATGTAGGGTAGTAAGGTGGTGTATAGGTGTATGAACAATGGACTGATATGCTATTAGCTTCAGAATTATTTCAGGGTATTGAACGTGGTGAGTTAATAAAAATACTTGGATGTTCAAATCCTAGTATTAGAAATTATAAGAAAAAAGAGATAATAAGTATTGAAAGAAGTCAGTTTACTGGCATAGGTTTTGTCTTAGAAGGGAAGGTTATTCTAACAAAGGAAACCTTGGCTGGAGATAGATTAATTATATCTAGGATAGGCCGGGGGGAAATTTTCGGTGAGATTTCAGCCTTTACTGAAAGGCAATGGCTGGAAACTGTTACGGCAGAGACAGATTGTAAGGTGCTTTTTATAGCACCAGATAGGATTATAGGTATGTGTCCTCATATGTGTGATGGTCATAGGCGCCTTATTCAAAATACCTTGCATATAGTATCAAAAAAAGCAGCCATGCTTCATAACAAGGTGGAAATGCTATCTTTAAAAACTATAAGAATGAAGGTAAGCACATATTTACTTGAGGAATATTATAAGAAAGAAATACCAGTATTTAAAATTCCCCTTACAAGAAGTGAGCTAGCAGAGTATCTTAATATACAAAGGCCCTCCCTATCTAGGGAATTAGTAAATATGCAAGATGAAGGTATTATTGAATTTGATAGGAATACATTTAAAATATTAGATCTTGAGGCTTTAAAGGGATGCTTGTAGCTTCTAGATAATAAGAAATTAATTATATTAAAAGGGAAATGTGTAAATAACTCACATTTCCCTTTTGTATTTAAATCTAATAGAGTTTCTATTTATTAAGTATCTTGTCTGCCATGGGGGCTCTTAACATACTAGCAGAAGGCATATCAGAGCCTAATAATGGTGTTAAATAGTATTTAAAAGCATCTGTAACATGGTTACCCTTTTCGTTAATAAATTCATCTGGCATATACTTGGTTTTTCCGGCTAGCTTATCTAGCTGGGTTAACTTATAATCTACAGAATAATAACCAGTCCTGTGGATTGTAATAGAACCATCTACATTATGCCATAGGGCGAACTGGGCAGCCTTTTCCCCAACTTCTCTAGCTTCTTGTTGGTCTACATTAGAAACGCAACCCATGAAAGAGCGCTGTAGATAGCCAAAAGTATCAGATCTTACCCTTTCTATTTTGAGTTTTTCTTTAACTTGATTAGCAAGTAAATCACCTAGTGCATTAGTCCCGGACAACTCAACATTTCCATGATCATCATATTCGCAATTCTCAAATTTAGTAATAATAGGAACACCATTTTCATCTTGGATTCCTTCTGAAACAGCTACTATACATCTGCCGTACTTATCATATACTTCTTTAACATCTTTCAGGAATGTATCCATATCAAAAGCTCTCTCGGGTAGATAAATTAGGTGTGGTCCATCGTCGGGATATTTTTGTGCTATGGAAGAAGCTGCAGCTAAGAAACCAGCATGCCTACCCATAATTATGCCAATATGTACACCTGGCAAAGCTCGGTTATCTAGATTAACACCTATAAATGATTGGGCTACAAACTTAGCAGCTGATCCATACCCAGGGGTGTGGTCATTAATTAATAGGTCATTATCTATAGTTTTGGGTATGTGTATAGCTCTAAAGTCGTAATTCTCATGTTCTGCTTGTTCATTTACAATACGAACTGTATCAGCGGAGTCATTGCCTCCAATATAGAAAAAATACCTAACATCGTGTGCTTTAAAAACCCTAAATATTTCCTGGCAATATGCAAAGTCAGGCTTATCTCTTGTGGAAAGAAGCGCTGAAGAGGGTGTTCTTGCAACCCGCTCTAGATTGTGAGTAGTCTCCTGGGTTAGGTCTAAAAATCTTTCATTAATAATACCATTAACCCCGCCAACAGCTCCATATACCTTAGTTATTTGTTGGAATTTTCTAGATTCAAGGGCAGCTCCTACTAGGGATTGATTAATTACTGCTGTTGGTCCTCCACCTTGCGCAATTACTACTTTACCTTTTAGTTTCATTTTATTACCCCTTTCTGATATTATAAGAATTGAATAATAATGCCTGTAGCTATTATACCATAATTGTAGGTAAAGTAAAAAAATAAATTGTGACAAAAAGTAACACTGTAAATATGTTTAAGATAATAATGTTTAAAGAAGAAGAATTGTGCAAAAGACTGGGGGTTTATAATGTTGTATAAAATAAAAACAATTAAAAAGTAAAAGGTAACAAATGGTGCAAAGTAAAAGGTGGTGTGATATAATAGTGTAGAAATTTAAAACAACAAAGGGGGAATTTAAATGATTGAAGAAAGAAATGTAGGGCTAGCAATTTTCTTTTCTGTTATTACATGTGGGATATATAGCTTGTACTGGTTAGTTAAGGTAACAGACGAGGCTAATTCACTTAGTGGTGAAATGGGGACTAGTGGTGGGATGGTTCTCTTGCTTTCTATAGTTACATGCGGTCTGTACACAATATATTGGAATTATAAGATGGGTAAGAAGCTATATATGGCCCAAGAAAGAGCGGGAAGGCATGCTTCAGACAACTCTGTTTTATATTTGATACTTTCCTTATTTGGCCTACATATTGTAGTGCTTGCAATAATACAATCGGATATTAATGACCTAGTGAGATATGTTTAAAAAACTTGCCCAAAGAAAAGAAATAATAATACTTGGGGTGTTTCTTATACTTTTAAGTGTATTTGTTTATTTTAAGGACCCATTTAAGGGGCCAATTTTGCCATGTATATTTAATAAAATAACAGGACTTTACTGCCCAGGTTGTGGAATGACCCGGGCGGTAAACTCCTGTTTTAAATTTAACTTTTATCAGGCTTTTAGGTTCAATGCATTATTGTTTATAGCACCAATAATGCTTGGTCTTTACTGGTTTGCCAAAGATAATGGAAAATATAGGCTGGCAAATATAATACTTGGTCTATCTATAACCATAGCCCTAGCATACGGTCTTTTAAGAAATATTCCTAGATTTTCCTATCTATCTCCAGTAGGTTTAATTATTAATTAGGTTATATAAAGTTTTAACAAGAACCCCTGTAGCACCCTTAGGTAGGTAGCCACGTTGCTTATCTAAAAAGGAGGTTCCGGCAATATCTAAATGAACCCAAGGGGTATCTTTCACAAACTCTTCTAGGAAAAGTCCTGCCGTTATAGTCCCAGCCCCTCTACCACCAGTATTGGCAAGGTCTCCGTAGGTGCCTTTAATAAGGTCTTTATAGGATTCATTAGTTGGAAGTTGCCAAATATATTCACCAGATGAATTGGCAGCAGCAACTAGCTTATCCATAAGCTCATTATTATTAGTAATTGCACCTGTGTAAACATCCCCAAGGGCTACTACGCAGGCTCCAGTAAGTGTAGCTATATCTATTACTTGATCTGCTTTTTCTACGTCTACAGCATACCATAAGGCATCTGCAAGCGTTAATCTACCCTCTGCATCAGTATTTAGTACCTCTATTGTTTTGCCGGACATAGAAGATACAATATCGCCTGGCTTATAGGATTTACTTGATATTAGGTTTTCGCAGGCTGCCACAATAGCAACAACATTTTGTTTAACCTTGGATTTAGCCAGTGCCTTCATAGTTGCAATAACCGTGGCTGATCCGGCCATATCAGACTTCATATCTACCATACTGTCGGTAGGTTTAATAGAGTATCCCCCAGAGTCATAAGTAAGGCCTTTTCCTACAAGAGCAGTTTTATAATCGCTATCCTTGTCGCCATTCCATTTCATAACAATAAATCTAGGTTCATTGGCAGATCCTTGTGAAACGGCTAAAAAAGCTTCCATACCAAGCTTAGAAATTTCATCCTTATTATAAATATCTACACTAATTCCTAGAGGCGTTAATTCATTATGTGCAGTCTCTGCAAGCTTTTCAGGTGTTAAATATATAGCAGGTTCATTAACTAAATCCCTAGCTAGGAAAACACTATCCATAAGAAGTGTAGCCCTATCTATTCCAAGTTGAGTGCTTTCAATTTCTTCATCTGCAATATTAAGGTATACATCTTCGACTGTAGGAATAACCTTTTTTTCGGATAAGTATTTTTCGAAACTATATTCTGATTCTAGTAGTCCCTCGGCTATAGCTTGAGCAGTTTTACTGTAGCAAAAACCTTCAATGTTTGGGACGTCGATTCTTATATCTTTAATTTTAAGTTCCATAAGCTTTTTGCCAAGCTTATAAAAAGCCTTCCTTATGGAATTGCTATTAATTTTATCCTGGCTACCTAGACCTAGTAAAATGGTATTACTGCCTGCTGATGATATATCGGAATAAACATCACCACACTTAGCCTTAAATAAGTCGTTTTTAGTAATAAACTCATAAAGTTTTGGGGATTCATTAATATCCTTATACCCTTCAAAAACTGTAATAATGTGGACTGACCCACCATTACCAATATTGAATTTCATTAAATCCACTCCATTTCATTTATATAAATTATAATTGTTACATATTATAGTATAACAGAAGTTGATAATAAGGACTAATAAGCATATAATATAAGAACACTTTAATGTGATAAATTATTAGTGACAGGAGGAAACTATGTATACAATTATAGACCTATTAAATAGAGCTGTTACTTTAAAAAATAATGCCTATGATATATACAAAGAAATAAGTATTGCAGATAATATAGATGATGATGTAAAATTTGCAGCAAGAATACTTGCTAACCAGGAAAATAAAAATGTACAAGCATGCAATCAATTAAAAAAAGATTTAATAAAGAAGGAGCTTCCTGGTATAGACTTTGATGTCTATGATAAGGCTTCTAACCTTATTAGTGGGTTTGTATATCCAGATTCAAGCAATATAAGTAGTATAAACCAGCTATTAAATCTAGCTTTGGATTTCCAAAAACAAAGTATTTCCTTAATGATTAGCATACAGGGATTTTTAGTTAAAGAAGAAAAGGACAGACTAAGCCTAACTTATAAGGTTTTATCTGAAATAATAAAGGAAGAGCAAAAACGTATAGACAATATTGAAAATTTCCTGCGATAGGTGTTATAATATAGATATAGAGAATATAATATATAAAGGAGGAACCATCATGGATAACTTAGTTATCACTATTGGACGTATGTATGGAAGTGGGGGAAGACAAGTAGGTCAGGCGCTTGCTAAGGCTTTAGGTGTTCCTTGTTACGATAAAGAATTGCTATCAGAAGTTGCGAAAGAAAGTGGATTTTCGGAATCAGTACTTGAGAATTATGATGAAAAATCGGTGAACAGCTTCTATTATTTTCAAACTGGGATGTACAGCACTACACAACTACCTTTACATCACCAATTATTTATAGCCCAACTTAATACTATTAAGGATATTGCGGAAAGAGAATCCTGTGTTTTTGTTGGAAGGTGTGCGGATTATGTTTTAAGTGAGCATAATAATTGTGTTAATGTTTTTATACACTCATCTGAAGAAAACAGAATAAATAGGGCAGTTAACGAGTATGGTATTGATGAAAAAGGTGCAAAGAAACATGTTAATAAGATAGACAAACAAAGGGAAGCTTATTATAATTTTTACTCTACTAATAAGTGGGGGGAGCTAACCAATTATGACCTTTGTATAGATAGCTCAATAGGAGTTGAAAATACAGTTAAGGTTATAGAGGAATATATTTCAAGAAGATAATCAAAGCACAAGGCGTGACTATATTAAGTCATAGCCTTGTGTTTTTGTGTTTATTATTAAATGGGGGGATAATATGGATAAAAAACATAAGATTATTCTAATGATCCTAGGTATAGCCTTAGGTTATGCAGCAGGATTTGGGGGCGGAAAACTTTTAAGGTATTTATTTCCTGATAAGAAGGCCTCTTTTTTAATTATAGGACTGATAATTGTTTTAGTTTTATTTTTTTCCATTGCAATACATGAAATGGGTCATTTTATAGGATTTAAATATAATAAAATACCTGTAAGGATGTTAAATATATATATACTTAGCCTTATATTTGATGGGTCTAAGTGGAATTTAAAATTTAACCATAATGGTGGTAATGTGGGAGGGATAGTAGTACCTAATCTTAAACCTGTCAATAGCCATAAAGAATTTAAAGAAAATCAAAAAGCCAATGCAAGGGCTATACTTGGGGGGCCTATAGCAAGTTTACTTCTAGTAATATTAGGAAACTTCTTGCTTGCCAAAGATGGCTATATAGCAGTAATTGGGCTAAGCCTAATAGGTATTAATGTGACTACCCTACTTACTTGCTTTATAAAAACAGAGAATGTATATGCAGATTTCCCGGCCTATAAAGCCTATAAGGAAGATGATTTTTTTGTAGCACTTATGCTCTATCAATATGCTGCTTTTGCTGTAGACTATAAGGATGTAATAGAAAACAATGGCTATTTAAGGGACCTTTTATTAGAGGGACTTCTACCAAGAATAAATAATAGGCAATTAGACTTGTTTACAGTTTCATGTGTTACTACATTTATAGAAGGATACTTAGCAGGTATTATAGACGAAATGCCAAAAGACATAAGAAATTATATTGATTACTATTATAATAATTATGAATTCATATTAGAAGAAGCGGGGCAAGAAGCTAATAAACAACTGCTTCTTTATATATCATATTTTTATAAAAAAGAAGGAAACCTAGATAAGGCAGTGGATATATATGATAACTTTACCCTAAAGCTTCC
This sequence comes from Candidatus Epulonipiscium sp., assembly GCA_012518255.1. GTDB lineage: Bacteria > Bacillota > Clostridia > Lachnospirales > Cellulosilyticaceae > JAAYSX01. The sequence goes on along the minus strand of JAAYSX010000060.1, from coordinate 23,784 downwards.
AAAAACAGAAATCTCCCACTACTGGAAAACCCAAAGCGAGCAGCTCATACTAGGCAAGGATAACTCTGACTACCTTCTAAACAAACATAATATAAAGCCAAACTCCAATTATAATATATTTAAAAAGTTAGAAGGCTTTTATTACTACGATTTAATTATTAATCAAAAGTTTTAAGAGAAAATACCAATTTTCCATATTCCATAATAGAGAAAGGTCAAGTTTCTATATTCCATAACAGCGAAAGGTCAAGTTTCATCTGCGAACTAATTGCAAGCTTTTTCCTAAGCCTATACGAAAGAATACTAGCTTTCCGTATGAAAAGCTACATGTTTGAGTGTAGCGAGTTTGTAGCTTTTAGGAAAGTTAATATTCAGGAGTAACTAGACTTAGCAGAAGTTTGCCTAAAGAGAGCAGGTGAGACTGACCTTTTTATTTGTAAGAATTTCGTAAGAAGTTTGTTGTAAATTTTTAAACACCACCTAGTAAAATAACCATAGAGAGGAGGAAAGACGTGGAGAAGTTAAATGTTTTAGTTTGTGACGATGATAAGGATATAGTAGATGCACTTGAGATCTTTCTTAAGCAGGAAGGTTATGGAGTTGTAAAAGCCTATAATGGTAAGGAAGCTTTAAACAGTTTGAAAGAAAATGAAATTCACCTAGTACTATTAGATATAATGATGCCGGAAATGGATGGTTTATCTGCAACTTTAAAGATTAGGCAGGAGCTTAATATACCTATTATAATTATATCTGCTAAATCTGAGGATACCGATAAGATTACAGGTCTTAACTTTGGGGCTGATGATTATGTTACTAAGCCTTTTAATTCACTAGAACTTATGGCGAGGGTTAAGTCCCAGATGAGAAGATATACCAGCCTGGGAAGTATGGAAAGAGAAAACAATGTCCTAAAAACTGGAGGCTTAGAGCTACATAAGGATACAAAAGAAATATTAGTAGATGGAAAAAGTGCAAAGTTAACTGCAACAGAGTACGGGATTATGCTTTTTCTAATGTCTAATATGGGCAGTGTGTTTTCAAGTGATCAAATCTATGAACATGTGTGGAATGATTTAGCTTGTTCTGTGGATAATACTGTATCTGTTCATATTAGAAGAATCCGTGAAAAAATTGAAATTAACACAAAAGAACCAAAATACTTAAAGGTGGTGTGGGGAATTGGATACAAAATCGAAAAATATTAAATATAGTTTGACAGGTAAGATAGTAGCAGGATTTATTTTGTGGATAAGTATTATAGTGGGACTAGGAAGTAGTGGGTTTTTATTGATAAATAGTGATGATATAAATACCTCTACTTATGATGAAACTTATGAATATAGGGAACATGTTGGCAGGCTTATCCATAATCTAGTAGAATTTGCAACTAAGTCTACAAATGGTGGCCAGGACCCCTTAGATAAAAATCGCTATAATAAGATAGATTATAATTTAACTGAGGCAATTAATTTTAATTATTATATAAAGAACTTAAAGACTAATAAAATATCTTATAAAATACCCAAGGGCCTAGACCCTGAAGATATTAAAAATCATCCAAATAGTATATATATTAGCAGTCGGGAAGATTTATATGATTTATACTACTATGAAGATATTGAAAACATGCTTAGTAAGTCACCCCAGGATATATATATACTTATTAATGACCCCTTGGTGGCAGGTGATAAGATTCATGAGATTTATGAAAACCATAAGTTTGTAAAAACATATGAACCGTATGCTATAGCAGGCTTAATAGGATCTCTTATACTATTTCTAATATCATTTATCTATTTAGTGCTTGTATCAGGACGTAAGGAAAAGGGTGGCAAGATTTATCTTGCAAATATTGACAATATATATAATGATATTCAAACTATATTTGTCTTGATTATAGCTTGGATTTCTATTATTTTTGTAGCCAATACTTTAAGTTTTTCTTATAATAAAGAGTTTGGAGTTATATCAACTGCAGTTATACTTGCTATAGATGCAGTTGTAGGTATGACTTATCTTTTCTCTATGATAAGGCAGTTTAAAAAAGGACAGTTATTTACAAATAGCTTAATATATAAAACCTTAGGTAATCTGATTAATATAGTAAAAAAACTATATGGAAGCCTATATAACAACAAGATATTTAAGCCTTGGATTTTAGGAATAATGGTAATTTATGGTCTAATTAATGGTTTTTTGTTTAAAAATATTTACCATACATTTTTATTTGGTAAATTGACAATTATAGCTTTCAATGGAATAGCAGTATACTTTCTTGCTGAAAAACTGGAATCTCTTGCCCTTATAATGGGTTCAGCTAAGGAAATATCAGAAGGGAATCTAGATTATAAAATAGATAAGTCTAAAGTTACCAAGGAATTTGAGGAGTTTGCAGGAGACATTGAGTCTATTCAGGATGGGCTTAAAAATGCTGTGGATAAGGCTATTAAGGGAGAACGTATGAAGACGGATCTAATAACTAATGTATCCCATGATCTAAAGACTCCTTTGACATCAATTATTAACTATGTAGATCTATTAAAGCAAGAAGAAATAGATAATGATAATGCTAATAATTATATAGGGATTTTGGAAGATAAATCCTATAGGCTTAAGCAGCTTATTGAAGATTTAATAGAGGCAAGCAAGGCATCAAGTGGTAATATAATTATTAATAAGGAAGAGGTAAATCTTAATGAGCTTGTAAACCAGGCTAGTGGGGAGTATGAGGATAAGGCACAAGAGGCTAACCTAGAGGTTCGTATAAGCTCTGAGAAAGAAAAAAGTTTAATATATGCTGATGGTAAATATATGTGGAGGATTATAGAAAACCTTATTTCTAATAGCATTAAGTATTCCATGCCAGGGTCAAGAATATATATAGATATAGAAGAAAGCAATGGATATGGTAGATTAATTATGAAAAATATGTCAGCCTATCCCCTTGATATAGATCCAGAAGAATTAACAGATCGTTTTATTAGGGCTGATAAGTCAAGAAGCAGCGAAGGTTCAGGTCTTGGACTTTCCATAGCAGAGAGTTTAACTGCTATACAAGGTGGAAGGTTTGATATAGAAATAGATGGGGATTTGTTTAAAGTTATTGTAGAGATGCCTTTAGTTTGATATTAATAAAGATGATTACCGTTACAATTTTATTGGTATTTTAAGTTATGTAATTGGCCGTGGGATTACTAGGAAAGAGCACTTTTTTTGCTCCCAGTTTGTATCTTATATACTTTCTAATATGGAATCAAGTGGGCTAGAGGCAAGCTAAAAGTTTGCCATAAGGCTATATATTGTGTATTATAGTATTGTAATATATGATATATAGCCTTATTTTAATTAAAATAGGAGGTAAATAATAAATGGAAGGAAATTCAAAGTGGATGTAATTCTTAAGCTTGGTATTTTATTGGTTGTAGGGATTTTGGGTGGAAGGGCTGCTGAACGTTTAGCCTTACCTAATGTAACAGGATATTTAGTGGCTGGATTACTACTGGGACCATCACTATTTAATATTATTACCCCAGAAGATGCAGGCTCTTTTGCAGCTATAAATGAAGTTGCTCTAGCAGCAATAGCATTTAGCATCGGAAGCGAATTTATTATTAAGGATATGAAAAAACTTGGTAAAAGTATAATTATTATTTCCACTGCCCAGGTTATAGGTGCAGTATTATTTGTATTTGGAATGATGTATTTTGTTTTTGGCCAGGACTTTGTATTTTCACTTGTTATTGCATCTATGTCTGCTGCAACAGCACCGGCTGCCACAATTATGGTAATAAGACAATATAAAACATATGGCCCTCTTACAAAGACTATTTTGCCAGTTGTAGCCATAGATGATGCTATGGGAATTATGATTTTTGGAATCGCAATGTCAATAGCCCACATATCTATAGGAACTTCAGATCAAAGTTTTTGGCAAATGGTTTCATGGCCATTTATAGAAATAATAGGCTCACTTGTACTTGGATTTGCTATAGGAATAATTCTTACAGGTGTAGCTAAGAAATCAAAAAGTAAAGAAGAATTGCTTTCAATAAGTTTAGCAGCAATAGCATTAAGTGTAGGACTTGCTAATTTATTAAACTTATCAGCACTGCTAACATGTATGATGCTAGGTGGTACTTTAGTTAATCTAATGAAAAAATCTAAAAGAGTTTTTGATAGTATTAATGAATTCACTCCACCGGTCTACTTGCTGTTTTTTACATTAGCAGGGGCTAGCCTAGACCTTAAAGTATTGGCGCAGGTTGGATTACTAGGCCTTGGCTATATTATTGCAAGGGCAGGTGGTAAGATTGTGGGTGCTACTATAGGAGCAAGGGCGGTAGATGCAGACCCAATGGTTCAGAAATATTTAGGCTTTACCTTATTACCACAGGGTGGTATTTCAATAGGACTATCTATTATAGTTGCAAATCAGTTGCCACAATATAGCGCAGCAATTACTACAGTTATAATGTTTAGTGTATTTGTATATGAAATCTCGGGGCCAATATTTGCAAAGATGGCTCTTAATAAAGCAGGAGAATTTGGAAAATTAAAAGGTTAAAATATGAGAAAGCAGGTGTAAGCATGCAAGCATTATTTTTAATTCTTAATGAAACAGACTACCTAGAAGATATACTAGAGGAATTTGTTGAGATAGGAGTTAAGGGTGCTACGATTATAGATAGCCAGGGAATGGGAAGGGCTCTTGCTAGTAACTCAGACCAACATATTCCTATGTTTGGATATCTAAAGAACTTCTTGGATGATGGTCATCCATATAACAAAACAGTATTTACAGTTCTTGAAAGCCAAGAATTAGTAGATAAGGTAGTTGAGACTATAGACAATGTAGTTGGGGGGATTGACAGGCCAGGAGTGGGATTCATATTTACTATGCCAGTGGGAAGTGTCTATGGCATAGGCAAGGAAGGTTAAGTTAAGATGGTAATGATGGCAGCTGTTTAGGAGGTACTAAACTACCTATCTACACAGTTGCCTTTTTGTGTGCTAGAAAGCTATGGATTTTAAAGTAGTGTTCTGCAAAATCTGGAAAATTGAAGGAATAAAAAAATATGTTGCATTAAATAGGGAAAGCTAGTATAATCTAATGAATAAGTTTAACTAAAACAATCAAGCGAATACACCCCTATATAAAGACGTACATAGATATGTTTAAATAACTATAATGCAAGTTAGAGTGAGAGGGGTTGCATTATTAGATTGTTTTATAATTATGATTGAAGTAGGGGGTAAAAATATGGTTTTTTCAAGAGAAAGCTTGGAGCTTATGGATGAGTTAGGAGAACTATTAAAAGAAAGAAAGATTTCACCAGATCTATATTCTCAGTATAATGTTAAGAGAGGGCTTAGAAATAGTGACGGTACTGGTGTATTAGTAGGACTTACGGAAGTAGGGGATGTACACTCATATGAATTTGTAGATGGTAAAAAAGTATCAGTACCAGGCCAACTACGTTATAGGGGGTATAATGTTAAAGATCTTGTAAGGAATTCAGAAAAAGAAGGACGTTTTGGTTTTGAAGAAACGTGTTATTTGCTTCTATTTGGTGAATTACCAACAAGGCAAAGGCTAGATGAATTTAATGAACTACTATCAGATTTCAGGCCATTACCTTATGGGTTTACGGAAGATATGATATTAAAGGCTCCTAGTAAAGATATTATGAACAAGCTAACTAGGGCAGTGCTTGCATCATATTCCTATGATACAAATCCGGATTGTACTAGTATAGATAATGTGCTTAGGCAGTGTATAGAACTTATTGCTAGGTTCCCGACTATGGTTGCATATGGATACCAAGCAAAAATACACTATCATGACAATGAAAGTTTATATATTCACAATCCACAGCCACACTTAAGCACTGCAGAAAACATTCTTCATATGATAAGACCAGATAGTAAATATACAAGACAAGAAGCTGAACTTCTAGATGTGGCTTTGACTATACATGCAGAGCATGGTGGGGGAAATAACTCCACATTTATAGTTAATGTTGCTTCATCAACAGGTACAGATACCTATTCTGCAATAGCAGCAGCTATAGGGTCATTAAAGGGGCCGCTACATGGTGGGGCTAATGCTATGGTTCTTGCAATGATGGAAGATATCAAGGCAAATGTTAAGGACTGGGAAGATAAAGATGAAGTGGCTGCTTATATAGAAAAGATATTAAGAAAAGAGGCTTTTGATGGTAGTGGGCTAGTATACGGTATGGGCCACGCAGTGTATACCTTATCTGATCCAAGGGCTATATTGCTTAAACAAAAAGCTATCGAACTTGCTAAGGAAAAAGAAATGGATAAGGAATTTAATCTTTATGCAAGTATTGAAGAGTTAACACCAAGTATTTTTGCTAAGGTTAGAGGAGTAGAAAAGGAAATGTGTGCAAATGTAGACTTCTATTCAGGTTTTGTTTACAATATGCTAGGAATACCTAATGAACTACACACTCCTATATTTGCCATAGCTAGAATAGCAGGTTGGTGCGCTCATAGGGTAGAGGAGCTTATAAGTGGAGGCAAAATTATTAGGCCAGCTTATAGAAATGTTTCAAGCACAAGAGACTATATTAAAATAGATCAAAGATAGTAAAAATAATAAAGGTGTTGAAATAATTCCTGGAAGGGTTTATAATGGGAATAAGTTGTTTGATAATAATGATTATAAACTATAAGAACCAAGGGGGAATCTTAATATGAGATCAACAGTAGCTTTTTACAAATGTGAAAAATGTGGTAATATAGTAGAATTAATTAAAGCTTCAGGAGTACCAGTGGTATGTTGTGGTCAAGAGATGAGTAAATTAGAAGCTCAAACAGCTGACCAAACAACAGAAAAGCATGTTCCAGTAGCAACTAAAGAAGGAGATAATATTAATGTAGTTGTAGGATCAACCTTACATCCAATGGTAGATGAACACTATATTGAATGGATTGCTCTTGTAACTGATAATGGTATTGAAAGAATTAATCTTTCTCCAGGAGATGACCCAAAAGCGGTATTTAGTGCTAGCAATAAAGAAGGTACAGTAGATGTTTATGAATACTGTAATCTTCACGGTTTATGGAAATCAACCCTATAAGAGTAAAAAAAGCCATGGTATATTTATAAACCATGGCTTTTTATTTATTTATGGAACCTTTTAGTAAATGATTACGTCTAAAAGGTGTATAAGGAATAAATAATAAGAAAGAATATAATAAAAGCAAGGAGAGATAATAATGAGTAAATCAATTAGAAGGAAAGTTTTAGCACTTATGGTAGTAGGAGCAATGGCAATGCCTATGGTAAGCTTTGCAGAAGACAGAATACAACCTGGACCTGATATTGTTCCTATAAGCAAAGAGATAGTAGAAGATGATTATATTAATGAAGTAGAAGAGAATAATTATATTAGATTTACGGGAACGATTTCAAAGGTAAATGAAAGAGATGGTAACATCAGCATCTGGGTAGATTCAGATATTGAAGAAGATGAATATGGGGTAGTATTCCACATATCAGACAAGGTATCCCTGTGGGACAGAGAATCAGAAGAACTTGTAGGGGCAGACAAGTTAGAAGAAGGAATGAGAATTGACGCATTTTACCCAACAAATACACCGATGACAATGAGCCTTCCACCACAATTAACACCAGAAATAATTGTAATCCAAGGCGAAGAGTATGTAGGGTCAAGCTATGTCGGAGAATTTAATGATAACCTAGTTAGTACAGATAACTACCTAAAGTTAAAAATTGCTGAAGATACATTATTAGTTAATGAAGAAGGGCAAGCTGTAGAAGTAGAAGATATATATGGTAAACCAGTATTAGTATTTTACGGAGCAGCAACTAAGAGTATCCCAGCTCAAACAGTGCCAAGTAAGGTAGTGTTACTAGATATAGAAGAAGAAACTGAGGATGCAGAGGTAATTTCAGAAACTGATCAAGAAGAACCAGAAAAAGTATCAATGATAGCACTTAGAGATACAGCAGAAGAATTAGGATATGAAATAGAGTGGAATGGCCAAGAGCGAAGCATAACACTAACAAAACAAAACCAAACCATAGGAATAAAAATTGGAGATGCCAATTACAGCCTAAATAAAAGCCTAAGAAAATTTGGTCAAGCTCCAGAGTTAAAAGATGGAGTAACTTATATTGAATCAACAATCTTAGATATTATGAAGTAATCATAAAAGGATACATCCTCGGATGTATCCTTTTTAAATATTAGCGTTCAGACATTATTACCTCAATCTCATCCTCATTAATACCAACCATTGCCTCACCAATATCCTCAGAGAGCTTAGCAATAATTTCGGCATTATTGTAGTTAGCAACAGCTTCTACTATAGCTTTTGCGCGTTTTTCAGGATCTCCTGACTTAAATATACCAGAGCCTACAAACACCCCTTCAGCCCCCAGTTGCATCATAAGGGCAGCATCAGCAGGAGTAGCTACGCCACCGGCAGAGAAGTTAACTACAGGGAGCTTGCCATTATCATGGACATATTTTATAAGATTATATGGCACTCCAAGTTCCTTGGCTGAATCATATAATTCATCACTGCGCTGATTTTGTATTACTCTAATTTGCTGATTAATTGTACGCATATGACGTACTGCTTGAACCACATCACCAGTTCCGGCCTCACCCTTGGTTCTTATCATAGAAGCACCCTCAGCAATTCTTCTAAGAGCTTCCCCTAAATCCCTAGCACCACAAACAAATGGGGTATCAAATTTATTTTTATCTATATGATAGGTATCATCAGCAGGGGATAGAACTTCACTTTCATCAATATAATCTACTTCTATAGCTTCTAGAATCTGGGCTTCAACGAAATGCCCTATACGTACCTTTGCCATAACTGGTATTGAAACAGCATCCTGGATTTCCTTAATCATCTTAGGATCACTCATTCTTGAGATTCCACCTGCGGCTCTTATATCTGCAGGAATACGCTCTAGGGCCATAACAGCACATGCACCTGCAGCTTCGGCCATTCTTGCTTGCTCCGGTGTTGTTACATCCATAATAACTCCACCTTTGAATTTCTCGGTAAGACTTCTTTTGACTTCCATATTATTATTCATATTAACTATCCTTTCTGAAAACTTGACTTGTTCTACAATTATAGGTAGAATCTGACTGTATAACAAGTCCCACATTTGATGTATTTAATGGTACCAGTTAGGAGTTATAGATGAATATTATTACAATAAACCTTAATAAAGACTTAGATGAACCAATATATGAGCAGTTATATAACCATATCAAGAAAGAGATTTTAAGGGGAAACTATGATGCTAATACCAAGTTACCATCCAAGCGGCAGCTATCAACCTACCTTCAGTGTAGCCAGAATACTGTCCAGAATGCATATCATCAATTAATTGCAGAAGGATATATTTTTTCTAAACCTAGGAGTGGATTTTATGTTTCAGAAATAGATGGAATTATAGATTTAGAAGAAGTAGTTGGAGATGAATATGGTGTTAGTAAGGTAGTTAGCAAACAAAAATATGATTTTTCCCATCAAGGGGTTGACTTTGATAGTTTTCCTTTTAGCCAATGGCAAAGGGTGACTAGGGAAACCATTACGGAAGAAGATAAAGGACTACTAGAAAGTGGACATCCCCAAGGTGATCCAAATCTTAGGAAAAGTATAAGTAAATATCTTCACCAATCAAGGGGAGTTAACTGCTCTCCTAGTCAAGTTATTATTAGCTCTGGTACAGAATATTTATTGCAACTTTTAATACAGTTATTTAATAAGGATTGTATATATGCACTGGAAAACCCAGGGTATGAAAAATTAAGCATGATATTTAAGCGCAATCATGCTAGTTATAAGGCAATAGCACTTGATAAAAAAGGAATGATTCCCAAGGGGTTAGAAGAATCAGGGGCTAATGTAGCATGTATTACCCCATCACATCAGTTTCCAACGGGTTGTATTATGCCTATTAGTAGGCGTATACAGTTGCTTAACTGGGCTAATGAGGAGCCGGCAAGGTACATTATAGAAGACGATTATGATAGTGAATTTAAGTATAGTGGCAAACCCATTCCTTCCTTACAGAGCTTAGATACGGATGGAAAGGTTATATATATCGGTACATTTTCAAAATCATTAACACCTGGCTTACGTGTAAGTTATATGGTTCTACCTGAAGAATTAATAAATATTTACAAAGAAAAATTGAATTTTTATATATGTCCGGTTTCTAATTTCCAGCAAAAGGCACTTTGCAAATTTATAAATGATGGATATTTTGGCAGGCATTTAAATAAAATGCGTAATGTTTATAAGAAAAAAAGAGAAATGCTAGTGTCAGAAGTTAAAAAGCAATTAGTAGACGTAGAAATACTAGGTGCAAAGGTAGGATTGCATGTTTTAATAAGGGTTAGAAATGGAATGACTGAGGAAGAATTAATAGGGCGTGCTAGAGACAAGGGGATAGAGATTAATGGCATATCTAAATACTATATAGATAAGCCTATTCAAGAGTTTGAGCCCATGCTATTACTTGGATTTGCTACCCTTGAAAAGGAAGAAATCCCAGAAGCTATAAGGCTTCTTAGTATTGCATGGGCTATGGCTAATACCTATTGATTAAGTTCAGCATCTAGTGCAATATCCTTAGTTTCATGAATAGTGCCATGTGGATGTTCTGGAGGTGCATAAATAGAATATAATTTAATTGGCACAATACCAGTATTAGTTAAGTTATGCCATTTACCAGCGGGTATAAGAATTGCGTAGTCGCTTTTTACCCGCCTTTCGAAGCTTAAATTATTTTCTGTATCACCCATTTGTATAAGTCCTTGCCCTTCTTCAATCCTAAGAAATTGGTCATGATCTGAATGAAGCTCAAGTCCTATATCATCCCCAGGCTCAATACTCATTAGGGTAACCTGGAGATATTGCCCAGTCCAAAGGGCTGTACGAAATGTATTATTATCTTCTGTAGCATCTTCTATATCAATAACAAATGGATCTGGCCCATAATCTTGAAGTTGAATATTTTGACGAATAAAATGAGAATTATACATAAACTTATCAATCCTTAATATATATTCTAAGATATATAATATGCTTTAATAGGCTTATAAGTTCCCTAGAAGAAAATTTTTTTAAAAAGGCTTGCATATTTACTTATAATAATGCATAATTATAAGTAACTTAAAAAGATGTTAAATTATATGAGGAGGGCAAGAATGTTAAAGGTTGGAATAGTTGGGGGAACTGGATATGTAGGTATAGAGCTTATAAGACTGCTTGCTAACCATCCAAAGGTTAAACTAGAATCTATAAGTTCTGTAAGCTACCAGGGTCAGAAGGTAGAGGATATATATCCAAATGTACTTAATATAGTCGACCTAGTGTGTGAAAGCAGTGATGAAGTAATAAATAAATGTGACCTTATCTTTACAGCTTTACCACATGGTTTAAGTGAGCATATAGTCGATAAATGCATAAGAAACAATAAGGTTTGTATTGATATAGGTGCTGATTTTCGCCTCAAAAGTGAAGATGTATATAAAAAGTGGTATCAAAAAGACTTTGAAATTAAAGATATACATAAGGAGGCGGTGTATGGACTGCCAGAAGTTTATAGGGAGCAAATACAGAAATCGATAGTTATTGCTAATCCTGGCTGCTATCCAACAAGTGCAGTACTTGGACTAGCACCAATTTTTAAAAATAAAATTGTAAAGCCAGACAGTGTTATCATTGATGCAAAATCAGGGACAACAGGCACAGGAAGAAATCCATCACAAATTACCCATTTTTCAGAGTGTAATGAGAATATAACAGCTTATGGAATAGCCAGTCACCGCCATATGCCTGAGATAGAACAAACACTTACTGAGCTTTGTGGTGGGGATGTAATAGTTAGTTTTACGCCTCACTTAATACCTGTTAGTAGAGGTATATTATCAACTATATATGTGCAGCTGAAAGAAAGCCCAAGTATTGAGGAAATACATGATATTTACAAGGATTATTATAAGGATGAAAAGTTTGTAAGAATTTTGCCACTAGGACAGGTAGCAAACATTAGAAATGTAACACATTCAAACTTCTGTGATATATCAATCCATTATGATTCTAGAAGTCAGAGACTTATTATAAGTTCAGCTATTGATAATATGATCAAAGGTGCAGCAGGGCAGGCAGTACAAAATATGAATATACGCATGGGATTTGAGGAAGAAGAAGGTCTTATGCTTATACCGCCAGCATTTTAAGAAAGGATGAAAAAATGATAGAAATTAAAGGGGGGGTTACGGCTCCCAAGGGTTTTTTTGCATCAGGGATTCACTGCGGATTAAAAAGAGAAAAAAAGGATTTAGCCTTTATATATTCAGATGTTATGTGTAGTGGTGCGGCAGTTTACACCAGAAACCTTGTAAAGGGGGAGCCCATATATGTAACTCAGGAGCATCTGAAAGATGGTCAGGCCCAGGCTATTATCATAAATAGTGGGAATGCAAACACATGCACAGGGCAAAAAGGAAGACAAAATGCATTCAAAATGGCCAGGGGGCTTGCTAAGGAAATAGGAGCAAATAAAGAGGATATAATAGTAGCATCTACTGGAGTAATAGGTGTACAGCTTCCAGTTGAAAAAATAGAAGCGGCTATCCCGGAGCTAGTATCAAGGGCTAGTAAGGAAGGCCATATAGATGCAAGTGAGGCTATATTAACGACAGATCTATCTAATAAGGAGATTGCCTTATCTATAGAAATAGAAGGCAAGGAAGTTACCCTTGGGGGCATGGCAAAGGGGTCAGGAATGATAGAACCTAATATGGCAACTATGCTTTCCTTTATTACTACAGATATAAATATAGACCAGGACTTATTAAAGGAGGCACTAGGGACTACCGTAGATAAAAGCTACAATAGAATTAGTGTAGACGGAGATACAAGTACCAATGATATGGTAAGCATCCTAGCTAATGGCAAGGCTGGAAATGCAAAAATTACAAGCAAGGATGAAAATTACGACAAATTCGTAAAGGCCCTTCAACATATAAATATTTATCTTGCCAAGGAGATTGCTAGGGACGGGGAGGGTGCTACTAAATTAGTAGAGTGCTTTGTAAAGGGAGCAAAAAGTGAAGAGGATGCTGAGAAATTATCTAAGTCAGTAATAGCTTCTAGTCTTGTAAAAACAGCCATGTTTGGGGCAGATGCTAATTGGGGAAGAATATTATGTGCACTAGGCTATGCAGGGGTGGAAGTTGACCTTAAGCAAATAAATATAGATATTGAAAGTAAATCAGGGCTTATTACAGTATATAAAGATGGCAAAGGTGCAGACTTTGATGAAGATTTAGCTAAAAAGATACTAGATGCTAAGGAGATTAGGATAATTGTTAATTTAAACTCAGGCAGTTGTGAGGCCACAGCCTGGGGTTGTGATTTATCCTATGATTATGTAAAAATAAATGGTGCTTACCGTACCTAAAGGAGAGAGAGATGGATTCTATAAATACAGAAAGAGCGGAAGTCTTAATCCAGGCACTGCCATATATCCAAAAATTTAAGGATAAAACTATAGTAGTCAAATATGGTGGCCATGCTATGGTAAATGAGGGATTAAAACAGGCAGTTATTCATGATTTGATATTACTTAGTTATGTGGGTATTAGGGTAGTCGTAATTCATGGGGGTGGTATGGAAATTAATGAATTCCTAGAAAAGACTGGTAAGGAAAGCAGGTTTGTTGAAGGGCAACGCTATACAGATAGTGAGACTATGGATATTGTACAAATGGTATTATGCGGCAAAGTAAATAAGGAGATTGTCTCCCTTGTAGAGCAAAATGGGGGGAAGGCTGTAGGCTTATGTGGGTTGGATGGGCAAATGCTAGAGGCAGAACAACTCTTAATTAACGGACAGGATATAGGATATGTAGGAGAGATTAAGAAGGTAAATGTTAAGGTAATTAATGATGTTATAAACCAGGGGTATATTCCTATTATATCAACAGTAGCTAAGGGTATTGAGGACGGAAAGCCTTACAACATTAACGCAGATATTGCAGCAGCCAAAATAGCAGCCGAGCTAGGAGCAGAGAAGATAATACTACTTACAGATGTACCTGGTATTATGAGGGATATGGAGGATGAAAACAGTCTAATTTCAGAACTGAAACTCCAGGAAGTGCCTTCACTCGTTATGGAGGGCGTACTGACTAAGGGAATGATCCCTAAAGTAGATTGCTGTGTTGAAGCTGTTAGAAGAGGGGTAAAGAAGGCGCATATTATAGATGGAACAGTGCCACACTCAGTGCTTTTAGAACTGTTTTCAGATGAAGGAATAGGGACAATGATATCGTAGATTTATATATGAATGAAGGTGGGGAATCGTGCAAAGTAATTTAATTAATAAGGCAGACAAATGGTATATGGATACTTATAGTCAGTTTCCGCTTATAATAACAAGTGGAAGCGGGAGCATAGTATTTGATGATAAGGAAAGGGCCTATATAGACTTTACAAGTGGTATAGGTGTAAGTAGTGTAGGGTACGGAAACCAAGGTTTAACTAAAGCTATTAAAGAACAGGCCGAAAATATTACACATATATCCAACCTCTATTATAATAAGCCAGCAGCAATCTTAGCAGAGCGATTATGCTCCTTGACTAAAATGGAAAAAGTATTCTTTGCTAATTCGGGAGCAGAGGCCAATGAAGGTGCTATTAAACTTGCGAGAAAGTATAGTTTTGATAAATATGGTAAAAACCGCAATAATATTATTACTCTTAAGCAATCATTTCATGGCAGGACAATTACAACCTTGGCTGCTACAGGGCAAGACCATTTTCATAAATCATTCTATCCTTTTACAGAGGGATTTAAATATGTAATAGCAAATGATATAGATGATTTAAGAAGGCAAGTAGATGATAGTGTATGCGGGATTATGTTAGAAGCAGTTCAGGGAGAGGGAGGGGTATATCCTCTTGAAAAAGACTTTGTTAAGGCTGTTGAAACTATTGCAAAGGAAAAAGATATAGCAATTATATTTGATGAAGTCCAGTGCGGCATTGGCAGGACAGGGGCTATGCTAGGGTATGAGAACTTTAATATAAAGCCGGATATAATAAGCCTGGCTAAGGGGCTAGGAGGCGGGGTCCCCATAGGAGCATTCCTATGCAATGAAAAAATGAGCAAAGTCTTAGGACCGGGGGACCACGGCTCTACCTATGGAGGGAATCCGTTAGTATGTGCAGCTGCAAATGAGGTTATAAATCAGGTAAGTCAAGAAGGATTTTTGGAAAGTGTTAAGTCTAAGGGAGAATATATAAGGAATTATATTACAGACTGGCAAAACGAAAATATAGTTTCTATAAGAGGTATGGGACTTATGATAGGTATTGAACTTAGGGAAACTATTAAGGTTAAAGATGTACAGGAAAAAGCCCTAGAGGAAGGCCTCCTAATACTAAGTGCTGGTGGCAATACAATACGGCTTTTGCCCCCGCTTAATATTAGTGATAATGAAATTAACATGGGGCTTATTATACTAAAAGATATTCTTAAGGATGGTGTACTATGAAAAAAGACCTATTGAAACTGCAAGATTGGACCAAGGAAGAAATTATAGAGATTTTGAACTTGGGGGATCAATTAAAATACGAACAAAAACATGGCATAGAACATAAATATTTAGAGGGGCAAACCCTGGCTATGATATTTAACAAGGCATCTACAAGAACCAGAATTTCATTTGAGGTTGGTATGAAGCAATTAGGAGGAAGTGCATTGTTCTTAAGTTCTTCTGACCTACAAATAGGGAGGGGAGAACCTATTGAAGATACAGCAAGGGTACTTTCCCGTTATGTTGATGGTGTTATGATTAGGACCTACGATCAAAAAGAGGTGGAGGACCTTGCAGCTAATGCTAATATACCCATTATTAATGGCCTAACAGATGACTTCCACCCATGCCAAGTTTTAGCTGACCTTATGACAATAAGAGAATTTAAATCAAAGTTAGAGGGCCTTAAGGTAGCATATATTGGAGATAGCAATAATATGACTAATTCTATTATGGTAGGATGCCTTAAGGTTGGTATGGATGTATCAGTAGCATCACCAAAAGGATATATGCCTAAGGATGAAATTACAGGGCTTGCACAGGAATTAGCAAATGAAAGTGGCTGCAAATTACTTATAACTGAAGATATCCAGGAAGCAGCCCAGGATGCAGATGTTTTAATGACTGATGTATGGGCTAGTATGGGACAGGAAGAAGAGGCGGAAGAAAGAAAAACCATATTTGCATCCTACCAGATCAATGATAAGGTAATGGGATATGCAAAGGAAGATGTTATAGTTATGCACTGCTTACCGGCACATAGGGAAGAAGAAATTACAGGTAAGGTGTTTGAAAAATATGCGGATATAATTTTTGAAGAAGCAGAAAATAGACTTCATGTTCAAAAGGCAATACTTACAACTTTAATGAAAAAATAAGAAAAAAATCTTATATAGAATAGGTATATCACTTGCTAGGTTTACAATGCCTACAAGATGATATACCTATTTTTGTGTTTAATATTTGGAATTAATTTATAAAAAGGATTCAATTTGCTTGATTATTATATCTAGCAAATTATTGATGTCATCGAATCTAACATGGGGTATATAATAAGACTCTAATATATTATGCTGGTCTTTAGCCTTGTTAAGAGTCCTTATACCTCTTTGGAATAATGAGTCCATTAGATCCTTATCATATTCAAGTTCTTCCTGTATTTGGGATAACCTACTTGCTATAAAGCAATCCTTAAGGTCGTAGACATGGGTTGGAACTATCTTGGCCTTATGGAAACTATTGGACACTGTTACAGCAGCTCCTAGCCCGGGTATAATAATATCTTCTATATTATCTGGACAAATAGGTGAATGATAACATTCTATATCTAATCCAAGCTCTATGGATTTTGTCTTGATAAGATTCATTAAGTTGCTAGCAGATGCACCAGGAGCATCTTTAATACTATATATAAGCTGACTTTTGCCGATAATTGTATGTAGATGATCAACAAAACCATCAGGAGTAATAGCACTCCCAAAAAGATGCCTACTATGGCCAGGACCTTGTAAATTACTAAAATTGCAAGTATGATGATTTATAAAAATCTCCTGCAAAATATCCTGTTCCATCCTATAAAAAGAGTTATTATCCAAGGCGCTTATTTGGGTGTTAGTGTAGGCATCATATACTTGTTTGGCAGCCTGTAGATAAGAATAGGATTTGGAAAATAGGCTCTTTCTTTTAAGATTTGTTTGTATGATAGCCTCTTTATTAGAGCGAATCTCTTTCTCATTCCAGTAGGGGGCAAAATTTATAATCTCATCGATTGCACCAGGAATCTGGGGGTCTATTGCATGGGGGAATGTCCCATCTATAATAGCAACACCGGCGGGAATAATAACAATAGCATCTAAGGAATTAGGGTCTGCAGAGCATAGGTGGTATTCTATATTTATATTCTGACTGACGAAGTGATTGGCTATTTTCTTCATAAAAGAAGATTTACCAGTCCCAGGTCCACCCTTGATTATAAAAATTTTATTTGCATTATTAGCGTGTATGATGTTATCATAATATGAATAAAAACCTAAAGGTGTGTTACTACCTGGAAAAACATGTTTTGTATTATTAGGTAAGGGCATATTAAACCTCCTTTATTTAACTAGTATATAGTTTATGTTATTAAAAGGATTTTATGCAGGTGAGGGGATAAGTTATGAATTATGTTTACATAGTAGAATGTAATGATGGAACATATTATACTGGTTATACTACTGATATAAAGAAAAGAATAGAAACACACAATAAAGGTCAGGGAGCTAAGTATACAAGGGGAAGAAAACCAGTTAAACTAAAATACCTGGAGAGTTTTGATAATAAAAGTGACGCATTAAAAAGGGAATATAGGATAAAGCAATTAACACGTAAGGAAAAAAAGGATTTAATCAACAAAGGAAGTGACTAAATGGACTTAAATATAAAAGATAATGTAAAAGAGTATTTATTTATTACCTTAGGATCAGTATGTATTTCAAGTGGCTTGTATTTTTTCTTAGCACCATCAAATCTAGCAGTAGGGGGACTAAGTGGATTATCAATAGTTATAAAAGAAATAATACAAAATGTACCTATAGGAATAATTATGCTAGTTTTGAATGTAATAATGTTTACAATAGGTTTTTTAATTATAGGCAAGGGTTTTGGTGTAAAGACTATATACTCTAGTATGGCTATATCATTATCCATGGTTTTATATGAGAGGATAATTCCTTCCGTAGATGCTATTAGCCAGGACACACTAATAATACTTATTTTTGGAATAACCTTAACAAGTATAGGCCAAGCTATGATATTTAACCAGGGCGCATCTTCAGGGGGGACTGATATAATTGCTAAGATTATCACTATGTTCTTCCCAGTAAATATAGGAAGAGCACTACAAATAGCAGATTTTTTCGTAATCTGTGCTGCAGTAGGTGTTTTTGGAATAGAGAAAGGTTTATATGCCTTACTTGGTATAATAATTAATGGTTATTTGGTTGATTATATTGTTGCAGGGTTTAATGTATCCAAGTATGTTACAGTTATTACGGATAAAACAGAAGAAGTCACTGATTATATAATCAATGACTTAGATAGGAGTGCAACTATATATTCTGCTAAGGGGGCATATTCCAAGCAAGGCAAGGAAGTAATAACAACGGTAATCAGCAGGAGGCAATTTATTAAGCTTAAACACCATATAGCAGTTGTGGACCCAAGTGCATTTGTAACAGTCCATCAATTACATGAAGTTATGGGCGAGGGTTTTGCCAAATTGTAAAACCTCGTACAAGCTTTAACTTACCCTTATAAGGTGGGTAGCGAAAGGGTGTATCAATTATAGCTGATTTATTTAATATGCTTTTATAGTGGGAAAAAGTATGGAAACTAGCCTTACCATGGTAGCTACCTATTCCGCTATAACCTACACCACCAAAAGGAAGATGGTTAGATGATAGGTGCATAATAGTATCATTTACACATCCACCACCAAAGGAGATACTAGATATAATTAAATTTTCTCTTTCTTTATTATTGCCGAAATAATAAAGGGCAAGTGGCTTAGGATTATTTTCTACAATTTTTATAGCATGGTTTAATTTACTAAAAGTTATAATAGGAAGCAGTGGTCCAAAGATTTCATCCTGCATAATTGGGTCTGTAGGCTTTATATTATGGAGGACTGTTGGGCTTATAAATAGGTCTTTTTTATTAGTTTTACCACCAAAGAAGATTTTATCCTCTTGAATGTAAGCTTTTAATCTATCAAAGTGATCCGCGCTAATAATCCTGGCATAATCAGGACTATGCTCAGGGGTCTTACTATAAAACTTAATAATATATTTACAAATATAATGCAGAAGTTCATCCTTAATATCTTCATGTGCCAAAATATAATCAGGTGCTACGCAGGTTTGGCCACAGTTAATGAATTTACCCCATACTATTCTACGGGCAGTAACTGGGATGTTGGCATCCCTATCCACTATGACAGGGCTTTTGCCCCCTAATTCTAAGGTTATAGGTATTAGATTATCAGCTGCTTTAGTCATTACCTTCTTACCAACCCTTTGGCTACCAGTAAAAAAGATATAGTCAATATCTTGGTTAAGTAATTCTTTGGCTACACTCTCATCACCCTTTAATAGGCTAATGTAATGGGGAGGAAAGGCTTCATTAATGATTGTTTCTAATATATTGCTGGTGTTTGGTGAGTGCTCAGAAGGCTTTATTATTACACAATTACCTGTAGCTATTGCGCCTACAAGGGGAGATAAAGTTAATTGTATAGGGTAGTTCCAAGGTGATATAATGAGACAAACCCCATAAGGTTCAGGAGTAATATATCCCTTAGATGGAAAGTTAATAAAGGATGTAGATGCCTTTTTGCTTTTTGAAAGCTTAGGTAAATTTTTAATGAAATATTTAATTTCACTAAGCACTGTGTATAGTTCAGTTGTATAGGATTCAAAGGCAGGCTTCTTAAAATCTTTATATAGGGCATCTATAATTTGCTCTTCATATTTTATTATGGTTCTGGCTAGTGATTTTAGTTGATATATACGAAAATCTATATTTTTGCTAGTATTTGATTTAAAGAAATCTTGTTGGGACTTTACTATGTTAGAAATATTATTCATTATTCCACCTCACTAAATATTTGCTTGGCTAAGGGATATTGTTTTATAAATTCTCTGATTATATTGGCAGTTACACCCCAAATGGGAACATCATCGTTAGGATAAAGGTATACCTGCCTAGATTTCCCCCTCCATGGCTTATGATACTTAGATGGTAGACCAAAATCTTTGGCAGGGAATATATCTAAGATTTTATCCTTATCTTCCTTAGACTTACGATATGGATAGGACCAGCTATCAATTTCATAAGATGAAGGTGGATTATTTATAAAGAAAGAATAGGGTAGTACAATTAATCTTTCAACTTCATCTTTGTTAATAGCTAGGGTGTTTATATCATCTATTTGCAAACATCCAATATAAACATCGATTAAAGTAGACATAGGAGCAATATATGTTCCCCAATAATTAACATTTGTAATTTCTTCTTTTTTTACACCTAATTCCTCGCAAGTTTCCCTAATAGCAGTATCTCTAGTAGTTTTATCCTTATCTTTATCAAATCTTCCTCCAGGAAAACATACTTCTCCAGCCTGGCTAATATTAGCAGACCTTTGTTCAAGAACTAGGTAATAGTCATTATTTTTTTTTATAAAAGTAAATAAAACAGCACTTTGGAAATATTCATCTCCATTTATATAATTTGGCGGTGTATTATCCATTATTTGAGTCACTCCTTTTAAAATTTAAAAATACATATTACATAAATCAAATATATCAAAAAAACTTATATATAACAAGAAATTACTTGTATTCTAGGCACTTATTGTTCCTTATATCTATGGTTAAAGTGGAGATAATAATAATGCAACTTAAATAATTTATTTAGGAGGTGCATAGGTGAAATTCAAAAAAATCGTCCTTTTAGCTTTTGCATTATCTAGTTTAATTAGTATTAGTTTATATGCTGATGAGGATCTACCAAAAGATAAACCAGGAACAGCAGTATTTGTAATGTCATCTGAAAATAACAGTAGCATTAAAGTTACAACAGAATTCATAGAAGAAGAGACAAGGTATCTAAATGTTGATATGAAAATACCTGTTATGGATAACTTCAATAATAAAAGATTTCAACGTAAATTAAATAAAAAAATAAAAAATAATCAGCTTAATATTAAGTGTCAAATTGAAAAAGAGTCAAAAAAAATATGTCCGTCCTATCCTTATGAACTTTTGACAAATTATAATGTAAAGTCTAATGGCGATATATTTTCTTTAGGTATATCTGTTTACGATTATAGGGGTGGAGCTCATGGTATGACAAGGAACACTTACTATAATGTGGATACAAGAAATAGCAGGCTAATAAGCTTAGAAGAATATATAAGTGATTATTATGGCAAGGATACAGAGTATAAAGAAATAATAAATCAGGAAATTAACAAACAAATCAAGGACAGAGAAGAAGAAGGCCAGGTGTTTTTTGATGATGATGATGGATTTACAGGTATTAAAGAAGGGCAGGCTTTCTATATTAATGAGGATGGTCAGTTAGTTATAGTGTTTGGTTTATATGAAATAGCACCTTATGCAGAGGGGATTATAGAGTTTATAATTCCTAATGAATTATTAAGTTTTGATTATAAAAGTCTATAGGAAGGAGTGTCTATTCATGGCAGAAAACAAGGAAATTAATGAAAAATTGTATAGGTGGAATAAGGAAAAACTACCTACAGATAATCAATGGGCTAGGGCAGAGATAACCAATAGTATATCAGAAGATTCAAATGAGAAGACAGCAAGAAATAACCAGTGGGTTAGTACAAATAAGAATAAATGATAAAAAGATGTGTAGACATTAGTCTACACATCTTTTTATCATTAGCTAACTTTGCATATCTTCTGAATGGTATCTGATAGGTAAGGATATTTGTATTTTTGTACCTTGGCTTGAAGTACTTAGGACCTTAACTTCGTAATCATTTCCATAAAAAAGTTGTATACGTTGATGTACATTAATTAAACCAACACTCTCGGTAGTGTCTCCTTTTTTAAGGGATGTTCTTAAATTATTAATTTCTTTATCACTCATGCCTTTACCATTATCGCCCACAATTATATATAGTGTATCATTCTTACAAAATGTATCTATAGTTATGTTGCGCCCCTTACTTGCATTATCAAAACCATGAATAACTGCATTTTCTATAATAGGTTGCAATATAAACTGTGGCACATATAAATCATTAGCATTTAGTTCATTATTAACAGTAAACTTTATCTTATCCTGATGCCTAAAATTAATAATATCCATATATATAGTGGCATGCTCAATACTCTCTTGAAGGGTAATTGTATTACTAGCAATGTTTGTGCTCATACGGCAAAGGTAACTAAACTTCTCTATCATTTTGGTTACAGAACTTTCCCCATTTGCAGCATACATAGCTTCCCACCTTATAATATCTAATGTGTTATAAAGAAAATGCGGATTAATTTGCATTAGCATAGCATTAAGCTGAGCATTTTTCCAGCTGACAAGAGTTTTTTGCCTATTAATTTCTGAGATATATACTTGATCAATAAGCTGGTTAGTTTTATCAGCCATCTCATTAAAATGATTACCAAGTATAGTAACTTCATCATTACCTGAGTTATCATACCTTGCAGTCCAGGTGCCATCACCAGTTTCCTCCATTACCTCCACAAGCTGCTCTATAGGATCAGAAATACTAATTGTTACATAGTATGAGGCTATAAAACATGCTATAACTATGCATATAAGAAGTATAATACATAGATTGCGAATTTGATAAGTTCGCCCAAGTAGAACGGATAAATCTGCAATATGGGTTACATATATTTGGGAGTTATCTAATTTTTCATATGCTAGAAGTACAGGCCTATCATTTAAGTTTGTTCTTATTATATTGTTCTGTTCCTGTATTTTTGTTGGAATTAGAACTTGATCTTTGGGAAATGAAGGAGCTTTAATAGAAGGATTAAACCAATTTAAAACACCATCCCTACCCACAAGAAAGGTATTTCCATTATTATAGGATTCGTAACCTCTCATAGCATTAGAGAAGGAAGCTAGATCAATATTAAGAATTAAAACACCTAAAAATTCTCTGCTAGCAGGGGTGTAAACAGCTACACCTAATGTAACTATATTAGCAAAACCATAAACACTTTGCTCCGTTTTATAAAAAGTTTTAGTTTGCTCGGGGCCATCTATCCATACAGGGTAGCCTTGCTTTTGGCATGGTAGTTGATAAAATTCACTTTCATAAAAAGCATCTAGGTCACCTATGGTTCCGCCCCTTCGATAGCCTTTAGACTCTACCATATGATATTGTTTATTTGGAGTTACAAACTGTGCGTTAACAATATGTTTTTTATTGGCACCTATATTGTAAAGCTTATTTTCGATTGTGAAGGCATTTTTTTCAAATATATCATTTCTATCCTTAGCATTGTTATTAGATAGATTTTCATTTTCCAATAGGGCATTTATAACATTGCTATCATTATAGAAGCTAAGGGCAATATCTTCATACATTGCCATAGTATCCT
>JAAYSX010000010.1 GCA_012518255.1 Candidatus Epulonipiscium sp. | reverse complement strand
GTTGGGTCGGATCAGATTATAGATTGTATGGTAAGGGGAATTATAAGCCCAGGCGATACAGTTGTATATCCTGACCCATCCTTTAGTATGTACCAGTCTGTTATTACACTAAACCATGGTAAGGGGCTAGCAGTGGATTTAAATGAGGATTTTTCCTATGATATAGAGGCTATGATTAAGGCTTGTAATGATAATAATGCAAAGCTACTTATCTTGTGTACGCCTAATAATCCAACAGGTAATAGCCTATCACTAGATGAAATGAAAGAAATTGCATCCAGGGTTAAATGCCCTATTATGATAGATGAAGCTTACGGAGAATTTACAGATAAAAGTTCCATAGACTTAATAAAAGAGTTTGATAATATTGCAGTACTTAGGACCTTTTCTAAGGCCTACGGTCTTGCGGGGCTTAGAATAGGATATGCCCTAGGTAGCCAGAAGGCCCTATACCCTATAGAAATATCCAAACCGCCCTATAATGTAAATACCTTTACCCAGGTTGTTGCTAAAATAGTAATAGAAAACTCTGAGCTTTATAAGGGACATGTTGAGGATATGAAAGATGAAAGAAAACTTCTTAAAGAGTCACTAGAGGCTATGGGTCTTAAGGTATATCCTTCAGATGCAAACTTTTTGCTGATAGAGTGTGATAAGATAGATTTAGACCAGCATCTAGAATCTAAAAAAATATATATAAGAGCTATGAATATAAGGGGTAAAAAGATGTACAGAATTTCTGTAGGAAAAAAAGAGGAAAACATCTTGGTCCTAGAAAGCATTAAGGAGGCTATTAAATAAATGGAGAGAAAAGCTAGTATAGAAAGAAAAACTTTTGAAACAGATATTGAAATGGAACTTCTTATAGATGGAAGGGGAAAGTCAGATATAGATACAGGAATTGCCTTCCTAGATCATATGCTTATTTTATTTTCCAAACACGGTTTATTTGACCTTAAAGTAAAGGTTGATGGGGACATTGAGGTAGATTCTCACCATACTATAGAAGATACAGGTATAGTGCTTGGCCAGTGTATAGCTAAGGCCCTTGGAGATAAGAAGGGTATTAAAAGATATGGTGATATTATGCTTCCCATGGAAGAGGCCTTAATCCTATGTGCCCTGGATATTTCAGGCAGGCCATACTTAGCCTTTGAGGGTGAGTTTACAGTTCCCCTTCTAGGCACCTATGCAACAGAAATGGTAGAAGAGTTTTTTAGGGCAGTATGCTTAGGAGCTGGTATTAATATGCATCTTAAGGTAATGGCGGGTAAAAATAACCACCATATGGTAGAAGGTATGTATAAGGCCTTTGGCAGGGCCCTTGATATGGCAACTAAATTTGATGATAGGGTTGAGGGAGTGCCTTCAACTAAGGGAATCTTATAAATTAATTTTGGAGGCAAATATGATACTATATCCAGCAATAGATATTAGAGATGGAAAATGTGTAAGGTTAAAAAGAGGGGATTTTGACACCACAACAGTTTACGGTGATGACCCTGTGGAAATGGCAAGAAGATGGGAAAGGGAAGGTGCCCATTACATACATGTTGTAGATTTAGATGGAGCCCAGCATGGGGCAGGTGCCAATAGGGATATTATTTCTAAGATGGCTAAGGCTGTGTCAATTCCTATCCAGCTTGGGGGAGGAATTAGAAGCCTTGAAGACATTAAAGAGGGCTTATCCTTAGGTGTAGCTAGGGTAATACTTGGAACTGCAGCTATTGAAAATCCAGCCCTTGTTAAGGAAGCAGTAGAGCTTTATGGTAGTGATAAAATCGTTGTAGGAGTAGATGCCAAGGATGGAAAGGTTGCCATTCATGGCTGGGAAACAGTGTCCACTAAGGATGCTAAAGATGTATGCCTTGAGATGAAATCCTACGGAGTTAAAACCATAGTCTATACAGATATAGCCCAGGACGGTATGATGTCAGGTCCTAATATTAAGGAAACAGAAAAGATAATTAAGGAAACTGGTATGGATATTATAGCCTCAGGTGGGGTATCTAAACTAGAAGACCTAGTAAATACTAAAAATATTAAGGCAGCAGGAACCATTATAGGTGTAGCCTTATACTTAGATGCTTTTACCTTAGGTGAAGCTCTAGATATTGTTAAGTAGGTGAAATCATGCAAAACAAAAGAATTATACCATGTTTGGATTTAAAAGATGGCAGGGTTGTAAAGGGTGTTAATTTTGTAAATCTAGTAGATGCAGGAGACCCTGTAGAGATTGCTAAAGCCTATGAAAAAGAAGGGGCAGATGAATTAGTAATCTTAGATATTACAGCTTCAAGTGATGGTAGGGCTACTACTTTAGAGCTTATAGGAAAGATAAGTTCAGGCCTTACTATGCCTCTTACAGTTGGGGGCGGAATAAGCACCCTAGAAGATATAGAAAATGTCCTAGATCAAGGGGCTAATAAGATTTCCATAGGCTCAGCTGCTATATCAGACCCTGATTTTGTAAGTAGGGCCAGTAAGGAATTTGGCAAAGAAAAGATTGTAATAGGTATAGATGGAAAATATAATGATTCTAAAGATATATTTGAAGTATTTATCCATGGTGGTAGGACTAATACAGGTCTTGACGCTGTAAAGTGGGCTAGGGAAATGGAAGAGCGCGGAGCTGGGGAAATCCTCCTAACCAGTATGGACTGTGATGGGGTTAAAAATGGCTATGACCTTAAACTAACTAAGGCAGTGGCAAGTTCAGTAAATATCCCGGTTATAGCATCAGGTGGTGCAGGTAAAAAGGAGCATTTCCTTGAGGCCTTAACTAAAGGAGGGGCAGATGCGGCCCTGGCAGCCTCCCTCTTTCACTTTAAGGAACTTAAAATTAAAGAGCTTAAAAGATATCTGTTAGAAAACAATGTTAAAGTAAGAATGAAGGAGGTGAAGTAATGGAGAAGTTATTAAGCGAAATTAAATGGGACCAGGATGGGCTAGTAAGTGTAATTGCCCAGGATGTACATTCTAAGAAGGTAAGAATGCTTGCCTATATGAATGAAGAAGCCCTTAAGAAAACCTTAGATACAGGCAGGGTTCATTATTATAGTAGAACACGTAAACAGTTATGGGAAAAAGGTGAAACATCAGGCCACTATCAGCTACTTAGATCTATTAGTATAGATTGTGATGGTGATGCCTTACTTATGCAAATTGAGCAGGTAGATGGTATATCCTGCCATACAGGTAACCATACTTGTTTTTATCGTAGCTTCCAGGAAGATAAATGGAAGGAAGAGCTGCCCTATGAAGTTGTTAAGGCAGCCGATGGCAATATGGTTAACTATGTATATGATATTATAGCCCATAGGAAGGCAAATCCTAAGGAAGGGTCTTATACCAACTATCTTCTTACAGAAGGTATAGATAAGATTCTAAAAAAAGTAGGAGAAGAGTGTACAGAAGTTATTATAGCAACTAAGAATGAAGATAAGTCTGAAGTAGTATTTGAAGTTGCAGATCTTCTTTTCCACCTATCTGTGCTTATGATAGAACTTGGAATTACCTGGGATGATATCTATCAGGAACTTGCTAAAAGAAAATAAAACAATTATTTGTGGAGGTGTTTATACTAGCATCTCCACTTTTTATATAAAGGAGACTTACATATGGAAGTACTAAGAGGAACTTTAATTAATTCGGGAGCAATTATAGCAGGAGCCTCCATAGGCTTATTTTTTAAAAATGGAATTCCCAAAAAAGTAAGGACAACTATGCTGCAAGGCGTTGGACTTAGCGTTTTATTAATAGGTATATTAGGGCTTGAAGAGGTTAATAATATATTGGTAGTTATAATATCCCTTGTAATAGGATCTATAATAGGGGAAGCAGTTGATATTGATAAAGGATTTGAAAATCTAGGTTTAAAAATAGAAGACTTTTTTAAGGGTTCTAGCTCTAATATTGCCGAGGGATTTGTGACGAGCAGTCTTTTATTTTGCGTTGGAGCCATGGCAATTACGGGTGCCTTAGAAAGCGGTTTGATGAACAAGCATGATATACTTATATCTAAGGCTATACTTGATGGCATTACCTCTATGATATTTGCATCTACACTTGGAATAGGAGTTGTCCTATCTAGTGTATCTGT
>JAAYSX010000059.1 GCA_012518255.1 Candidatus Epulonipiscium sp. | reverse complement strand
CCAGATGCATATACTAGGATTAAGCCTAGATGTGTATTAAGTAGGTTAAGCCTATATAGGAGAACATAAATTGCTGTCATAGACATAAATGCTGGGAACATCTGTAGTATTAACATGGCAACTATTGTAAACTTCCTACCCTTAAAGCGAAATCTTGAAAACACATATGCTGTTAAAGTAGTTAATATAACAGATAGTATCATATTAATAGTTGCTATCTTAAGCGTATTTAAATACCATATTTTATAATCTGTCTCTGTAAATAGATCCCTATAATGCTGCAAGGTAGGTTCTTTAGGGATAATACTAGAGCTAAATAAACTTGTTCCTGGGTTCAAGGAGGAACCTACAATCCAAACTACAGGTGCTAATATAAGTACTGATATAAGTATTAGCAAGGCGTATACGGGAATCATCTTTAAAAGTCTTTGAACGCTAAATTTTTTCTTGTTTTCTATCACATCATGTCCTCCTCTTTGAAGGCTTTTGTCTTTGTAAACGAATAGGCTGAGATTGTTGCAATAAATAAGAACAAGAGTATCGTTATAACTGAAGCCATATTATACTGGTTTTGATCCTTGGTTAATTTATAAATCCATGAAATTAAAATATCCGTTGAACCTGCATACCTATAATTTCCGTTAACAGGGTTACCATCTGTTAGTAAATAAATTGCCTGGAAGTTATTAAAGTTAAATGCAAATGTCATTATCATAAGTGCCGACGTCTGATAAAGCACCATAGGTAATGTAATTTTTGTGAATTTTTGTGTCTTAGAAGCCCCATCCATATCTGCTGCTTCATACATTTCTTTATCAATATTTGTTAACACACCAGACATAAGTGCCATCCAGTAAGGTGAGCCTAGCCAAATATTAATAACAATTATCATTACTTTTGCTAAAAGAGGATTGGTAAACCAGGCTACCTTATTCATCCCCATAGATACTAGGAAGTTATTAATAGGTCCCGGCCCGCTAAAGGCTAGACGCATAATAAGTAGTGATATAAATCCTGGTATAGCATAAGGTAGTATAAATATACTTCTCCATAATCTTTTTAGCTTAACTTCCTCCCAATTTACAAGAAGCGCCATAAATAATCCTACAAAATAATTGGTCACTGTTGCAAAAAGCGCCCATATTATTGTCCATTTCCCTACAGCTATAAATGTCCCATTCCAAATATCTAATGTAAATAAGTCTTTAAAATTCTTAAATCCTACCCAGTCCACAAGATTTTTAGGTGGTAAATGATTAGGACTAGAGTAGTTTGTAAAAGCTATTGACATGGTAAATATAATAGGTAGTATTACAAAGAATGCAACTCCTAACATAGGCAGTGCTAACATAAACTGTGCATAGTATTTGTCCCATACATGCTTAAAAAACTGTTTTGCATTCATTGGTTCATTACTTTCTTCTATCCTTTTAGCACTATTTTTTGCATCTATTATATTAACTACATAAATAATTAAAATTATAACTAATACTAAAACCGCTATAAGGCCATCTACTAATAAAAATATAGAATGATCCCCATGTGCAATCCCATCTACAAAGTACATGGGAGTTTCTCCTAGAGTAATTAGGCCATATACACTAGTTCCTATATATGGTAGGAAGAAAATAAGGCTTATAATTTCTACTAGCGCATATAATATTCCCTTGAAATATTCTTTATTATATATTTGTCCCAAGCCCATAAATAAAGCTGATAATATGGGGGCTTTAACTGTTTTTTTCATCCCTTCACCTCTTAGTTTCTAAAAAAACCAGTCATTGCTATATCTGCTCTTAATGACTGGTTTTATATATAGCTCTATTATTATTCTGTCTCTGATTCTATAGCAGATCTCATTGTATCGGCTGCTGTCTTAAGTGCCTCTTCTGGATCTGCATCATCATTCCACATTGTTCCAAATGCCGCTCCATATGGATCCCACATATATTGTGTTTGGGAAATAGATGGCATTGGCACTGCTACATTTGCTTGCTCTAAGAATGGTGCAACAAACTCATCACCTTTTATTTCATCCGCTTCAGCAAGTAGCTTAACTGGTGGAATTTGATTTGTTATTTCAAATCTCTTTAGTAACATTTCATCTGATGTAGCAAAGTCTAAGAATAATTTAGCTGCGTTAGGATACTGTGTATAAGCGCTTAGCCATAAAACACGGATACCTGAAAAGCTTGGTTGTTGCTCTCCGTTAGCCATCTTTGGAAGTGGTGATACGCCAAAGTTTACACCTGATTCTTTTCTACCTTCTACTGCCCAAGGTCCATCAATAATGGCTCCAACATTACCTTCATCAAATAATCCTTCAATAATTTGTGTTTCTGCATCTGCAGAGTTAATTGGTAAAATCTCTTTTAGAGCTAGCATCTCTTTTGCACCTTCAATAGCCCCTGGAGAGTCAATACCTACATCATCCTTGTCTGTTCCGCCTTGGCCAAACACATATCCGCCTCCATTAGCAATAAAGCTATGTGTATAGTATGCGTTAGCAATATCCCACATAAATGCATATTTATTAGCATTATGATCATTAAATTCTGCTGCCTTTTCAATAATCTCATCATAGGATTGTGGTGCTTCTGGGAATATGTCCTTATTGTAGAACAGGGCATATGTTTCAATAGCTGTAGGGTAACCATACACAGTACCTTGGAAATCTACACCTTCATAGGCTGCTTCCATAAAATCTTCTTTGATACGGTCTGCTGTATTTGTATTTTCTTGTACAAGACCTGCTGCTACCAAGGATCCTAAGTGGTCATGTGGAGCTGCAAAAATATCTGCTCCTATGCCTGCTGGACCATCTTGTACCAGTCTTTCTTCTGCATCTACAGAACCTACTGCTTCATATACTATCTCTACCCCATACTTTTCTTCAAATAAGGAACCTACATATTCAATCCAGTCTTGCTCTGGTCCTTCACTTTCCCATATAAGAAGTTTAGCCCCTTCTTCTGGAACTAGGTCCGATTCAGCACCTTCTGCGTCTGTCTCACCCACATCTTCTGTTTCTACAATATCTTCCCCTGCTGGTTCTTCCACCGGAGGAGTAGACTTACCACAAGCCACTCCCGACAATCCTATTGCACCTACCAATAAAAGACTAAAAAACTTTTTCATAATAATCCTCCTCTTTTATAATCCTACATATAGTATTTTTGAATATATAAAGGTTATGGGTTAATTAAAAACTCTAATATCATAACCATTATTTCGGCTCTTGTTGCATTTTCACTCATATCTAAATTGACTAATTCCTTTGTTTGAACTTCTCTTAAATATAGGGCTACAGAGTCTTCCGCCCATGCAGCTACATTTATGCCTTTTGGGCTATTATCTGTTTGCAAATATCCTTTCTTAGCCAATATCCTAGATAGTACAGCAGCTACTTCTTGTCTTGTTAT
>JAAYSX010000058.1 GCA_012518255.1 Candidatus Epulonipiscium sp. | reverse complement strand
TAAATATACTCTCCACAGATAATTATTATATAATTTACCTTAACATAGGGCACAGTAAACATCAACCCTTGTTTTTAAGGTCATATAAATTTTATTCTTGCTCCATCAAGACAACGCACTCAACGTGGCCAGTCTGAGGGAAAAGATCCACTGGTTGAACTTCTCTTACCTTAAACCCTTTCTCTGTAAGATACTTTAAATCCCTAGCTAAGGTTCCAGGATCACAGGATACATATACAAGTCTCTTAGGATGCATTTCAACAATTGTTGCAAGTAGGCTTTCATCACAGCCCTTACGTGGTGGATCAACAACAATTACATCTGACTTTATCCCTTCTTTTTCAAACTTTTCAGGTATTACTTCTTCAGCTAAGCCTACTATAAATTCTGCATTCTCTATTTTGTTAATCTTAGCATTACGCCTAGCATCTTCTATGGCCTGCTTAATTACTTCAACTCCATATACTTTCTTAGCCTTTTTAGCTAAGAAAAGGGAAATACTACCTATACCGCAGTAGGCATCCCATACTATCTCGTCTCCACTAAGCTGGGCATATTCTAGAACCTTTTCATATAGTATCTCCGTCTGAATAGGATTTACTTGGAAGAATGATAAGGGTGATATTTCGAATTGAATATCATCTATATAATCCCTTATATAGTTTTTACCATGTAAGTTAGTAACCCTAGGTCCTAGTATCACATTACCCTTCTTTTTATTATGATTTAAGGCAATGCTAGTAACACCATCAACTAATCTAAGCTTATTTACTAACTTATCACTATAGGGTAGGCTTTCACCGTTAATTACTAGACATACCATAATTTCTCCCGTTTTAAAACCAACCTTAGTTAGTATATGCCTCACAAGTCCCTTGTGCTTTACTTCATCATATATTGATATATCATTTTCTTCTAAGAAGTCCCTAACTATTTTTATAATTTCTGTATTACTTTCATGCTGGATATCACAAGTATCAGTATCAACTATATTGTGGCTCCTTGGGGCGTAAAAGCCTATTTCAACCTTACCATCCTTTTTAGCAACTGGGAACTGAGCCTTATTACGGTAAAAATATGGGGTTTCCATACCTATAACAGGATTAACCCTAACATCTTCTATCTTGCCAATACGCTCCAGTGAGTCTTTAACCTTTTTCCTTTTATATTCTAATTGGCCCTCATAAGTAAAATGCTGAAGCTGGCAACCTCCACACTTATCTGCTACCTGGCATTTCGCCTCCCGTCTATAGGGAGATGGTTCTATTATCTTAATTATTTTGCCAAATGCAAAGTTCTTCCTTATGTGAACTATAGAAACCTCTACCAGGTCTCCGGGTAAGGCTTTATCAACAAATATTGTAAAATCTTCTATTTTACCTATTCCTTCTGATCTTGCTCCTAGGTCATGTATTTTAATAGTATAATTCTTATTTTTACTTACTGGCACTTGCCTTTTAGCCTTTTTCATATTTACCGCCTTTATTACGTATTTAAGTCTATGTATTAGTTTAGCTCTTCTAAGCTATTATCACTTTGAAGCAGTGTCTTGATTGCCTTTGCTATTTCTTCTTCATCCATATCATTGAATTTTGATTTTTTGTTTTGTTTTTGTATATACATGTCTAGCAAAGAGCTTTTAATTATCTTTTTGTTTTTATCCATATTATACTCCTTTATCTTATTCTTCATACCACTCACAAACAGTTCCGCGGCATACGCAGTTCCTACATTTAGGAAAGCTTGGCTTAACTTCCCCCTTGCCCGTATCAAGCATTCTTCTCATATCTTTTAGATGTTTATTAACTTCCTTCCGTATGCTTCTAGTATTTTTAATGATAAACATTTTATTTTTATAAATAAGTCTTCCTTGTTTAGGCCTTTTCCCATATAAATCCTCAACTATTAAAAAGTAAGCTGCTAGTTGCATCAAATCTCCCTCATGCGGATAATTTTGATCTTCTTTTATACTTGCACTTTTAAGTTCTACTGGAATATAGGATCCACCTAATATTCTTTGGAAGATATAGTCTGGTTTACCTTGTAGGTCATATTTGTCTGATACTAGAAGCTTTCCACCTTCTTCATCTGAGTATATTATATTGGCTCCTAGTATTCCATGTTTTGGTTTTTTTATAGTAATAGCTGGTCTTGTAATTTTATAAATTATATATGTTACTGTTAGTATAATTATAATATATATTATTGTCCGCTCCATCTTAGAAAAACTCCTTAAGAACCTTAGGCCCTGCATAATATAAAACTATTGCAATAATACTAAGAAAAGCAAGTAAATATATAAGTTTTTTTATCTTGTACCATCTATGGTAACGCTTATGAAACCTATTGCCTTTTATAAAGGCATGAGTCCTAGCATCCCTTTTTATTCCCAGGGCTTTGTTGTGCTCTTTCTTAAACTTTGTAAGTTTGGCATCTCCATAAACTCTTCTGTAGTACCACTGGTAATTACAATAAACATATCTATTAATTTCATTGGCTGATATTCGTGTCGAGTTATTATGCATTATTACCACCTTTTATTAAAATATGGTTTTCCTAATGTTTCTATTAAGTACACGGTTATATCCTGCGTAATCACTTTTTGTATTATCGGCTAATAGCATTTCTTCTATTATTTTAATCCTAGAATCTGTATTATCTGCGCTGTGTACAATCATAGCTTCTATGGTTTTAGGTCTTTTAGGTGAGCCAAATTCATATTCTCCGTGGTGAGAGAGAATAATATGTTTTATTAGTATTTCTAGTTCCTTGGGAAAACCTTCTATTTCCCTAATCTTATCATGAATCATTTCTGTTCCTATAGGGATATGTCCCATCATATTACCCATATCTGTGTAATCATTTTCTGGGAATGTTGAAAGCTCATATATCTTACCAATATCATGTAATAAGCATCCTGCTATTACTAGATCCTTATTTGCTATAGGATAATGATTGCATAAATCCACTCCTATTTTAGCAACTGTTACGGTATGTTCCAGTAATCCTCCTAAATATGCATGATGAACGGATTTGGCCGCTGAATGATATTTAAACTTCTTAATGAATTCTTTCTTGAAAAAGAAACTTTCTAGTAACTTTCTAATATAGGCATTATTTACAGTATAGATAAGGTCATTTAAGTCCTCTAATAATATGTCTATATCCTTATAGGTTGATGGGATGTAATCTGCTGGTATAATTTCTGAATCATTACTTTTACTAATTTTTCTTACATTAAGCTGGTGTTCTTCTTGGTATACAATAACACTTCCCTCTATCTTAATATAATCAAAGGCCTCAAAGTCTTCAATATTTTCATTTATATCCCATACTTTTGCATCAATTATTCCTGTTTTATCCTGTAGTTTTAATGAATAATAGGGTTTTCCATTTCTATTTTTAAGCTCTTGCTTGAATTTACATAGGTAGTTTTCTGTAATTGTATCTCCTTCTTTTAAGGTGTTAATATATTTCATAAATATTCCCTCCAGAATTATAATTATCCTTAACTATTCTATTATACCAACATTTCATAATAAATATCCACTATAAGCAAAAACTATTCATCAAAGATGAATAGTTTTTGCTTTATCTACCTGGTATTATAATATTTTGGTTTGATTCAATGTTGTTTTGGGGAAGCAATTTTACTGTTACTTGCTTTCTCTTATTATTCCTTAAGAAGGTTAGTGGAACCTTGGCATTGGGTTTATGCCTACTAATTTTAGAAGATAAGTCCTTCATTGATGATATTTTTTCTCCATCAAATTCTATAATAATATCTCCTTCTTGAAGGCCTGCAGCATAAGCCCCGCTGCCTTCCATTACATCCTTAACATATATTCCTATAGGAAAATCTAATAATGCAGCTGTTTCTTCTGTTACATCTGCTCCTATAATTCCGAGATAAGGCCTTAACACCTCACCACTATTCATAAGTTCCTCAACAATTGGTTTAACATCATTAATTGGTATTGCAAAGCCCATACCTTCTATCTGACTATCAACTAGCTTAATCGTATTTATTCCTATTACATTACCAGCTGATCCTACTAAAGCACCACCGCTATTACCTGGGTTAATAGCAGCATCTGTCTGAATTAGATTAAGTTGCTTATCTGGTAATTGTATTTCCCTATTTAGAGCACTTATAACCCCTGATGTTATTGTATTATGGTAAGCTTCATTAACTGGGTTACCTATAGCTACTGCTAATTCTCCTACTTCTAAGGCATCTGAATCTCCCATAGGT
The DNA here is from genome assembly GCA_012518255.1 of Candidatus Epulonipiscium sp. Classification (GTDB taxonomy): domain Bacteria; phylum Bacillota; class Clostridia; order Lachnospirales; family Cellulosilyticaceae; genus JAAYSX01. The sequence continues at coordinate 45,833 of JAAYSX010000058.1, read as the reverse complement.
GCTGGTTTTAGGTCTGGCCTAATTTCTTCTGGTATTTCATCCTTATTTACTGATACAACAGCAATATCACTTGTTGTATCATTACCAACCAATTTAGCAGGCACCCTTGTATTACCTAAAAATGTTACTGCTAATGATGTAGATCCTTCTACCACATGTGAATTAGTAATAATATGAACCTTATCATCAGATACATCAAATATTATTCCTGAGCCAAGTCCTGGCTCTGTAAATTCCCTATTCCATGAATCTACAATTGTTCTAGTATTTATTATAGATACTACTGAGGGTCCAACCTTTTTAGCAATCTGCACCACTGGAGATTTGCCACCATCATCTTGGCTAACAACTACATCCTTAGGCTCATCCTTAAATTCAAATTTGGGCTTGTCTTCATCTACTACAGTCTCGGGTATAACATCGTCAAACTTATCTGTTATAAAACTTTTAGCAAATGGCTCAATAAATGAATAACTCACTCCTATAAAACTACCACCTACTATACTAACTATTAATATTGCTACTAAAAATTTTATCCATGATGTTTTCTTATCATTAGAACTTGATTTCTCTTTTATTGTTTGATAGTAAAATTCTTTACCAGGTTCGTCATCATAGGTAAAGTCATCTTCTATGTCATCGTCTATTTTTTTTGTTTCACTAGTGCTATCTTCATTTAATATATTCTTATATTCATACTTATCAAAATCACTCATACTCATACCCCCTTATATTATAATTTATTTTATTACTTATAGTATAAGCTCTATTTTTGAATAGAATGTGAACTTTTTGTAAAAGATAGCCTACACTTCTTTGGTAATCCTTTCCACAGTGAATGTAAAGGTAGTTAGGCCACCTTCTTTTGATGTTACCCAGATTTCTTCTCCATGTTGCTTAATAATCCCTTTTACAATTGATAACCCAAGTCCTGTGCCTTCTTTATATTTTCCCCTTGACTTGTCTGCTTTATGGAATCTTTCCCATATGAAATCCATATCCTCTTTTGATATATACTGCCCACTATTACTTATACTTACCTTAACCTTATCTTCTTTGCTATATGTGGTTTCTACTACAACAAGTCCTGAGTCCTCAACAAATTTAAAGGCATTTTCAATTAGATTATGTAATACCCTAATTATTTGCTCTTTATCTGCATACACCCATGTCTCATCTTCAGATAGTATTATTTCTACTCTATTATTTTTTAGTGAGGATATTTGCTCGAAGTTTATAAGGATTTTTTTGATTACCCTATTAAGCTCAAATTCCTCCTTATTAAGACTTAAATCCTTACCTTCTATCTTAGTAAGTTCTAAAATATCATTAGTCATTTTGTTCATACGATCTGCTTCATCTAAAACGATCTGGAGATACTTGTTTTGGTCTTCTGCTGGTATTGTACCATCCATAATTGCCTGCACAAAACCTTTAACAGATGTAAGTGGGGTGCGAAGATCATGAGAAATATTTGCAATAAAAGTTTTTCTTCTTTCTTCTATTTTATCAATTTCTTCAGCCATATAGTTAAAATTATAGGCAAGTTCTCCTATCTCATCGATTCGTTCCTCAAGTTCTATTCGCTTGCCAAAATCCCCTCCTGCAATTACTCTTGCTGCGTGGTTCATTTGTTCAAGAGGTTTAGTTATATATAAGGAAAATACATAGGTAAATATAAATGCTGCTAAACTAGATATTCCTAGCACTTTTAAAAAAATAATCCTTACTTCACTTATAATCTGTAACACTTCTGGCATAGGTGTGTGAATAAATAATGCCCTTTCTACACTATTATCTAGGAGCATAGGATATCCTATACTTAAAACCGGTTCATTAAAGTACTGCTCGAATCCTGTTTGAACTTGTACAATTTCATTATCAAATACTTTTTCAAGAGCCTTATCGGGTATTTGCTGACCTATATGATCCACATTCTGCCTACCTGATACAATAATTATTTGGCCATCTTTTCCAACAATCCATGTTGATGCATCTAAATATTTATCTAACACCTGCAATTCAAAGTTAATTTGATTAACATCAATAATCCCAGTTATGGCAGCTTTTTCGTATTCTGATACTATTTGCCTAGCCTGTTTTATCATAACCTTCTCTGTATAATTTATGAAGTAAGATTTAAATACATTAGAAAACACAATTCCAACAAAAATTAGACTTCCTAGCAATATACTTATATATACTGTAAACATTTTGCTAAATACTGTGCGAAACATACCTTCCTCCGTTACTGTTCAAATTTATATCCTACACCCCATACTGTTTTTATACTCCAAGGATCATCCCCCTTAAACTTATCTCGCAACCTTTTAATATGAACATCTACTGTCCTTGTATCTCCTATAAAATCATATCCCCATATTTGGTCTAATAATTGTTCCCTAGTAAATACTTGATTAGAATTACTTGCTATATAATATAAAAGTTCCAATTCTTTAGGTGGTATTTCCATAACTTCCCCATTGTATGTAATAGAATAATTATCCATATTAATAATAAGATTTGTAAATTCAAGTATATTATGCTTTTCCTGTCTAAGGCTACTTCTCCTTAATACAGCCTTTACTCTTGCTGTTAGTTCTTTAGTATCAAATGGTTTTACAATGTAATCATCAGCACCAAGCTCAAGTCCTAATACTTTATCAAAGGTTTCCCCCTTTGCTGTTAGCATTATAATAGGTACATCACTTGCTTTCCTAATTTCCTTACATACATCATAGCCATCCATTCCTGGTAACATAATATCAAGTAAAATTAAATGTGGATCATAATTTTTAAATTCCTCTATTGCAGATATCCCATCATAAACCTTCCTTGTATCATATCCTTCTTTTTCTAAATATAAAGAAATAAGTTCTGCTATATTCTTATCATCATCTACTACTAAAACCCTATTAGTCATCATAATCCCCCACTTTACTATTTAAGTTCTACCACAGTAACACCAGCTTCACCCTCACCATATTTCCCTAGCCTATAGGACTTAGTGTGCGGATTTCTTCTAAGCATTTGCTGAACTGCAGTCCTCAGGGCTCCTGTACCCTTACCATGTATAATTGTCACTGTTTCTAAACCTGCCAAATGTGCATCATCTAAATATTTTTCTATATTTTCCACAGCCTCATCTGATAACTGTCCTCTTACATCAATTTCTGTGGATATGTTTGTTGATTTAGTAATATTTCTGCTAATTCCTGAAGTTTTTCTTTTAGTTTTCTTCTTACTTACATCTTCTTCCTTGCTATATTGTAAGTTTGACACATGTACCTTCATTGGCATAATACCAAGCTGAACTACTAAATTCCCTGATCTATCAGGTAATTTCTGCACAATACCATTTTGGTTTAATGTAACCACCCTTACTTCGTCCCCAATCCTTATATCTTTAATTGGTGCTAATGTATTTCTAGGCTTCATAGCTTCCTTCATGGTGGCATCATGGGATTTTATTTTATCCCTTAACTCTTCTCTTGCCCCCTCAATTCCCCTATCATTAATCATTGTTTGGGATTTTTTAGCTTCTACCTTAAGATTCTTAACTATTCGGTCCGTTTCTTCCTTAGCCTCATCTAATATTTTCTTTGCATCTATATGGGCAGCATTTATTATCTTTTCTTTTTGCCTTTCCATATCTTCTTTTTGTTTTTTTATTTTTTCCCTTAACTCATTAGCTTCTTTCCTATATATGGTAGCTTTTTGTCTTTCATTGATGGCTTCTTTCTTACTTGTCTCTAAGTCTACTATAATTTCTTCTAGGCTAATATCACCCTTTTCCATTAGCATTTTAGCATTATCTATTATATGGGATGGCAAGCCTAGTTTACTAGAAATTTCAAAGGCATTACTTTTGCCGGGTATTCCTATTAATAGCCTATATGTGGGTGAAAGTGTATCTACATCAAATTCACAGCTAGCATTTTCTACTCCCTTTGTAGAAAGAGCATATAATTTTAACTCACTATAGTGGGTTGTTGCTGCTGTTCTTATCCCCTTGTCTCTTAGATATTCTAGTATTGACATAGCTAGGGCTGCACCTTCAACAGGGTCTGTTCCTGATCCCAATTCATCAAAAAGCACAAGGGAATTAGGTGTTACCTTGTTTAAGATATTAACAATATTACTCATATGAGACGAGAAAGTACTTAGGTTCTGCTCTATGCTCTGCTCATCACCTATATCAGCATACACTTCATCAAATACTGCAATTTCAGACCTATCCCCTGCTGGAATATGTAGCCCTGACTGCGCCATTATGGTAAGTAAGCCTAATGTTTTAAGGGTTACTGTCTTACCGCCAGTGTTAGGGCCGGTAACTAATAATGTTGTAAAATCCTTACCTAAATATACATCTATAGGAACTACCTCATCAACATCAAGTAATGGATGCCTTGCTTTTTTGAGGTTTATATACCTGCTATTATTTAGTATAGGTTTAACAGCTCTCATCTCTATTGCTAATTCTGCCTTTGCAAATATAAAATCTAGGGTTGATAAGGCATTCAGGGTTTCCCCTATATCCCCTAAGTCTTCTTCTACTAAAAGGGTTAAGTCTGTTAAAATCTTTTCTATTTCAGCCTTTTCCTTAAGCTGTAGTTCTTTGATTTTGTTCCCTATTTCTACTACAGACATAGGCTCAATAAAAAGAGTTGCTCCTGTAGATGACTGATCATGTACAATCCCTGGAAAATTACCTTTATGCTCTGATTTTACAGGCACACAAAAACGATCCTGCCTAAGAGTAATAACAGGTTCTTGTAACATTGTTTGATAATGCCTTGATTGGATAATACTATTTAGTAGTTGCCTTACCTTAGCATTATTGCTTTTAATTTCCCTTCTGATATTGTAAAGGGTTCTAGTTGCATCATCTGCAAACTCATCAGGTCCTATTATGCACCTATTGATTTCATGCTCTATTTTAGGGAAGGTAGTAACCTTTTCAAATATCATATCTATTTCTGGGTAACTTCTTTCCTTCCCCTCTTCCTTTGTATAGTCTTTTACTCCCTTAGCGCACCTTATAACATCTGCTATATGGATTAATTCTGTACTTGATAATATGGCCCCTATTTCTATGCGCTTTAAAGCTGGTCTAATATCCCTAAGGCCTCCCATAGGAATACTCCCCTTCCTAAAAGCCATACTAACAGCATCAGATGTTTGGCTTTGCCTTCTAGATACCTCCTCTATATCTGAACTTGGTAATAGTCCCTCTACTTTCTCCTTGCCCATAACTGAATGAGCCTTTGATAATAGCTTATCTATGATTTTATTATATTCAAGGGTATTTAATACTTTCTTATTCATATATCTCTTCCTTTAATATGTGTTTGTCTTTAAAATATATAACTACATATCTATTGTATCAATCAATACCCCTAAATATCAACCTTTTTAAATTCCTGGTGGCCTAACCCCCTTTACAAAATTTCTTTTGTAGTATGAATTTTCTAAGTTAGAAATACTTATTCCATTGGAGCTAGCCGAATGAATAAATTCACCATTCCCCATATACACACCTACATGGGATATTCTTCCCTGGTTACTACCATTGGTATCAAAAAATATAAGGTCCCCACTTCTAAGTTCATCCTTAGATACTGGCCTACCATTAAGAACCTGCATACCTGATGTTCTATTAATATCTATATCAAATTCCTTATATATTCCCTGGGTAAAACCTGAACAATCTACTCCATTAGTTAGGCTAGTCCCACCCCAAACATAAGGTGTTCCTATGAATTGCTTACCATACTTAACTATCTCTTCGCCTAGCATGGGAACTTCCGGCACATAATCGGAATCTTCCACTGCTACATATCTCTTATTCATCCAAGCCTTATTATTATTATAGTCTATTCTATACCAATCCTTATATTTGCCTGTTATCATAACATTATCCATATCCTTCTTATCTATAACTTCTGAATATAAATCAGGACCACTTCTCACATTTACATTAGTGGTTGTCACCTGTCCCCTTATTCCTATAGATTTAGGAAATATACTACTATTCCCTTCCTTTGCAGTAATTTCCTCACATATAATCATTGTAGTAGATATAATTATTGAAAATATAATTACTATCTCTCTAAACTTCCTCATTAACTCACTCCTTATTTAAAAATGAATAATACTCTTAAGTACTATTATTTTTATAAGTATAACCATTTTTAAGAATTTAAAACCCACAAATGTATTATTTGTAGGTTAAAAGAGTATTATGCAGTTATTTACCAATGATATTTTGTTAATTCACCATAGTTTTCCAGCTTCGTAAATTTGTTTTGGCGTAATCCCTCATATAAGACAATAGCTACTGAGTTTGATAAATTCAGGGATCGTATATCTTCCCTCATAGGAATCCTTATACAGAAATCTGCATTATCTTTTAAAATTTCTTCTGGTATCCCAGCGGTCTCCTTGCCAAACATAATAAAGCAATCCTCATCATAGCAAATCTCATCATATGTATGGTTTGCTTTGGTAGTTGCCATATAAATTGGGGATGAAGAATGTTTTGAAATAAATTCATCATAGCTTTCATAAATGTGTAAATCTAATAAATCCCAATAATCTAGGCCAGCCCTTTTTACAGATTTTTCATCTAGTTTGAATCCTAGTGGTTTAATAAGGTGCAAACTGGAGCCTGTGGCAACACAAGTTCTAGCAATATTACCTGTATTTTGGGGAATTTCTGGTTCTAGTAAAACAATATTCATAATTTATACCTTCTTCTGTATTCTTATATTATCTTGATTATTTATTACCATTACTATATAATAGTATCTATTAGTTAGGAGTGTGTTTAATATGGAAACCTTAACAGGTATTTTAAAATCAAAAAATTTAAAAGTTACTCCACAGCGTTTGGCAATTTTCAGTATATTATACAATACAAAATCTCATCCAAGTGCCGAAGATATTTATAAATCCTTACAAGACACGAATCCTACAATGAGTCTTGCAACAGTCTATAAAACCCTAGACTGTTTCAAGAAAAATGATTTAGTACAAGAATTCAATGTAGGAGAGGACTCATTTCGTTATGATATCAATGTAGGCTCTCACCCTCACCTTATCTGTACTGAATGCCATAAGGTATCCGATATGGATTCTAGCATACTAGATAATATAAGGGAAGAAGTGAGTAAGGAGACAGATTTTAAACTTGTAAATGAGCAACTGTATTTTTATGGTATATGTCCTAATTGCCAATAAGTAAACAATATGACCTTTTAGACTTCCTAAAAGGTCATATTGTTTTATTATATTATATATTCTTTTTTACAAACATTTCTATTCTTTCAAGGGCAGTTTTTATTTCTTCAATAGAATACGCATATGAGCATCTAATAAATCCTTCGCCGCCTTCTCCAAAGGCTGTACCTGGAACAACTGCCACCTTTTGATCATATAATAACTTCTCACAGAATTCTTCTGATTTAAGTCCAGTTTCTCTAATTGATGGAAATACATAAAATGCTCCTAATGGCTCAAAGCATTCCAGGCCCATACTTAGGAAACCTTCCCTCATTATTCTTCTTCTTTGGTCATATGAATTCCTCATATCCTCTACATCTTGGTCCCCATTTTTTAGGGCTGCAATAGCTGCATATTGGCTAGTTGTAGGAGCACTCATAATAGCATATTGATGGACCTTAGTCATAGCCTCAATAAGTGGTTCTGGACCCAAAGCATATCCTAATCTCCAGCCTGTCATGGCATAGGCTTTTGAAAAACCGCTTAAAATAACTGTCTTATCATACATTCCTTCTATATTAGCTATTGAAACGTGTTTTTCCCCGTAGGTTAGCTCTGCATATATCTCATCAGATATAACTAAGATATCCTTATCCCTTAAAACATTGGCAAGTTTCTCTAAATCTTCTCTTTCCATTATAGCTCCTGTTGGGTTGTTAGGATAGGATAGTACCAATGCCTTTGTTTTGGGTGTAATATGTGCTTCTAATTCTTCCGCTGTAAGTTTAAATCCATTTTCAACCTTAGTGGCAATAGGAACTGGCCTACCACCTGCAAGTACAGTGCAAGGTTTATAGGATACAAAACTTGGCTCTGGAATTAGGACCTCATCACCAGGCTCTATAATACTCCTAAATACTAGGTCTATTCCCTCACTACCACCTACAGTAACCAGTGTCTGTGTCTGGGGTGAATACATTAAATCAAATTTCCTATGCATATACATGCATATTTCCTCACGAAGTTCCTTAAGCCCTGCGTTACTAGTATAGACAGTCTTTCCCTTTTCTAAGGAATAGATTCCTTCCTCTCTAATATGCCACGGGGTATCAAAATCTGGCTCCCCAACACCTAGGGAAATTGCATCTCCCATTTCTGTTACAATATCAAAAAAACGACGTATTCCTGATGAAGGAATGTTTTTAACTTTATTTGAAACTATATTTTCCATCATGGCGAAATTATCATCCTCTCATCTTTTTTAGGTTCCTCAAATATAATCCCATGGTCTTTATATTTCTTAAGTACAAAATGTGTTGCAGTGCTTAACACCGCTTCCAAAGGTGCAAGTTTTTGGCCTACAAAAAGGGCAACTTCCTGCATACTCTTTCCTTCTATTATTACAGTAAGATCAAATCCACCAGACATTAAATAAACAGACTTTACTTCCCTGAATCTATAAATTCTCTCAGCAATTTTATCAAAGCCTTCTCCTCTTTGAGGTGTCACCTTAACCTCTATTAGGGCTGTAACCATTTCCTTTTCCGTATGATCCCAATTAACTAATGTCTTATATCCGCAAATTACCTTTTCCTTCTCTAATTCCTTTATTTCTTTTTCTACCTTTTCTGGTGTTACTCCTATCATTACCGCTAAATCTTCAATTGCATACCTACTATTATCTTCTAATAATTCCAATAACTCTTGTCGCATATAAATACCTCCACTCTTTAAGTACTATCATATATCTTTTAAAAAATTATGGCAATAATATCAATTATATTTGTTTCTTTAGGGCTTTATATAGATCATCACTAGATGGTGCTTCTATCTCCTTCTTTACTCCATCCTTAACCATATATTGTCCCTTGCTAGTAACCTTACCAATAATATTGGCAGTTATATTAAGCTTTGATAATTCTTCTATGCACTTTTCACCTTGGAATGTAGTCATTATCATACAACCACTAGAAATTAATTTATAGGGTGATATTCCAAAATAATCACAAATGGCTCTTGTTTCTTCCTTTACTGGGATTTTGTCTAAATTAATAGAAACCCCAACATTAGCACACTGGGCTATTTCCCATAAAGCACCTAAGACGCCACCCTCTGTTACATCATGCATGCTAGTTACCTTACATTTAGTAGCTACCTTGCTTTCCTCCACTACAGATAGATGCTTCCCTAGATTTTGGCCATCCATTACATATTCCCTACCTATTTCATTTGATAAAATTTCCTCATATTCATAGGCTAATATTGATGTTCCTTCAAGGCCTGCCCATTTAGTTAAAATAATATCCTGTCCTTCAATGGCACCATTAGTGGCAATCATATTATCTTCTTTCACCTTACCAACAACTGTTGTAGATACCAGTGGCCTATTTACTGCATCTGTTACCTCTGTATGCCCACCTAAAATCTCTATATTATTTTCATGTGCTGTTTCTATAATATCATCCATTATAAGTTTGAATTCTTCTTCACTAGTTTTAGGGGGAAGCAATATTGTTACTAAGACCCCTACTGGCTCTGCCCCTGATGTACTTACATCATTACAAGATATATGTACAGCTAATTTCCCAATGTTTTTTGTAGCTCCTGTTATAGGGTCTGTAGATAACACAATATCCTCATCATGATTAAATTTTAAAACACTACAATCCTCACCTATATTTGGCCTTACTTTTACTTCTGACCTTCTATGTAAATTTTTATCAAAAATAGCTGATTGTAGTAAATCATTTGAAATTTTACCAATTTCCATACTTACACCTCTAGTTTTTTATTAATATAAACTACATTATATACCAGAAGTCGCAAGAATAACAGTATAAAAGATAAAAGGTCATGCCCATATACCTATATGAACTGACCTTTTATCATATTAAATATAATACCTTTTTATATTTTGGATTTGGGACTTGATACAAGAGATGCTAAGTAACTAAAGGCAATTGCTGCTGCAATCCCAGCAGAAGATGCCTTTAATCCTCCTGATAAAACACCCATAAGACCTGCCTTATCAACTTCCTCCATAACTCCTTTAGCTAGGGAATAACCAAACCCTATTATAGGGACTGTAGCACCACTCCCCCCATAATCAACTAAAGGCTGATATAATCCTAGTCCTGTAAGCACAACACCTGAAACTACGAATATAACCATAATTCTACCTGTCATTAACTTGGTTCTATCCATTAGTATTTGGGCTATAACACATATTAAACCACCTACTATAAAAGCACGTACATAATCCATATTTTCACTTCCTTTTAGAAATTCCTCTTTCTATAGCAACTGCATGTGCAATTCCTGGTATTGTCTCTCCCTGCTGGGAACTTCCTGGACTTAGCATGGCTCCCGTTGCAACAAATAAAACCCTATTCCACCTACCCTTTTTAATCTCCTTATATAAATAACCTGCAAATACAGACGCACTACAACCACATCCACTTCCACCTGCATGTGTATCTTGGCTATCTGGATCGTAAATTTCTATACCACAGTCTGTTAGGATTTCTCCTATATTATATCCTTCCTTTTTTGCAAGTTCTATAAGGAGCTTCTGCCCATATTCAGCTAAATCTCCTGTAATAATTAAATCATAATAATCTGGTGATCTTCCCGTATCCTTAAAATGCTGTACAATTGTATCTGCTGCTGCCGGGGCCATTGCTGCACCCATATTCATAGGATCGCTAATACCTAAATCAACTATCCTTCCTGTTGTAATTGATGTGATGTAGGGTCCCCCACCTTCCTTGGCAATTATAACTGCCCCACTACCAGTCACCGTCCACTGGGCTGTAAGTGGCCTTTGGGTACCTAGCTCCATAGGAAACCTAAACTGCTTCTCCGCCCCGCAGAAATGGCTACTTGTAGTGGCAAGTACATAGTCAGCAAAACCACCATCTACTGTCATGGCTCCTAAAGACATGGATTCCGCCATTGTAGAACATGCACCAAATACACCAAAATATGGAATGTTAAAATCCCTTATTCCGAAGGTTGTACCTGTTAACTGGTTAAGAAGATCCCCAGCAAATATATATTGTATATCTTCTGACTTAAGCTTAGCCTTATCTATAACATCCTTAATTGTTTCCTTAACAAATTTGCTCTCAGCCTTCTCCCAGGTGTCTTCTCCCCAAAGCTCATCTTCTGTTGTGACATCAAAGTATTCTCCCAATGGACCACTAGCCTCCTTAGGCCCAACAGTTGAGGATGTGGCTATAATACTTGGTGGGTTATCTAGTATTACTGTTTGTTTACCTATATGTTTTCCCATTTAGCTGCCTCCTTTATTAATGAATAAAGTAATAAATAATGCCTAATGCCGTGCTAGCTATTATTCCATAAACTATAACTGGACCTGCTATAGTAAATATTTTTGCTCCTAGGCCAAACACATACCCTTCAGCCTTATGTTCTACAGCTGCACTTACCATAGAATTTGCAAATCCTGTAATTGGTATGGCTGATCCACCACCAGCATATTTACCTATTACTTCATACACATTAAGGGCAGTTAAGGCTGATCCCAAAAATATTAGGCTTACGCTTGTTATCCCTGCTGCTTCAATAGTAGTAAATCCATATCTTAAGAAAATATTATTAATAAACTGTCCTAATGTGCAGATTAGTCCCCCAACCCAAAAAGCCCTAAGGGAATTAATTACAACTGTATTCTTGGGGGAAATTTCATCTACCATGCTTGGATATTTATTCTTCATTTGATCTATCTTATTCATATTATCTACCTACCTTATAATTGTTGAAGTGTTGGTACTAACCAGTATAATAAGGATCCTATACTCTTACCCAGTCCTAAAGAAACTATAATAATACCTATACCGCCAGTTAAATTAAATCTCCTATTCATAATAGGTAATACATTAATAAATTCTGCAAGTGCCACTAATAAATGGCCAATAAATATACCATTGGCAACCCCTATTACTACCAATGCTGGTTTACCAAGGGGTATATACGTAGGCCAAAAGCTTAAAATCGTTCCAGTTATACCACCAAATATAATACAATTCTCAAATAGCCTTATATAATCTCTAGTGTTACTTCTTTCTATTAACCTAGGAACAATACCTAAAGCTGTTATAAGGGCAAATATCCCAGCTGATACCACAATACCACCACTAAGCCCAACTAATACTATAAATATTTTATTTAACATCGTTCCTATTTCCTTTCATTGGACTTCTGTTAGATGTATCCACCAAACAGTTATCAATATCTGTATCATATTTAGTCATTTCTATTTCTATAGGTGTAGGATCATCTGTTAGTTTCTTGCTTCCAAATTGATTATAGAAAACAATAATACCAATCCCTATACCTATTGAATATGGTATAGAAATCCATTTGGAACTATCTGTTGTTGCACCTGTAAATATCCACTCTATAGAAGTAAATATTTTGCTTAAATTAACATCTTCATGATAAGCCATTATAGTAACACCAGATCCTACAAATAGTGTTAAGGCAACTACTAATACCTTAGCTATCTTCCAAATCTTAGGCTCCCTGTATTCTTCCGGAAGATACTGGAGAACTACACTAGTTTCTCCTACATTGGATACAGTAGCATTAGGTAATTCCTTAAGTATTGACTTGGTAATTTGTATAATGCCAATAATGTAGTTAGATTTTATATCCTTAGGTATTTTAAAAACTACAATATCCTCTACTTGCCTTTGTACATGGTTAGGAGCACTAATTTCCGCAATATCCTTAAGCTGTATTAATCTTTTTTTGTTACTGTTGTCTTTCTATGTGGGCTGATGTAAATATCCATCCACAACCACCTCCTTACCAAACCTAGTATTATAAACAAAAACTCCTTGGGTAGGTTCCTTGTTTATAATAAAAAAATAATAAGCTGCAAGCCCTATAATAATCATTACTAATAATAGAATTATAGACCTGCCTAAATAGCCCTTTTTACCTTTACTATTAACAATCATTCTTATCTCCTTCTTTTCCCTTTTCATTACTTTATTATCTACATTCAAACAATAAATATACATAAAAAAAGGGAAATGTTATTGAAATAACATTTCCCTTTTCCTCTTTATAATAAATTTTTATAGACTATCTGGAAAGTCCTTCCTAAAGGCCTCCACTAATTTTTCTTGCCAATCTGAAACCGCTTCTAATTCTCCAAAGAAAAATCTTAAACTCTTTGGCTCATCAGTAAATCTTAAGCCACCGATAAGCTCCCTATGGCCATGCAGCCATATAATTCTATCTATAGCGTATTTAACCTGTGACAGGGTAAATACCCTCCTTGGCATTGCAAGTCTTAGAAGCTCCATATTAGATAGAACTTCGTTACCATCTTCATCCCTTTGTTCTGACATCGTTCCCCTTTCCATACCACGAACACCACTAACAATATATAAAGCTGCAGCTAATGCTCCTGCTGGGTATTCATGTTGTGGAATATGGCTAACAAACTCCATAGCATCTATATGGCACCCTAATCCACCAGCTGGTGTAACAACTGGAACTCCTGCCTTTTCTAGTTCATTTACCATATATTCTATAAACTGTGGGCCTTGACAAATTATGCTTTCATCCATGGATTCCTCTAGTCCCACCGTTAATGCTTCCATCTCTCTTACTGACATACCACCATATGTAAGGAATCCCTCATATAATGTTACAAGCTCCCTCATTTCTAGGTATAATTCCTTGCTAGAAGTTGAAATTCCTCCACCTCTACCAAATCCAAGTTTACGGGCAGAGAAATAAATGATATCACATAAGTCCATCATTTCTTTTGTAATTTCTCTAATAGTCATGTCCTTACAAGCTTCTTCTCTTTCTTTAATAAAGTAAAGGTTATCTGTTAATAAACTTGCATCAAGTACAATCATAAGGCCATTTTCATCACATATTTTTCTAATATCCTTTAAGTTTTGCAAGGAAAAAGGTTGTCCCCCTATTAGGTTTGTTCCCGCTTCCATACGAACAAAAGCTATTTTTTCTTTACCGTGTTCATCTATAAGCCCTTGCAACTTATCTGTATCCATATTCCCTTTAAAAGGATGTTTGCTTGTTACATTAGTTCCTTCTTCTATAATAATTTCTTCAACCCTGCCACCATTTAACCCTATATGAGCCTTAGTAGTTGTAAAATGGTAGTTCATGGGTATTATGGAGCCCTCTTTTACGAAGGTTTGCATAATTATATTTTCACATGCTCTACCCTGATGGGCAGGTAAAAAATATTCTGTCCCAAATAATTCTGTAAGCTTATTTGTTAACCTTGTAAATGTCTCACTACCTGCATAGCTATCATCAGCAAGAAGCATAGCTGATTGTTGCTGATCACTCATTGCGTTAACTCCACTATCTGTTAACATATCCATGTAAACATCCCTATTATTTAATAAGAATGTGTTGTTACCAGCCTTTTGCATATATTCAAGTCTTTTTTCAATAGGTGGTAATTCTAATTTTTGTACAATCATTACCTTATGCATTTCTAAGGGAATACTTTCCCCATTAAAAAATTTTACTTTAGACATTTTGGAGCCTCCATATCAAATTTATATTTTTACTATATTCTTTGTATCATATCATAGGATTAAATAATATTCCACAAAAAATGACCCTAGGCTTTAAATTAACCACCTAAGGTCATTATATTTATATCTTAAACCTTTCTATAGCTGCCTGTAACCCTGCTGATAATTCAGCTAAACCTTCACTAGATGATGCTATTTCTGCTATAGAGGCTGCTTGTTCCTCCATAGAAGCTGATGCCTCTTCTGTAGAAGCAGCATTTTCATCAGCTATAGATGTTAATTCTTCCATAGCTAGTAAAATCTCATCTTTAATCTGTCCCATTTCTTCTTCTGAAAGATTTAATTCATCTACTGAAGTTGTCATATAGTTTATGGCTTCATTTATAGCAATGAATTTTTCCCTGTTATTTTCCACACTCATTGATTGTTCACTAGTTATAGAAAATACCTTCTTCATAGTTTCTACAGAATCCTGCGAATTACTTTGTAGGTCACGGACAATACTATCAATAACTACTGTTGAATTTGCCGATTGTTCTGCAAGTTCTCTTATTTCATTAGCTACAACTGCAAACCCTCTACCAGCTTCCCCAGCTCTTGCTGCCTCAATGTTAGCATTTAAGGCCAACAAATTAGTTTGATCTGCTATTGATGCTATTAGTTTGGTGGCCTCATTAATTTCATTGGAACTTTCACTGGTTTTTATTATAATTCTATTAATCTCCTCTATAGAACTTGTACTTTCCTTATTTATTTTTATTAAATTGTCAATCTCTTCTAAGCCATCCGCAACAATATCCGTAACCTTTTCAGCAGATAGATTTAACCCACTAAGTCTTTCCTTGTTTTCTTCAATGGCCTTGCCGAGTAATTCTGTTTTATTGGCACCCATCTGTGTACTCGAAGCTTGTTCATCCG
The DNA here is from genome assembly GCA_012518255.1 of Candidatus Epulonipiscium sp. Taxonomy (GTDB): domain Bacteria; phylum Bacillota; class Clostridia; order Lachnospirales; family Cellulosilyticaceae; genus JAAYSX01. The sequence continues at coordinate 30,135 of JAAYSX010000058.1, read as the reverse complement.
CTGCCTTTGCCACATCCATTACTACCTTGGTTACCTCATCTGATGCTCGTGATGATTCTATTGTAGTTGCAGTTAACTCCTGTGATATACCCGCCACTCGCTGTGATGATTTACTAACCCCCTTAACAGTATTCCTTAAGCTATCTATTATATCTTGAAAGGCCCTAGATAGGCTCCCTATCTCATCCTTTCTATTTAGATAACTTTCTTCTATATCATTTGTAAAATCTAGGTCTGCTATTTGCTGTCCGTATTCAACTGATTTAATAATTGGGGATGTTATTGCATTTCCTAACATAAATATAAATACTATACTAATAAGTAACACAACATCTGATATTATTATGGTCATAAACCTAAGTCTTGGAAGTGTAGACAGTACTTCCTTTATATCAGCACTAATTATAAATAACCAATTGCTATTTTCTATGGCAGTATAGGATGCATAGAATTTACGTCCCTCCAGGGTAAATTCACTACTTCCTTCCTTTTCATCTATTACCTTTTGAAAAAGATTTGCTGTAGACTGTTGTCCTTCATCAGTTTTGGCAAGTTCTATTGGATTATACTGGTCTATTACTAAATCTGGGTATGGATATGCCACTATAGTTCCAACATCATTGATTATATAAGCGTAACCTGTTTCACCATAATTCATATCTGCACAAATTTCACTTAAAGAATGCCCATCCATTTCTCCTAATAAAGCACCTGTAATCTGATTGTTTTTCTTAATAGGTACGGCATACATAAGAAGTGGTTCCCCTGTATCATCACTTATAATTAAGTCAGATATATTACTCTCTCCTGCCAGGGCTTTATTTATATACTCTTGATCTGAGAGATCCAATGTTCTACCATCTACAAATTTAGCCTCCCCATTTAAGGCTACAATCCCTATATCTTGAAAGTTAGTGTTGGCAATTTGCTGTTCTAAAACAGGCCTTTGCTGATCCCAATCCATACTTTGAATGTCGAATATGCTTGCAATAACTTCTAATGACCTCTTTTCTAATTCTATCCTAGATTGAGTTAGCTTTGACATTTCCTCAGCCAATGCTGCCATTGATTTTTTTGACTCACCTGTTATATTATTACTTGACATTCTTAAAATAAAAAAACCTAATATACTTGATGAGATTAACATCAGTATAGAAAAATATACAATCAGCTTTGTTCTAATACTCTTCACTTTATCCTCCTCTTATTATAAATACTACCTTATATTTTCAAACTAACCTTGTTTTTGCCTGCAGTTTTTGATTCATATAAAGCATTGTCTGCACGCATTATAACATCATTGAAATCTTTGTCAGTTTCCTTAAAATATGAAATTCCAGCCGAAACTGTTGGACTCATAATATAACCGTCTTTTTCAAGCTTTAGGGATGATACTGCCTGTAAAATCTTACTAGAAACTTTAATTGAATCCTCCACCTCTAAATCTTTTAAGATACATATAAACTCATCGCCACCCCAACGAATTATTGTATCCGAATTCCTTATGTTTTTATACACTGCATCTACAATACTAACTAGGACATAGTCACCAAAGTCATGCCCATAGGTATCATTAACAGACTTAAAATCATCTAAATCAAATAGCATTATCGCAGTGTTTGTCTTACCCCTTTTATATTTTTTAAATACCATTTGTAATTCTTGTATACCCCTTCTCCTACTAGCTGCCCCTGTAAGTATATCCTCATTTACCTCGCACTCTAAATTCTTCCTAGTGAATCTATGCCTTTCCTTTTCTAAGGTTACCAATATAAAGTTACCTGCAAGTAAAAGTACTATTATAAATGCCATAAATTTTAGGGTGTACCCGCTCATAAGGCTTTGTGTCTTACCCTCAATTCTTGTCTTACACTCCCTTATATCTTCTGTATGAACTCCCATAGCAATAATCCAGTTATAGTCCTCATATAACTTTGCATAGGATAGCTTTTCGTCTATGACATCTGAGTTTAATCTTTTAAAATAGTAAGTAAAAAATAGTTCTCCCTTACTTTTTATACCTTCCAACTCCTCTAAATAGGGAAAATTTCCTTTTATGTCCTTGGTATTTGTTGAAAGATATTCCCCCTCCGTCTCCACAAGATTAGGGTGAATCCTTCTAATTGCATAATCATCTCCACCCTCATAGTTTATAACTTCATTTACCCAAACATAGGAACCATCTTCAAATCTCATATTTTTAATTCTTTCTTCCATTTCTATTTTTACATTATTATCTATATGGTCCTTTGCTACACCAAAAATACCCCCTACATTACCATGGTGTATAATATGATATGATGATAGACGATCCCTAATATCATCTAACGGAGTATCTAAGCCATCTGATTTATATATTATTTCATCGCTAGTTTTATCCCATAATAAATGACTAAATAAACTTGGTGTTGCGTCACTTTCAAACTGTAGCTTAAAGAAGTCTATAAACTCCTCATCTGTTAGGTTATCTTGACTGCTTAAATTCCTATATATTTTATCCCCAACTTTTTGGTAATAATCTGTTTTCCCCTTCCTTTTAGTATCAATTTCAATAATCAAATTATTTACATTATCCTTAAGGAAGTGTTTTTTGCTACATATAAGGATTTCTTCTGTTTGCTGACCATAAAACTCACTTAGTTTTTTATAAGTGAATAGATATGTATAGGCCACTAATAAACTTATTATGGATACAGTAACAATTGTAATTAACTTATACTTATTTTCCATAAACATCCCTCCCGGCTAATTATATTATACATGGCCTTTCTGGACAAATTCTGAACAAATCCCATGTATCCTAATAAGCACTAGTATTTATACTCATTGTTTTCGGAATAACTATACTAACTTTTGTTCCTTTTCCTAGGTTGCTTTCTATATCTATACTGGCTCCCTTAATCATTTTGATTTTATTTATAACATTGCTAAATCCTATACCTTTACTTTCCCCTTTTAAAAGCTTGCCTCTTTCATCTTCTGTCATACCTATGCCATTATCTTCTATTATGATTAAAATATTTCCATCATCTAATCCCCTTGTACTTATTTCTATTATTCCGCTTCCACCTTTAGCTAATACCCCATGACGTACTGCATTTTCTACAATAGGTTGTAGGGTAAGTGGGGGTATCATAGCTAGTAAATCTTCCTCAATACTATACTTTACTGTAAGTCTTTCCCCAAATCTCATCTCCTCTATTTCAAGGTAGGCCATGACAAGTTCAAGCTCTGAATCTAAGCTTATATAGCCCTCATTTTTGTAGATATCCAGCTTACCCCTAAAATAGATTGATAAGTTTTCAAGTGCTTTCCTAGTTTTTTCACTATCTATATAACTTAGCCCTATTATCGTATTTATAGTATTGTATAGGAAGTGGGGTGATATCTGAGATTGGAAATATCTTATTTCCTTAGCCAGCGCATCTTCCGCTGATTTTTTCATAAGTAGTAATGAAACAACTCTAGATTTTAATTCTTCAAGATCTATGGGTTTTATTTGAAAATCATTAACCCCATAATCATTAGATTTCATCATGTCTACTATTTTTGCTGATCCGGCAAGTATTAAAATAGGAAGTTCCACCATGGAGAAGTTCTCCCGTATTTTCATGCACACCCTATCAGCCGGTATATCTGGCAAGGAAAAATTTAGTATAATTAAATCAACTTTGTTGTGCTCAATAAAATTAAGGGCATCTAAGCCATTTCTTACTAGTACACTACTTAATTCTAAACTATCCATGGCACCTAATAGTATGTTGCTAGTTGATATTTCACTATCTACTATTAGAATCAAAGGCTGTCCCAATCTATTTTTCCTATTCTCTCCTATATCGTAGTTGACCCTTTTAGCTATCTTAGGAATAGTTTCATAATTTTCCTTAACCTCCTCATTATATAAGGGAAATCTAATCTCAAAACTACTACCTTCCCCATATATTGAGCTAACACCTATATATCCTCCATGATCTTCAACTATACGTTTTGAAATAGGCAGACCTAGCCCTAGGCCGTCTTGCTCCTCCTTATCATTTATTTTGTAAAATATCTCAAATATATCTTCATAAGATTCTTCCCTAATCCCAATCCCTGTATCAGAAATTATAATCTGACCTTGATTTGAAAGTATGCCCCCTGATACAGTTATTTCTCCCTCAGTGGTATATTTAATGGCGTTATTTACTATATTATAAATAACTTGCCTAAACTTATTTAGATCTGCATATAAGTCAGGAAAATTATCATCTATCTCATTTTTTAGGATAATGTTTTTACTAGGTGGTATTACCATTTTCATTTCTCTTAGGATTTCTTCTATAACATCATTGATCTTTATTGGCTCAAGCCTTAATTTAAGCTTTCCTGTTTTTATTTGTGATGCATCTAATAAGTCTTGTACTAGGTTAACTAACCTTTCTCCCTCTTCTTGAATAAACATAAGGTCTTGTAACTGCTCTGAGTTTAGTGTGCCCTCTTTACCCTCTAGCAAATCTTTAGATAAATTAAGGATAATTTGTAGGGGGGTCTGGAGCTGGTGAGATACGCTTTGCAAGAAACTATCCTTTAACTTATCTTGCTTTATTAGTTCATTTGATAATTTGTTTGCTCTTTTATAATCTAACTGTAGCCTATGACTCATAAAAAAAGATACACTAAAAAGTGTTATTACAATTAACATAGCATCTAAATTCCCTAGCTCAACTTCATGGACTATCTTAACCGCCATAAGTATCCAATAGGCAAAAAATGAGGTTGCAATTATCATAATATATTCAAAAGACTCATCCCTGTTATGTATTGATTTAAATATAATATAAAGTATAAAAATATATGTTATCATATAACTGGCAACTACAAGTAGCTTTAAGAAACTGCCAATAGATATTGGAAGCTTCTGGGGGCTTGTGAATATAATAATTACCGTTAGCAAATAATTAGCTATGATAACAATCTTTATTAATCCTTTTTTGGCATATTCTTCAAAAATACCACCTATAAATTTGAGCAAAAATGTTGTTATTAATATCATAGTTATGCCCTGTATCCTAAATCTTAACCTAAAATCATAAGGATATAATAGACTAAGTACCTGTTCCTTCATAGTAGATAAGTATATTGCCATAAGCATATTAGTTATAGAAAAGTATAATAGGTATAACTTTTCCCTTCTTTGAAAATAAATAATACAATAATATATGGCTAAAATTAAGCATACAGAAACCATAAAAACATTTAGGGCAAACCCCTTATTATTGGCCTTGTTTATTGAATCAAAACTTCCAAATTCTATTGAATTTAAAATACCCCCTTTATCATATCCAAAGTTTGCTACCTGTATAATAAGCTCAATTTCATTATTTATACTTCTAGCTACTCCTGTTTTGTATTTACTTTCTGGTATAAAGTCATCCCTATTTAAAGAGATTTTTCCTGTACTTGTAACTTCCTCCCCATTTATGTATACCTTGCTTGCCAAGCGTATGGTACGGGTCTTTATTGCGTACATATTATCCTCAGGTAACTTTATAGTTAATTTATATGTACCTGCACCTTCATTTTGGCCATCATTAGATAAGCTATCCCCCCACGGTCCTGGAACATTAATAAAAGCTTTATTATTACTGACCTGATTAGGTTCCAGAAATTCACCCGGATAAAACTCCCATTCACCATCTAAATGTATAACTTCATCCATTGCTAATTTCCTAGCATCTAAAACTCCCTGGCTAGCTAGGTATCTTTCATCTACCTTATGTAAATTGTTCTTATAAATGCTGGTAGCCACCATTATAAGTATTAATATGCAAATTATGTACTCTGTTTTTATTTTTTTGCATGGTATCATAAGCTCACCTTCCAGGGTTAGTTTCAAAATAAAAACCAATCAGCTTGCCGCCTATTTTAGCTGCTAAGTCTGATTGGTTTTTAAGCTATAAAATTAGTAGTTTTCTTTTCTTACTTCAAAGTATGATTTAGAATATTTACATACAGGACATACTCCAGGTGCTTTCTTACCATTTACAAGGTGTCCACACACTCTACACTCCCAAGTAGTTTCTTCTTCTTTTTCAAATACTTTGTCAAGCTCTACATTCTTTAATAGTTTTCTATATCTTTCTTCGTGAGCTTTTTCGATTTCTCCAACCCTTCTAAACTTAGCTGCTAACTCTGGGAATCCTTCATCATCAGCATCCTTAGCAAATCTTACATACATATCTGTCCACTCGTAGTTTTCGCCTTCTGCAGCTTGTAATAGGTTATCTGCTGTATCTCCTATACCCCCTAATTCTTCAAACCAGATTCTAGCATGCTCTTGCTCATTTCTTGCTGTTTTTAGGAAAAGCTCTGCTAATTGATCATAGCCCTCTCTTTGAGCTATATGTGCAAAGTAAGTATATTTATTCCTTGCCTGGCTTTCCCCTGCAAAACCTTCCATAAGGTTCTTTTCTGTTTTTGTTCCAGCATATTTGTTTTCTTTCTTAGCTTTATCTTCTACTGGTTCAAAAGCTGATTCTGGTTGTCCACATACTGGGCACTTAAATCCTGCTGGGAATTCTCCTTCATGAATGTGATTGCATACTGTACAACGATATTTAACCATAATTTTTTCCTCCTGCTTTTGATTATCTACTTGTATAATATTTATTAGTTTTTGAACAGTCTCAGCTGGAAAATCATCTGGCTGTTCTTTATCTAATAGCGAGTTTAAAAAATCCAAGGTATTCTGGCTTTGCGGAAGCATATATCCTGATTCCCTAATAATGTCTTCAGCCATTATTAAGTTTGATATTTCTATTGCCTTGGCAAGCTTCCCTGGAATTTGTGATGCCATATTAGACTGATCTGTCTTGCTCCTTAGTAAGACTTTCATAGAATCTACTACATCTTCAGTCTTTGGCTGTTGTGGTGGATACTCAAATGGCACCATAGAAATAGCACCTGACCTACATGCATCTGCACAGTCTCCACATCCTATGCATTTTGAAACATCTATAATACTGTTTTCTGTATTAGAAGCCCCTGTTGGGCAAACATAAAGACATAGGCAATCCTTGGTACATAATCGAATATTCCTTACTGCATATTTTTTTGACATATTAGTTTCCCCCTTCTATCTCAGCAAATTTCCAATTTGGCACTTTGCATACAGGACAAACTTCTGGCAGTGAATCACCTATGTATATAAATCCACAAATAGTGCAGACATGGATTCCTGCACCTTCTAACATAGCATCTCCTTCTTCCTCATACCGTGCTAATATAGAATTTAATATCCTAGTTACCTTTCCACTCCAAACAAGTGCCCTTAAGGCTCCTCTATCTCCATCTTCTTCTGCTCTTGCATTTGCATACGGGAGATTATTTTCAAGATCTTCCTTAACAAATTCTATTAGCTTAGCAAAGTCTCCATCAATGGCTACTGCCCTATCACTATAGTATTTAGCAAGGCTTGCAAACAGCTCTGCCTCTTCATCTTTGTATTGCATCTCTGCTCCCCTGGCCAGATTGCTAAATAAAGCACTTATTTCCATGGGTGACATTTCCTTTATATCTTCTGGAAGTTCAATCTTAGTAATTGGCATTTCCTTGGTGTCATCCAGGTCCTGCTGGTAAAACTCTTCCTTACCTGCGCCACATATGGGGCAAATAAAATCATCTGGAACTTCACCGTTTCCCTCATAAATATAATTGCAAATGGAACATATATATTTGCTCAATATCTTCCCTCCTTAGTAGTTTAATCATTAATCCTACTATACATTATAGCCAATTTATAGCAGTTAAGTCAATTAAATATTAGACAATTTACTTAACTTTCTTATAATAAAGAATAAATACAGTAAAAGTAAAAATCAGCAGCACCATTAAGGCTAATATAATTTCTTTTTGGGGCTTCCTATTTTCTAGATAGTTTTCACTTATGTCTTTATGGCTTTCATCTAACTTAGCATATTCTATTACCTTGCCATCTTGTAGGATTAACATCCTATCCCGGTTAATTACATGAGGATAACTTTCTATGGTTTTATTTAATTGTTCCCTATTTGTACCTTTTATTAAAAGCTTGTTATTACTTGGGGATATACTAATGGATCCTAAAGATTTATTATTTTGAATAAAGTCTCCCCCTGGAACCTCAAGATTTCCTTGAATAGACCATACTACTCCACCATTCCTATCATCGTCACTGATAGGATTAATATATAGTCCATTAATACCCTGAGATAACCTTCCAATATGAGATGAAAAGTTAGAAATATTATCTAAAGAAATTTCATTAAGATTATCTAAACTTATATTTCCATCTAAATATCCATCCTCATTTTGTAAAAGTCCATAACTACTTAAAAGGGTGTATTCCTGCCTGTTTTTTAAATCTAAATCAAATCTACTATTATCACTATCTATCCTAATCCAAACATTTTCAAAGGTCTGGGTTACACAGTTTTCCACATTGGGCTTTAAATTAAATGATAGGTTAATATTAAAGCCAGTATAATCATAATATTGTTCTGGTATTGAGAATTCCAATGTTCCCTTAGTACTTTCTTTTGAGAGTTCCTTCGTTAAAAACTTTTCCCCATTTATAGAAGCTATTACATAAGCCTCATCCAAATCAGATAATGAAGAGTAATTATATGCAAAACTAAGCTTATTATCATCTGTTAAGGTTTTACTAGCTGGTATTGTAAAGTAATAATTAAAATCCTTTATACCATTACCTACCTGGGACACGGTTTCATATCCCAATTCTTTTAAGCTTGGGTTAGTATTGAATTCTTTGTTTTTTACCATCTTATTTTCATCTAAAATATAGGTTTCTGTCTTCATCTGGGCTAATGATGACTTTTTTCCTAATGTCTGATTTAAAACTCCTAATTGATCATTATTAGAAGTCATAATAATAAAGTGTCTTTTATTGGCTATTTGCCTTAAGGCAATCAGGCCTTGTTTAGCTCCAGCTTCCCATATTTTATCAGTAAATAAACTTTCATCTAAGGATTTAAGCTGGTCTGGCGTACCTATTATTATGGATTCTTTGGCCAACCCTTCTATTTCAGAATATCTAAGGGTTTTTATTTTTAGGTCTTCCCCCTTATTCTTATTTACCCATCCAAGCAAGGCTGATAATGATGATATCTGAGAATAATTTTCCTCGGCTAGTTTATCTGCTACTATAATATTTATTTGTCCTTCCAAGCCATCAAAATAATAAGTACTATCAAAAATATCATTTAAATATTTACCTGGTGTTCTTAAATAGTCAAATTTAAAATAGGAATCCTTTTCTATAATAAGCCAGTTTATATCTGGATTTATTTCACACCTTTCCCTTGTGGATTTTAAAAATCCTTTAATGGATAGTGTGTTTTGTCCCTTATGGATTGAAGTTGCTGGCACTTTTATTATTAAAGGCTCACTGGAGTCTAAATCCTTTATTAAAAGTGAATCTATCTCTAGCCCATTTAATAAAACTGAAATAGAAGATAAGTCCCCAACTAAGGTGGGACTTGGTTTTATTTTTAATGATATATTAAAATCACTAACATCCATATTATCTGCTATATAAAATGTCTTGCTTATTTGGCTAAAACCACCTATTAACTCATCTTCTTCCCATTTATGGCTATAGGTACTTTCCTCCACTGGATTAGCCATAGTATAAGGGACAGGTAATAATGTAAATAGAATTATAGTATAGATAAATATTTTTATTTTCTTCATATTTTCAAAACCTTTCTGTTTTATACCATTTTGCATCCCTTTTATAGATTACATCACCTATATAAGAGTAGGCTGCCCTTAAGGCTATCCATATAAAAAGCTGGGAGTAAGTGAAGTAGGACACACATGATATAAGAAAATTTTCAAATGTGCTCTGCCCCTTATCACTTGCTAATCCCACATTCATTTGTAAAACAAATATAATATACATGAGTATAAATGATAATGTGGAATTAAAGTTTATACCTAGGTTCATATAATTTAATATATCTAGGTTAGGATTTATAAACCTAGTTATAAAAATTCCGATATTCATTAAAAAGATTATATCCGATACTAATATAAACAATAGAAACCATACATAGGTTAACCAATATAAAACTATATCAAATTTTATTCTCCAGTCAAGGGATGAAAATAGATCTGGTAGGTTTTTAAATACAACATAAAAGTTGCCCTTAGCCCATCTAGTCCTTTGTTTAATATATACTGAAAGCTTCTCAGGTTCTTGCTGGTACGCCTCCGCCCTACTTTCATAGGCAATTAAGTAGCCTTTTTTCATAAGAGAAAATCCCAAATCTGTATCTTCTGTAATAGCCCTTGGATCCCATCCACCAAGCTGTTCCAGAATGGTCCTATTAATTATAAAATTAGTCCCTGGTATTTGCCCTAGCTTAAATATATGCCATTTCCCAGGGTTTAAAATCCTTTGTGAGGCAACTAACTCTAGGTTAATACATTTGGTAAGGAAATTCCTATTTCTATTTCTTGCTTTATTTCTGCCAAATACAGCCCCATACCTTTTATCTTCAAAAGACTTTGTGATTAAAAATTTTAAGGTATTTGCTTCTGGTGCTGCATCTGCATCCAAAACAAAGACCCATTCTCCTAGGGCTTGCCCAAGGGCTAGATTTAAGGCATTTGCCTTTCCCTTACCACCAGTGATTTCGTTAGTAGTAATAACCTTAATACTTCTGCCATGATTATTGGCCTTTACCTTGCCAATCTCTTCACCTGTATTATCAGAAGAGTTATCATTAATTACGATTATCTGAATCAATCTTCTTGGATAATTCAGATTCAAAACCCTTTCTAGTGTATCTTTAATTACCATCCCCTCATTGTGGGCGGGTATCATTATAGTTACACTTGGAAGCCTATCATCGTATTTATTTAAATCCACCTTATTTCTTCTCTCATTTGAAACATATCCAATTGCACCAAAAACAAGGATTATATTAATTAGTACAGAACTCCATATGGAAAGTACAGATAAAACAAATATAATAGTATATATGTTAAGCATTCTCATCACCTAATCTATAAATCTTTCCTTAGACCACCTTTTAAATATTATTATAGCAGCCAAAAAAACTATAATACTAATAGAAAAAAATATTAATGTAATATCCCCAATACTAGCTATAGCCCTGCACAGCATATTTGCTTGTTCAAATTCCTCCTGGTAACTTCCAAGATGTAAATTTTCACCCTCTAGTTCATTAAATGCTAATAATAAAGCACTTATATTATAATTATTCCTTGTAATTACTAGTCCTATATTATCTTTTGTATCCTTTTTTATATTTATCTGCGATAGCGTATCAAGGGGCTGGCCTATATCTACAATGTTAAAAGCTATCTCATCTTCCCCTATATAAACTGCCTGACTATCTGTTTGGTAGTAGCCACCTGATATAGTTAATCTTTTATTATACTCATTAAGTAAGAAATAGGATTTATCTATCATATCAGTTTTTTTAAGAAGTAAATTAATCTGCTTATCCACCTGCAAGGTTTCAAGAATTTTTATAACATTATTATGGATTTTATCATTAGGGTCTATAACAATTACTACGGGTATAGATAAGTCATATAAAGTTACTATATCCTTATATATTTCTTCACTATCTTGACCCGGCTCTATAATATAAAAACATTGTTTTAAATTATAGCCCACTGAAGATTGATCACTTAGCATATTCTCCATAGACATCAACCTCTGTTTCCCTTTGAAGTTCTAGTAATATCTGTTTATGGTCCTTAAATAAGTCATGCCTTTCCTTAGAATAATCCAAGCCACCTACCTTTAGAACAATATCAACTATGTCGCCATCTTTATTCTTGATACTAAACTTCCTACTAGCTTCTACCACCCTTCTAACAGCTGGCTTTATGTTATCATAAGAAGTCATTGGGGTAATAATAATAAACCTATCATTGCTTACAATAAATTTAGAATCTTCCTCTCTTATACTACTTTGAATTACCTCTGCTATATCCTCTATTAATTTGCCAAATTCTTTTGCATCAAGTAATGTTCTTAAGGTCTCAACAAATTCTAGCCTAAACATAGATACTGAAAATGTATACTCTGGATACCTATATGCCAAGTTACTATATTTTGATAATAAGTCCTTAAAGGCATATTCGTTTTCAAGATTAGTACGTGGATCCATTTTTAGCTGTATATTTTCTAGTTTTTCTAACTTATGCAAATCATTTATTATTTCTTTCCTTGATTGATTCATGTTGCCAGCATAAATTGTTGATAGGGGAACAAAAAACAATAATATATATGTTACGATATTAATGTTTTGTTCACCAGTCATAATATAAAATATGTAAGCTACTACATATATTATAGAAAAAAGAGCTGCTGGAACTATCCCAATAAAATAAGATAATAGTATAGATAATAACTGGATTACAACAACAGTAAAATTTTCAATAGGAAAGGTTTGTGTATAATATATATTAATAAATATCAAAAAGATTTGGGTAATCAAAAAAGTAACAAGAAATAAGTAGGACGTTTCATAACTTTTTAAATTTCTTTTATTCATTTTCTTCCCCCTATGTTATAATAGAATTGTTATTAATTAATAATATATCACATTAAATAAGTAGAGTAAAGAGGTTAGCATGGAAATAAGTATGAGAAAAATTTCAATTTTTATTATATGTGCTTTTATCTTAGCGGCTGGATATTTTACCATTACTAAGTACCCTAAAATAAATAAATCAAATGAGTCTAACGATAAATTAGTCCCAATAAAATCAGGCAATCTATCCACAGATTATTCTATCGATACCGCTTTAAGTGATATAGATAAATTTAATCTAAATACGGTAAATGTGCCCATAGCAATTAATATAGATGATCTATCCTCAAATTCTATGGTTATAGATGAATATAGCCTGGCAAAGGCTATTGACCTAATAAAAATTCTAAAAAAGAAGGAAGTAAATATTATTCTAGAACCCTATCCTTGGATAGATAACGGAAGTATGTATGAAACAGATTGGGATCCAAGTAATATAGATGAATTCTTTTGGAACTGGAAAACTGTTGTGTTAAAACCGTTGATTGATGAAGTAGCTAAACCATATGATGTAGATATATTAAATATAGGCACAGGTTTTGATCATATGGAATATGCTCATGGATACTGGCTAGATCTTATTGATTATGTCAGAAAGCACTATGATGGTCTTATAACCTACCGTACTAGTTGGTGGATAACAGCAAGCTGGGACCAAGATACTTTTAGTGATTATCAAGATAAGCTTAATAATCCTTTATTTGGGGAGTTAGATTTTATATCTATTGCTGCATATTTTGAGCTTACTAATAATGATACTAATTCTGTTAATAATCTAGTTAAAGCACTTAACAAAAGTCAAATCTTTGAAAGAGACCAAAATATTAAGAAGGAAACTAAAAATTTTCATATAAGATGGGGTAAACCTATTTTCTTTGGAGAACTAGGTTTTCCAAGAACCACTAAAGCGTCTATCCACCCTTGGAATCCATATGCCAGTACTACCATAAATAGTACTGAACAAGCTAATTGTTTCGAAGCTTATAGAAGGGTATTTGAAAAGGAACCATGGTTTATGGGATTTTCTATATTTGCTATCGGGGAAGACGGAGATGATAAGTTATATTACCCAAGTAATGAAAGCACAAAGATTATTAGAAAATGGTATAACAAAAGCGACATATAAGATTATATGTCGCTTTTATTATCGCCTATAACTGCTACATGAATTTCTAATATTCGCCTAAAATCAGTTTTTGTTACAGTAATTTTTAGGTTTTCGTAATTAAAGCTATCATTTTCATTAGGAAATTTACCAAGCTCTCCAATTACAAAGCCTGCTACTGTATTGGATTCGTATTCCCTATTTATATTAAATAGATCAAACATTTTATCTATACTTGCACTGGCAGATATTTTATACTCATTATCCTTTATTTTAACAAATTCCTCTATGATTTCATCATGCTCATCCCATATCTCACCAACTAGTTCCTCTAAGATATCTTCTAGTGTGACAATACCAGCTGTCCCACCATATTCGTCAGTTATAATTGCCATATGGGATTTTGTAGTTTGTAAAAGCTTTAAGAGTTTTGAAATCTTTGTTGTATCTGTAGCCCATATAACAGGCTTAATTATATCCCTTAAATAAACCTTTTCCTTATCCTCCTGAAGATAGGAGTGGAAATTCTTCTCATGAATTACACCAATTATATTATCAATGCTTGATTCATATACAGGCATCCTGGAAAAACCACTTTCTATAAATAACTTATTGATTTCTTCATCAGAATAATCTAAATCTATCGCAACTACATTAACCCTAGGTGTAAGAACATCATTAACATCAAGATCATTAAATTCTATTGCCGAACGAATCAATTCTCCCTCTTGTTCATTAATTCCACCTTCATTTTGCGCCTCATCTATAATAGTTAGGAGTTCTTCTTCCGTTATACTTCTATCATCTTTAACCTTAAATGTTTTAGAAAGTAGCTTTTTCCATGACATAAATAAGTAATTAACTGGTGTAAATATAAAAACCAAAATCTTAAGCCCAGGAGTTGCCCACATTGCAAATTTCTCTGGTGCCTCCTTTGCCAAACTTTTAGGTGATATCTCACTAAATATAAGAATAATTACTGTCATAACTACCGTTGATATTGCCACACCTGCACTGCCAAAATACCTAGAAAAAACAACTGTTCCAATAGATGCAGCAGCTATATTAACAATGTTATTCCCTATTAAAATAGTTGATAAAAGCTCATCATAATTTTGGGATAAATTTAATGCTGCTTTAGCCTTCTTATTACCGTTATTGGCAAGGTTCTTAAGGCGTATTCTATTTATGGCCGAAAAGGCTGTCTCAGCTGCTGAAAAATAAGCTGACATTAATATTAAAAACACTAAAGTAATTATAAGTAACGTACTATCACTATCCATCCGCTGCTAATCCTTCCTATGTATTCTTTATGGTGGCTATCAAAAAGCCTACAATTATGCAATCTAGTAGTTATTAATTTTATCATTATAATAAAATTTTTACAAGGCTAATATTTCTAATATTCTCTAATGTTAAGTATATGTGATCCTAATAATTTTATATCTATTGTTTATAGCCTAAGAAGTAAAATACACCATACAAAACTCTCTGCAACTAAAAGTTACCTGTTTTATATGATGTATTCTATCTGGTTTTTATTTAATAATACGATAATGCCCTATAATCGGTAATTCTTCAGCTCTCCCGCCAAAGCCATTTATCATCCCCATAATTCCTAAGACTAATAGTGCAACACTGAGAAGCGTATTTAAAATACCACCTATAAAAGGAATCAAAGGCAATATTAGTCTACCTGACACAGCTATAATCCAAAGTATTAGTGCCTGATTTGCATGAAATTTACCGTATCCTGAATCCGGGGATACAATTAAAGGTAAAAAGAAAATAAGATAGGCAAGGCCTGCCATAGTTTTATTTTCTTCAATATCTTCCCGTGTATAATTACCAGTTTCTACCTTGACTGGTCTATTTGTCATAATGCCACCCCTCTCTTTTAAACATTATAACAAATAATCATACTACTGTCATCAGTTAAAAATCCTACAGTCCATTAGCAGAAAGGTTTTTCTTGTATGAGTCTAAATGGCTATACATATCTTCTTTAAATGGATTTCTCTTGGTTTTTTTAATAGTATAAATTTCATATATGAATACAGCCACATTGGCTATAAGCGCTATTATACTCAAGGTCATAAGTGCAACTGGATTTTGAGTTGAGGTAATTGAAAAAGCTGGATACTTGGCGTAATCAAGGGATAATGAGAACATTCCCCATATAGCAAGTGTTGCTGCCCTATGTTGTAGCCAGATTCCTCTTTTGAAAACTTCCGCTATAGTACATGCAAGTAATATTAAGACTCCAGCATACATAGATCTATTTGAAATGCAATTATAGCAGTAGGCAAAATTCCATATATCATAGGCTATAATCCAAAACCACAACTGATCTGCCCACACCATATCCTTGCTTTCAGTATTAGAGATCTTAATTCCAACCCAACCTGTTAAGGATAGGATCAAAAACACCCCTGCAATAGCATTTATTATATTCCATGGTCCTCCTAGCATAACAAGTCCATTTTCAATTTCACCTGTCATGGAATATACTTCTATATCACGAAGAATTGCCTCTATAATATTTAATACCAGTATGGCTACTGGAAAATAAATTGCGTATTTGTTTTCCCTAACCCTCTTAATATATCTCATTGCCATAAACCCTATAACCCCTGCAAGGGCTGAATAGGTCTTTACCCATGCAAACCAGTATCCCCCCGATGTACCAGCTCCTGCTGTCTTTGGCCAAAGAAATATAGTCAGTATAATTGGTAATACAATATATATCCCTACTGCCGCCCCCTTACTCCTTCTAGTTATTTCATTTATAATTAAAAGCCCAATCAATAATAAAACAAATGCTATAACTGACTGAAATGTATAGTTTGTAAAGAAAAACATAATATCCCCCATTTTCTTTCAATAATAAGTTGTTAATACATTATTTCAAGGTCGCTTATTGGATATGCCTTACATGAATGAATATATCCAAACTTTTCATCTGCTAGTCTTAGTAACACTCCCTTTGGCATAAATACATTACCGCTGACCAGCTTAACCCTACATAGGCTACATTCCCCGCTCCTGCAGCAAACATTAATATGTATGCCCGCCCTTTCAACTGCTGTTAGAAGCGACTCATTAGCTCTTGCATCGATAACCCTATCGCCTATGGTAACTTTAAACACCTCATCACCTGTTAAATCCTTTGGCCATCCTGGTTCATTTTCTATATCTTGCCTTGAGCCAAACATTTCACGCCTAATATCCTTTGGTCTTACCTTTAACTCTTTCAAGGCTGATGTTACAAACTCTATCATTATTTCTGGCCCACAAAGATAATATGTGCAGTCATCTAGGACTCCTACTAATTCTTTGATGCACTTAGCATCTATAAAGCCCTTACGAAAGTTACACTCTTTATCAGATTCTGATAGTACTAGGTTGTATTTAAAGTTATCATGATTTCTTGCCATTTCTTCAAGTTCCTTATGGAAGATAGCTACTTCTTCATCCCTACAACCATATATAAGATGGATTTCCCTCTTGGCCCCGCTTTCAAGTATCTCCTTAATCATACTATTAAATGGAGTTATTCCGCTTCCACCTGCTATAAATACGGACTTATCATAATGGAAGACTGGATTAAAATGAAACTCTCCTGCAGGCCCATTTGCCTCAAATTCATCTCCAACTTTTACCTTATCCAAGAAATAATCAGATACAAAACCTTTTTCAATCCTATCAACTGTTACCTCATAATAGGCCCTTTGCTTAGGTGATGAAGATATACTATAAGGCCTACTTGTTCTTACACCTTCAATGACAGTGAATATATTAATATACTGCCCTGCCTGAAAAGGGGGTAAATAGCCTGTTTTGGATGCTAGCCTAAAGGTTTTGGACCCCTTAGTCTCTTCCCTTATTTCAATTACCTTAAGATCAAGACTTTCAGCATGTAGTGCTCCAACTATTTCCTTGGTTTTATTTTTTTCCCTTATTAAATCTCTACCATTTTTCCTAACATTTTCTATTTCCTGCAATGTTTCTTTGCCATTTATCATTTCACCAATAATTATTTCTTTCATTGTTTTCATCTCTACACCTCTTTTGCTATTTGTTTTGCTATTTTATCTGCATAAA
The DNA here is from genome assembly GCA_012518255.1 of Candidatus Epulonipiscium sp. Taxonomy (GTDB): domain Bacteria; phylum Bacillota; class Clostridia; order Lachnospirales; family Cellulosilyticaceae; genus JAAYSX01. Next base: position 12,312 of record JAAYSX010000058.1, on the reverse strand, counting down.
TATAGTTTGGTCCAAATCCACACACATTCACCCAGCCACTGGCAAAGGTCAAGTTTTCGATAAATTCTTCTGTTGGGAAGAAATATACTGCAGATTTTAGGTCCTGTTCAAAACCGTAAATAGCTCCGCCTGGATGGTTCAAATATCTCATATGTGTCAGGGGCGTAGCAATGTCTATTTCCTCTATATGGCTTCTGATTCCTGGGAATCTTTTTTCCAGTCTATCTACAATAGTATTAGCAGCCTTATATTTAGTTTCATAGTATTGCTCAGGTGATAATTTTTCCCACTCTGTAGAATATTTAAGAGTTCCAGCCGTAATCATACTAGTTCCTTCTGGTGATATTGTAGGATCATCCACTGTATAACATGTAGCTATAATTGGATCTGTTTCAGTAGCTAGTTCATAAGCCTGCATAAAATCCTTATTAGCATCTAAACTATCATAAATTAAGTTAAATGAATCTGTAAAACCTATCTCCTCCGGTGGACAATCTAGTCCAATAAAGCAGGTTAGGGCTGAAATTCCTACAGTATATGCCTTAAAGTATTTTCTAGCTTCTTTAGGAATTTGGTCCTCTTCTAGGAGATTAGCATATGTGTGAAGTGGTGAAATATTGGATAAAACAACCTTTGATCTATATTCCACACCATTTTCATCTACTACTCCTACGGCTTTATTATTTTCTACTATTATCTTTTTAACACCACAATTATATTTTACTTGGTTACCTTTTTCTACAATAAGATCTGCTAAGGCCTGGGACATAACCTGGGACCCTCCCTTTAAATAAAAGGGTTTATCCTCTATGTAGATGTGTGTACATTTTGCCAAAATTGCAAAAGGGAATCTTTCTGGTGGAACTCCCATGAAGCACCAATAGGCGCTAAGACATAACTTTATTTCTTCGCATTTAAATAATTCATCAAGTACTTCTTGGGTACTTCTTAATCCATAGGTTGCTAGTGTAGGAAACTTCTTGGAAAACCCTACTTTAACCATAAACTTTTGTAACTTAGATGGATCTCCAGATGAGTTTGCACTTTGCTCCATAAATGCCTCTGATTCATCATAGAACTTATATACAATATCAAAATACTTTAATATCCCTTCTTTTTCTTCTGGGAATTCCTTAATAAGTAACTTCTCAGCCTTCTTCCTATCAGCTGGTATTGGTACTCCAGATCCATCTGGCAGATTAACCTTAAATAATGAGTCTATTTCAACCCAATCTATTTTATCCTCGATACCATACCACCTAAATAACTCCCTTAAGGGACCTGGTTTTTCAGGCGTTCCCATATGGCTAAGTTGATGAAGGGCAACCTCAAATTCAAATCTCCCCCTACAGAAGGTTGTTCCACAACCCCCCGGAATATTGTGTTTCTCAAATAGGATTACATCTTTTCCCTCCATGGATAAGGTAGCTGCTGCTGCTAGTCCCCCATTACCTGCACCTATAACAATAACATCTGTTTTTTCCATATAATTCTCCTTTGCTTAATTTATAGTACGATAAAGGTGTAAGCTATTAAAGCTATATTAACTATCATCAATAAACATTGAATACTGTTTTTGTGGCTATAAGCTATAAACTTTTCAAACCTTTTATTAGCAAATGCCATTTCAAAATATTCCTTATTAGCAATTTGTAAAACACCACCAAAAGTTAAGGTGTTTGCCCTTAGCAATAACCATAGTCCCGGATTCTTTGTAATAATAATCCCTATTATAGGCGCACCTAAAATTCCAACGTGCATAAGGGATATCGATCCACTAAATTCCCCTGTTACAAATATCCAGTTCCAAATTGTATAGGCAATAATCCAGCAAATAGTAGCTGTAGCATTAGCAGCATCTGCTGAATAAATACTACCCAGCCAAGTACCCTTTAAGGCATATACCCCTGCTGCTAGCACTAAGCCTGTCACAAAATTAAAATACTGTTTATGCTTTAAATCTGTAAAAGTAGCCTCAAGAATATTAATAACCAAAAACACCAATACAATCTTTACATATAAGTCTCCAGGTAATACATTAAAGACTGCCAAAACAATCAATACTCTCATAGTTATTAATGTGCTAAGTTTAAGCTTCTCAAAAAACACGGGTTTTAAAAACAATAGAACTAATATTGCTGGAACTACATTAAAAGGTATATTCCCCCATATTGGAAAATAGGATGTTAATAATCCTATCCCTGTGACTGTGGCTGTAAACATAAACCATGTCATAAATTGCCTAAATCTTCCTTCCTTATCCATAGTTAAATCCCTCATAATCTCCCCCATTTCCTCTTATTAACCTCTGGTCTAACCACCACTTTGATAAAATAATAACACATGTTATGATATTTTGCAACATTTTTCACATAATTTAAGTGTATATAATATGATTTTCAGTAAATTTTACTTGTTTTTATCTTTGCTATAGGTTATAATTTTAACTGGTTAAACCAATAGGAGGTTATTGTATGGAATTTAAAGAAATAGTAGCCCCTTCTATGAAGGAGCTTTTTATACAGTCAATTGAAAATATGATTTTATCTGGTGAATTAAAAATTGGAGATAAGCTACCTACTGAAAGGGAGCTAGCTACTAAAATGAATTTAAGTAGGTCTGTTGTTAACCTAGGACTTAATGAGCTTAAAAATAAAGGATTTATAGATATAGTACCTCGCAAGGGAACATATGTAGCTGACTATATACAATATGGAACCTTAGATACACTGATATCTATCATCAACTTTAACGGGGGATCCTTAGATAAAAAGATCTTTGACTCTCTTATGGAATATAGACTACACAATGAAGGAACTGCGGCATATCTCGCTGCCTTAAATCGAAGTGATGAAGATATAGATAAGATGGAGTATCTATATAATAAAATGCTAGAAAGTACTTCAAATACAGAGCTTTCCACCCTTATATTTGATTTTCATCATGTTATATTTTATGCCACAAATAATTATATATATCCCCTGGTTCACAATTCCTTCAGGAATATAAGTATTGTTTTGGTTGCAAAAGTCTTTAACTCATTCCCTGCTGATCATGTTATAAAGGACTTAAAAACTATTATGGATATGATAAAAAAACAAGATCCTGATAAGGCAAAGGAAGCCATGGATAATTTAATAATACATGGTATTGAAATACTTGAAGAAAATTATTTTAAGAACAGTTAGTCCTTGCTTTACTCCCCTTATGGTGCTATAATCCATTTATATAACAGAATATGTTAAAGGGGAGTAACTAGCTATCATTAGCGATAACGTCAACAACCGTTAGGCCACTGGCCTCTCTGGCTTTATCCTTTGGTAATTCAAAGATGTGAGACCTTTAGCGAAATTTTACCTTACATAATAGGTAAAGTCTTGCTAAAGGTCTTTTTTATTAGTTATTTTTACTTAAGAAGGGAAGTGTAATATGTGGTTTTCTAAATCAGATGAAGAGGTTTTAAATCAATTAGGTGTGGATCCAAAGCTTGGTCTTACCCATGAAGAAGCCAAGAAACGACTTGGGAGGTATGGCGAAAACAAGCTTAAGGATAAACCTAAAAAAAGCTTTTTAGCACTACTAATGGGGCAGCTTCAGGATTTCCTAATCTATGTTCTATTAGCTGCTACTGTGGTAACTTTTGTAATTGGTGAATATGTTGATGCAACTATCATAATTTTAGTAATTATAATAAATGCAGTAATAGGCGTTGTCCAGGAGTATAAAGCCGAAAAGGCTATTGAAGCCCTTAATAAGATGACTACACCTAAGTCTCTGGTTAGACGTGGTGGGGAAATTATAGAAATAAACTCCGAAGAAATTGTACTAGGTGATATTGTAATAATTGATGCTGGTAGGTATATACCAGCTGACATTAGGCTAATCGAAAGCGTTAACCTCCAAATAGAAGAATCTGCCCTAACAGGTGAGTCTGTGCCTTCTAATAAGGATGCGAGTAATATACACATGGATCCTAAAACACCTATAGGAGACAAGTCAAATATGGCATTTATGTCCACCCTCTCTACCTATGGAAGGGGAGAAGGTGTTGTTGTTGCCACTGGTATGGATACAGAGATTGGGAATATCGCTAAGATTCTTCACGATGATAATGATAACATGACTCCTCTACAAAGAAGACTTGATGAGCTTGGTAAAACAATTGGCTTACTTGCTATGGGAATATGTGCTTTTATATTTGTAGTTGCCCTTATACAAAAAAGAGATACTTTTGATATGCTACTAACTGCAATCAGCTTGGCAGTAGCTGCTATTCCTGAAGGTTTAGCTGCTATAGTTGCTATTGTACTTGCCCTAGGCGTAACTAGAATGTCAAAAGTTAATGCTATTGTAAAGAAACTAACTGCTGTTGAGACTCTAGGATCAGTAAATATAATATGCTCTGATAAAACAGGAACCCTAACCCAAAATAAGATGACTGTTGTAAGCCACTATACACTGAATAATCTTACAGAGCTACCAGCTCAAGCTACAAACCTTAAGGCAAATCAGGATCAAGAGCTGCTTATTAAGTCCTTAGTCTTATCCTCAGATGCTACTTATGAAAACGGTGAAGGTACAGGAGACCCTACCGAAATCTCCCTAATAGCACTTGGTAATAAATATAATCTTAGCAAAAATGACCTAAACGAAGAACATGAAAGGGTTTCAGAAAATCCCTTTGATTCTGATAGGAAGCTTATGTCCACCCTTAATAAAGAAGGTAATAAATACAGGGTTTATACAAAAGGTGCCATAGACAACATTTTGAATATATCTGATAGGGCCCTAGTAAATGGCAATATTGTACCTCTTACTGATGATATGAAGGAAGAATATCTAGAAGCCGCAGATCAGATGTCAGATAATGCCCTTAGGGTTCTAGGTGCTGCCTTTAAAGATTGTGATAGCATTATAGACCCTAAGGAAATGGAGAAAGGCTTAGTGGTAATTGGTTTTGTAGGGATGATAGATCCCCCAAGACTTGAAGTTAAAGACTCTATAGAAGAAGCTAAGCTTGCTGGCATTACCCCAGTTATGATTACAGGTGACCACAGCCATACTGCCTTTGCAATTGCTAAGGAGCTTGGCATAGCCACATCCCTTGAAGAAACCCTAACTGGCCCGGAAATAGATAAATTATCAGATGATGAATTCGCAGCTAAGGTTAGCAATTATACTGTATTTGCCAGAGTTTCCCCTGAACATAAGGTTAAAATAGTAAAAGCCTTCAAGGCCCAGGGTAACATTGTATCCATGACTGGTGATGGTGTTAATGATGCCCCATCCCTTAAATATGCAGATATTGGTGTAGCAATGGGAATAACAGGTACTGATGTTTCCAAGGGTGCTAGTGATATGATTCTTACAGATGATGACTTTTCTACCATAGTACATGCTATTGAGGAAGGTAGGAATATTTATAACAACATCAAAAAATCAGTTGTATTCCTTTTATCATGTAACCTTGGTGAGGTTCTATCTATCCTTGTATCTATCTTGTTCTTTTGGCCTATGCCACTGATACCTACACAGATACTTTGGATTAATCTGGTTACGGATTCACTTCCAGCTATAGCCCTAGGTATGGATCCAGGTGATAAAGATGTTATGAAAGAAAGGCCAAGAGACCCTAATGAAAGCTTCTTTGCCCATGGCGTAGCTGCAAGAGCTATTATTGGTGGTGTTTTAATAGGTAGTTTAACTCTACTAGCCTTCCATATGGGCGTAAGTGAATTCGGATATTCCCTGGGAAATAAGAATATTCCTGAAGATGTAATTACCTACGCAAGAACCATGGCCTTCGTTGTACTTGCATGTACCCAACTTTTTTACTCATTATCCATTAGAAATGATAAGAAATCCATCTTTCAAATTGGTTTGTTTTCCAATATTTATTTAATTGGTGCTATAATAGTAGGATTTATTTTACAGGTAGGAGTTGTTACAATACCATTTTTTGCAGATGCTTTTAAAGTTCAGAACCTAAGTTTAAGTGACTGGACACTGGTAATAGGCCTTTCTATCATCCCACTAATAGTTAATGAATTAATAAAAGCTTTTAACAGATTAAGAAATAAGGCAGCTAACTAATAGCTGCCTTATTTTTTGGTGTTTAATTTTATTCAAAAAAAGTGTATAATAAGAGGAAGTATTTAAAATAAAGAAGGGAAGGAAACTTATTATGTCAAAAACACTTTATGAAAAGCTTTGGGATCTACATATTGTCGATCAAGAAAAGGATAAACCTGCAATTATATATATTGATCTCCACTTATTACATGAGGTAACCTCACCTCAGGCATTCGAAGGTCTAAGGCTAGCTAATAGAAAAGTTAGAAGACCAGATCTTTCTTTTGCTACAATAGATCATAATAACCCAACAAAGGACCGCTTTAATATTACAGACCCTAATGCCAAACAGCAGATAGAAACACTAAAGGCTAACTGCAAGGAATTTGGAATTACTCTTTGCGACCTAGACAGCCCCGACCAAGGTATAGTTCATGTTATTGGACCTGAGCTAGGACTAACTCTGCCAGGCAAAACTATAGTATGTGGTGATAGCCACACTGCTACCCATGGTGCCTTCGGAGCACTAGCTTTTGGGATTGGTACAAGTGAGGTAGAACATGTTCTAGCTACCCAATGCATCCAGCAAAGCAAATCTAAGACTATGAATGTAAAACTTAAGGGTAGTATTCCAGAAGGGGTATCTGCCAAAGATATTATATTAGGTATAATAAATGAACATGGGACAGATTTTGGAACCGGTTATGTAATAGAATTTACTGGTGATGCTATTAAAGAAACAACCATGGATGAACGACTAACTATCTGTAATATGGCTATTGAGGCTGGGGCCCGTGCTGGACTTATTGCTCCAGATGAAGTTACATTTGAATATATAAAAGGCCGCAAATATGCACCTAAAGGAGAAGATTTTGATAAAGCTGTTAAGAGCTGGAAGTCCCTTACAACTGATCCTGATGCCAAATATGATGCCACTGTAGAATTTGATCTAACAAACCTTGAACCACAAGTTACATGGGGAACTTCTCCTGCTATGGGGGCAAGCATTAATGATACAGTACCTTATCCATCCGATTTTGCTAGCCTAGATGAGCAAGAAGCCTGCAAAAAAGCCCTTGATTACATGGGTCTTGAACCAGGCACGCCAATAAATGAAATTCCTATAGATGTTGCCTTCATAGGATCTTGTACTAATGGGCGTTTAGAAGACTTACAAGCTGCAGCTCATATTGCCAAGGGGCGTAAAGTCAAAGATGGTATTAGGGCCTTAGTAGTTCCCGGCTCCCAGAAAGTTAAAAGGGATGCTGAAGAACTAGGGCTTGATAAAATTTTCCTAGATGCAGGATTTGAGTGGCGTGAATCAGGCTGCAGTATGTGCCTAGCCATGAACCCTGATTGCTTAAATCCACTTGAGCGCTGCGCTTCAACCTCTAATAGAAACTTCGAAGGGCGCCAAGGCCGGGATGGACGCACCCACCTTGTATCCCCAGCTATGGCTGCAGCAGCCGCAATTGCAGGCCATTTTGTAGATGTTCGTGACCTTAGTCAATTAGATAAATAAAGGAGGAAATAAAGATGAAACCTTTTAAAACTTTAACGGGTACTGTTTTACCTATGGATAGAACAAATATAGATACAGATGCAATTATTCCAAAGCAATTTCTTAAAAGAATAGAACGCAGTGGTTTTGGCAAGTTTGCCTTTTATGAATTTAGATATGATAAAGATGATAATCCTATTAAGGATTCAGTATTTAACCAAGATAGGTATAAAGATGCTTCTATATTAATTTCAAGGGCCAACTTTGGTTGTGGTTCCTCAAGAGAACATGCTCCATGGGCCCTTGAGGATTACGGGTTTAGGGTAATTATTGCACCAAGCTATGCAGATATTTTCTTTAATAACTGCTTCAATAATGGTATTTTACCAATTAAACTTGATGATAGCATAATGGATACTTTATTCAAAAACACTTATGCAAATCCAGGCTATCAACTTACTGTAGATCTTGAAAATCAAACTATATCTGATAATGATGGTTTTTCTACTAAGTTTGATATCTCCTCTTTTCATAAGAACAAACTAATTAATGGCCTTGATGATATTGGGCTGACTTTACTGAAAGAAGATAAAATAGATGCATATGAAAAAGCTAGGGTGTAACTACACCCTAGCTTTTTTTAGAATCTTTCCAATAAATACATCTACAATTATAGGATCAAACTGAGTTCCGGCGTTTTTCCTAAGCTCTTCTATTATCTCTTCATCATTTAAGGCCTTCCTGTAGGGCCTATCTGTCCTCATAGCATCATAGGCATCTGCTACTGCCACTATCCTAGATACTACAGGTATCTCCTTGCCCTTTAGACCTTTTGGGTATCCACTCCCATCATATCTTTCGTGATGAGCTAGTGTATACTCAGCTAAGTTTGATAATTCTATTGATGTGCTAAGTATTCTATATCCAATCTCAGGATGCTTTTTTATTTCCTGCCACTCTTCTTTAGTTAGCTCATCTTTCTTATCAAGTATCGAATTGCTTATTGTAACTTCTCCTATATTATAAACTTTTCCTATTTCCTTTAGTTCACGTAATTTCCCATCATCCATACCAAGTTGTCTACCTATCTCTACAGCTATAGAAGATACTGCTTCTGAATGTTTCTTATTATATTTGTTTTGTTTATATAGCCCCTCTATAATAGTTTCTATAGTTCTTTTTTTTACTTTGGGGCCTTCTATTAACTTTTTTGAATACATCTTACTCTCAGCTTCTTTTAAAACCTCAGATATATCCTTATCAATTTTATATTTGGTTCCACAGCCATAGCTTACAGACATTTCTATACTAGATGAATTATCTATTTGTAGATCTTCTTTTTTGCTTGCCTCAATTATCCTATCTATTATTAACTTAGCCTCTTCTTCATTTGTTTTGGGAAGAATTATTACAAATTCATCACCACTAATCCTGAATACTATATCACTTTTCCTACAGCTTGCCTTTATTATGCTAGCAATATTTATTAAAAGCTTATCACCTGTATTATGTCCAAATGAATCATTAATGAGTTTAAGACCATTTGCATCTCCCATTATTAAACTAATTGGTAGATTCTCGTCTTTATCCACTTCCTTAAGTTGTTTTTCAAAATATCTCCGGTTATATAATCCTGTTAACTGATCATTATAAGATAAGTAATTTAGATTCTCATTGTGCAATAATATTTGTTTTTTATCTCTTTCTACTTGCTCAAATAACTCCTGGGTTCTATTTAAGGTGACATTTAAGGTGCTTTTTATACTATAAAATGGTGTACCTTCACTAGTAGGTATTCTATATGATATATTCTCTTCCAAATTTATATTTTTTATGTCTTCCTCTAGCTTTAACAAAGGAATTAGGAAACTTCTTCTTTGAAAAATAGTAAAGGAAGAAAAAATCAGGATGGATATAATTAATACTATAATAAATATCCTCCATATATCCTTATTATCCCCCTTAACATCCTTATAGGAAATAAAGTTTCCAATTATCCAGTCAGTGTTTTCTACAGGAGTATAGGATAAATATCCTTTTATATTATCTAATTTTACCTTGATTTGACCCCCTTTAGGAGAGATGATTTGACTATTAGGTATAAATATTAGATTATCTAAATTATTAACTATATCCTCCTTGTAATCGGAATAAGCTATTATATCCTTCTTTCCATCAATTAGAAAAGAAAAGCCTGTTTCTTTCATTTCTATATCCTCAACTGCCCTAATAATCTCTTGGATACTTATATCCAATGATAAAACACCCAAAAACTTATCACTGTCATCATAGACTGCCTTAGAGATAGAAACAATCTTCGCATCACCAACAGCCGATATATATACATCAGATATTACAATGTCTTTTTTTTCTACTGCCTCCTTGTACCAAGGTCTTGCCTTAGCCTCATAACCCTTTGGCAGGTTTATATCCTTATTAATTATCAAGTTACCACTATTATCTCCAAAATACATAAATTCAATTAGCTCATTACTAGCTGCCAAATCTTCCATGGAGTCCCTGATTTTTTCTTCATCTAACTGGCCTGTGGAAATAAGATTTTCCATTACATTTATAGATAGACTATAGTTTGTAATTTTCTTATTAATATTTTCAGCCAGCTGGTCCCTTCTATAAGTTATATTTTTCAATTTCTCATTGGATATAATCTTATTTAAGTTATAATATTGTAGCACTAAACCAACAATTATAACAATTGTCAGTATAGTAGCTAGAATATTAAACCTTCTTTGTATTATTTTCATATTATTACCTTACCTTTTGGCCTCGTTAACATTTAGACTACTAGAATAATGTTGTATATAGTCCATTAATTATAACAATTATAATTATAATAGGCAATATCCAGGTACTATATCCCCTTAACCAGTTAGGCACCTTAGCTCCTTTACCAGTATTTGCTTCTTCTATATACTTATCCCAACCCCAGCCCCTGCGACTAACACAAAACAAGGTATAAATAAGCGCTCCTATAGGTAACAATAGATTGCTTACAATGAAGTCTTCCAAATCCAAAATATTAGTATCTACACCTAGTGGCTCAAATCCTGATAGGATATTAAATCCTAGTATACATGGTAGGGATAACAGAATAACCGCTATAGTATTAATAATGGCTGCCTTATTCCTACTCCAACCCCATAAATCCATGCAGGAGGACATAATATTCTCAAAAACTGCTATTACAGTTGAAAATGCTGCAAATAGCATAAAGACAAAAAACATGCTTCCCCATACCCTACCACCTGGCATAGCATTAAATATATTTGGTAATGTAATAAATATTAGGTTTGGCCCACTATCTGGGTTAATTCCACAAGCAAAAGCAGCTGGAAATATGATTAAACCTGCTACAATTGCTACAAAAGTATCTAGTAATGCTATGTTTAGCGCCTCTCCTAACAAAGCCCTCTCCTTAGTAAGGTAACTTCCAAATATAGCCATAGCACCTATCCCAAGACTAAGTGTGAAGAATGCTTGGTTCATGGCTTCTAAAAGAATTTTACTAAGCCCAATTTCTTTCATTAAAGCAAAGTCTGGCACAAGATAAAATCTAAGGCCTTCCTGGCCACCTTCTAATGTAATGCTATTAATAGCTAGTGCAACCATAATGGCCAAAAGAACTATCATCAATGTCTTTGTAATTTTTTCGACACCAGCCTGAAGTCCTAATGAACATATAGCAAATCCTACAACAACTATTAAGATCATACCCACAATCATAAGTAATGGGCTTGATAACATTCCTCCAAAAACATCTGCAACTTGCTCGGCCTTTAAGCCAGAAAATTTACCTGCCATCATATAATAAATATATATAAGCATCCAGCCTGCTACCGTTGTATAGAACATCATAAGTACGTAATTTCCTAACATACCTGCATAGCCTTGTAAATGCCATTTTTGCCCTGGCTTTTGTAAAACTTTAAATGACCGCGCTGTACTCTTTTGACTGGCGCGTCCTACCGCTAGCTCCATTGACATAATTGGTACCCCTAATGCTACTAAAAAGAAGATATAAAATAATACAAAAATTCCTCCCCCATTACTACCAACTACATAAGGAAACCTCCATACATTACCTATTCCTATTGCACATCCAGCTGATAATAATATAAACCCAAGCCTTGAACTAAATTTCTCTCTTTCCACTTTACACTCTCCTATAATATTAAATCCTAAACTGTCTAACACGCCCATTTAACTCTTCTGCAATTTTTGCAAGTTCCTCACTTGAGTGTGCAATTTCCTGAGTAGATGCTGTTTGCTCTTCTACCGATGCTGCTGCCTCCTGGGTACCTGCTGCATTTTCTTCTGAAATAGCTGATAGTTGCTCCATAGTACTTATAATCTCTTCTTTTCTATTAGCCATCTCCTCACCTGAAGCACTAACCTGATCAATATAACCCTTCATTTCCTCAAGTGCCTCAGCTATTCCATCAAACTTATTATTAGTCATAGCTACACTTTCTGTTTGTGAGGAAACAACCCCCGCAACTTCCTCCATTGTTTTTACACCCATTGATGTTTTACTTATTAAATCATTAATAATGTTGGTTATTTCTCCAGTGAATTGGTTAGACTGCTCTGCTAATTGTCTAATTTCATCTGCAACAACGGCAAATCCTCTACCTGCTTCACCTGCCCTAGCTGCCTCTATAGCTGCATTTAAGGCTAGTAGATTTGTCTGATCTGCTATACTTTGTATCATTTCACTT
>JAAYSX010000057.1 GCA_012518255.1 Candidatus Epulonipiscium sp. | reverse complement strand
GTAATAATTTCACTTCCGTCTATACCTTTCCACTTAAAGGTATCATGTGGCATACGGTTATATTGGTTCCAGCTTATTTTGGTAGTCATAAACATATCAATTCCAGATTTCTTAAGGATTTGCGGAAGTGCCCATGAGTAACCAAATACGTCTGGTAGCCATAGATATTCAACGTCTTTATCAAACTCATCCTTAATAAACTTGCTTCCAAGTAGGATTTGCCTTGTTAAAGATTCTCCTGATGTTAGGTTACAGTCTGCTTCAACCCACATTCCTCCGTCTGCTTCCCACTGGCCATCTTTAATCTTCTCTTTAATAACTTCATAAATTTCTGGGAAATCTTCCTTAATGTATTCATAAAGTTGTGGCTGGGTTTGAAGGAAAATATAATCTGGGTACTGCTCCATAAGACGCAGAACTGTTGAGAATGATCTTGCACATTTTTCCCTTGTATGCTTTAATCTCCATAACCATGCAACGTCTATATGGGTATGTCCTATACACTTAACATGAACTAGGGCATTCTTATCCATTGAGTCAATTTGCTCATTTAGGTAATCATCTGCCTCATGTACTGATGCATAGAAATCTTCTGAACCTGGCTCTCTCCAGTCAATAAGTTTATAGGCATTATCTAGCGCCACTGTAAGCTTGCCTTTAATAGGATCATATTCATCTAAAATCTTAATAGTTTGAAGAATCATATCTGACATGTAGTATAAGTCATCTGCCTTATCGTCAAGCCAGGCAATCTCAGCTTGTTTAATAGCATGTTCCTGATCCTGTGGCTGGCCCCCGCCTTCAAGTCCTGACCATAGTCTAAAGGTTAGGTCCATATCATTTTGGATTAGGTCTTCCTTAAAGAAAACCTCCTTATGGTTAGAGTCAACCCCTTGATATGGCTTGCCATTAATATAAAGTAATGATTCAAAGCCTGAGTTATTACCAGCTCCTGTCATACCATAATCAAATAGACCAAGTACATTTCTTCCAGCCCATTCTTTTGGTATGCTTACTTTCTTGTGAAGCCAAAGGTATAAGTCTCTACCCTTCCAGTGCTCTCCTATTTCCATCTTGTCCCAGCCTTCAAAGTTGCTTGGGACTTCCGGGTTAACTTCACCAGATTTATCTTCTTTTTTTAGTAAAAAATCAAGTGAGTATCTATCCCTATACCTTAATTCCTTGATTTCATTAATTCTAGCTTCAAGTTTATTTTCCCTTAAAAACATAATAGCCTCCTATCTTATAGTTTTATATTATTTGTAAAATCCTAAACTTACAATTTTGGCTTTTGCTACTGTAAGGTCTAAATTGTCTATTTCTTCAAGTTTTTCTTCTAACACATTAGACTTGTAACATTTATAGTCTGTCTTAAAGTTAATCTTTGCGTCTTCATTAGATAGGTTATACCATCTACCTATAATATCGCCGCTTCCTTCAGCCAGCTTAAGTGATGAGAACATTAGGTATTTACTATCTACATCCATTAGCTGGTAGCCTAGCTCAATACCACCCTTATGATTATCAGTTTGCACTGCCTGTAGTGTTACTGGGAACTGATATGCCTCCTGATAGGATGCAAAAACATCATCTCCAGCTCCGTGGGGTATTATCATAAACTCTACCTCTTGCTCACCTAGGCACTGGGCTTCTGGTGTCATAAATACTCCCCAGTCTCCAAGCTCTCTTACACCCCTATGCAGGGTTACTGCTATGGTTTGTAAGCCATCTCTTAGTACTTCATATTCATTAAGGCCCTTATTTGCAATAGTTAAGCCTATCTTATCATCATGAATGTTAATAAAGTCCTGTTGATGCTGGGCATTACATGGGTTTTCCCAGTATTTGCTTGGAACAGTATCACGCTTTGCAACTTCAAATATAGAGTCTGCATAGTGATAGTCACTATCTATCCTTGTTTCAAATAAAACCCTTAATCTATGATCTAAAGCCTGGTTGTTAAAGCTTGTTCTAACCTTAATACCTCTGGAAGACTTTTCTAAGCTGTATCTTGTAGTAATTTCTAAAGGTACTAACTCATCTACCCTTTGGCTTTTTCTATCTTTAAATTCTATAATTTCCTTAATTTCATCTTCAAGTAAATCTTCAGCCCTTGCTGGAATCATCATAGTTTGGCTAACTTCTATAGCTGCCCTATAAGGCTTATCTTCTACTACCTTAATATCCGCCTTTAAGCCCTTACTGGTAATAGCCTTCTCTCCAACTGGCTGCATATAGATATATTCATTACCAATATCACCATGATTTTCATAAATACATTGGTCTTTGAAGGTATGGCCACTCGCCTTATGTGTTACATCTATAGATCCATCTTCATTAACCCTTGCCCTTACATAATCATTTTCTAAGGTAAAATCTTCTGTAACTAGGTTTGATTGGAACTTTTCCTCTTCCTCTACCTCAACTAAGGTAAATACCTCAAAGCTAAATGGCTTAATATCTTTTGCTTCAAAGCTAACTTCTAAGCTTTGGTAACTATATGGTTGCCTAAATTTATCCTTAGGTAAATCATAGTCAAAGCTAAGTCCCATAGGTTTAATTGTAGCTGGAACCACATTACCATCCTGATCTAAAAGCTTGTAACTAGCTACCTTATGATCCCTAGCCTTATTAATAACCTGCCTTAATGGGCCTTCACTAAAGTAATTCCTTGCTACTTGAACTTCACTTGTAATTACATCTGACTTTAGCCAACCTGTAGTGTTAGTAACTATAAGTGGTATTCCATCCGCCCTGCCCAAAGAAGCTGTATCGGCATTATTAGCTATATACTCCATGGATTTTTTGATAATATAATTAGCTACTGCTTCTGCCTTTTCAAACCTACTAACCATTTCCCTATGAACGCTATCTACACTACAACCACAGATACTATCATGAGGGTGGTTTTGCATAAGAATCTTCCAGCCATATTCAAACATATGGTGAGGATATTCCTTGCCCATATCATGGGCCATAACAGCTAATGGCTCAGCTACTTTTTCAAAAAGCATTTGGCAATTAGCATTCATTTGTTTTAGGTAAACCCTAGATGATGCCGTATTAGCTAGTGTATACCAACCATTTGTTTGCTGGCTTCTTAGTTCACCCTTAACTACCTTTAAATCCTCTGGTACATTCTTATTAAGGAGATCAATATAATCCATAAAGTTAGAATGGATAAATTCCACATCTGGATATAGCTCACGTGCCTGCCTTAAAGCTGCTGATAAATCTGTCTGTACAGGCTGATGGTCACAGCCATTTAAGAATAAAAGATGGTCTGTTGATGCATAATCTTGAGCATCTGCTAGTTTTTTATCCCAGTATACTTTAGCTTCCTCTTTATCCGTTGGAACTTCCATTCCATTGTTATACCAGTTAGCAAATAAAACCCCAAGAACCCTTGATCCATCATTACTTTCCCAGTACATCTCTGAGTATGGTGATTCAAACTTCTCTCCTTCTCCAACCTGGTTATTAAAGCCTGTAGGCTTAACACCCCTACCAAAGGCTGCAGTAGTAATTCCTGCATCTTTTATAATTTGTGGTGCCTGGCCCATATTACCAAAGGAGTCTGGAAAATATCCTAGTTTACATATCTGCCCATAAGCACTTGCATCCTTATGTCCATACTGAAGATTTCTAATATTAGCCTCGCTACTTGTTAGAAACTCATCTTGAAGGATATACCAAGGGCCTATTACAATTCTGCCATCCCTTATAAGCTTTGCAACCCTTTCCCTTCTATCTGGTCTTACCTGAAGGTAATCTTCTACCATTATAGTTTGGCCATCTAGATGAAAACTCTTAAAGTCCTTATCATTTTCTAAGGTTTCTATTAGGGTGTCCATAAATTCTACTAGGTACATATGATGCTCTTCATATGGAAGGAACCATTCCCTATCCCAGTGAGTATGTGATATAACGTGCGCTTTTTTCATTATAATCTCCTTTCTCTTATCTTTTAACTGTGTAGCCACAGTAATCTAGAACTAATTCACTAAACATTGCATTAGCCCAGGAGAACCACTCCCTAGTATATTTACTTGGGTCATCAACGTGGAATCCTTCATGCATTAAGCCTGTATCTCCGTCCGTTCTTTTCATTGTTTCAAGTATCTCTTTTTTATAGTCTTTATCTTTATTAGTAAGTCCCTGCATAGCAAGTGAAATATGCCAGATATAGTTAATTGGCGTATGGGGGCTACCTATCCCCTTAGCCACACCTCCCTTGTAAAAATAAGGGTTGGCTTCACTTAGGATCATCTTTCTTGTATTCTGGTAAACCTCATCATCTTCATCAACATACCCAAGGTATGAAGCTGATAAAAGGCTTGGCACATTGGCATCGTCCATTAGGTTATAGTTTCCAAAACCATCTACCTCATAGGCGTATACCTTGCCAAATATTTCATGATTTACTGTTCCGTGCTCCTCTATAGCAGCCCTTATTTCATCTGCCAGTTCCCTAGCCTCTTTGGCAAGTTCCTTATCACCTAGGATTTCATTAGCTATTTCTTCTACATATTCAAGTACAACAACAGCAAACATATTAGATGGTATTAAGTAACCAAAAATACATGCATCATCACTTGGTCTAAAGCCTGACCAGGTTAGGCCAATATTTGATTTAACCAAGGTTCCCTTACCATCCCTTGTTAGGGTATCTGTAAAGTAGCAGTTTCTTCTTATGAAGTTATAAGGCGACTTATTCTCATGGTCCTGCTCCACCTTCCATAAATCTATAATAGTCCTAACTGCTTCTACAAATTCTGCATCAAACTGGCTTGTCCTTCCAGTGTTTTTCCATAATAAATAACTCATTTGGATTGGGAAACACAGGGAGTCTATCTCGTACTTACGTTCCCAAACCCAGTCATTCATTTCAGTTTCGTCCTTTTCCCAGCAGTTGCCGTTAGCTTCCTCATTAAAAGCATTAGCATAAGGATCAATTAAAATATATTTCATTTGCCTTCTTACAAGACCTTCTATCATATCTGCTATTTCTTCATCTTCAGCTGCAAGTACATAATATGGCCTTAACTGACAAACTGAGTCCCTAAGCCACATTGCAGGTATATCACCTGTAATAACATAGGTGGTCCCGTCATCAAGTCTCTTAACTGTGGTATCTAAAGTATTTGTATAGCAGTTTTCAAACATCTTAATTAATTTATCATCATTTCCTAACTTAACATTAATATCGGCAATTAATTTTTCCATTGAAGCCGGCAAAGTCTTTTTCATCATAACTCTCCTTAAAGTGAATTTGCTTTAATATATTCTACTAACTCATCTACTTTAGCAAAAGCTAATCCTGTTACTGTATCAGCACATCCGTAGTAAATAGCAATCTTACCTGTTTCGCTATCTGTCAGGGCTGCACATGGGAATACAACATTTGGTACATCTCCAACACATTCATATAATTCTTGTGGTGATAGTAGGTATGGTTTCATTCTGTATTTTACAATCCATGGCTTATCAATATCTAGGATAGCTGCACCCATACTGTATACAAATCCATTACAGCTAGTTAATACTCCGTGATAAATCATTAACCATCCCTCAGTGGTTTCAATTGGGATTGGGCCTGCACCTATCTTAGTTGATTGCCAGGCTGAGTCATTACCCTTAACTGTTCCCATTACATATCTATGTTTACCCCAGAATTCCATATCTGGACTTTGGCTATAGAAAATATCACCAAAAGGAGTATGGCCTGTATCACTTGGTCTACTTACCATTCCGTATAGGCCGTTAATTTTTCTTGGGAACATAACACCATTTCTATTGTGAGGTAAAAAAGCATTTTCTATCTGGTGGAAGGTCTTAAAGTCAAAGGTATAAGCCATTCCTATAGTTGGCCCATGGTAGCCATTACACCAGGTAATATAGTACCTATCTTCAATAAAGCAAACCCTTGGGTCATATCTGTATTCATTAACTAAAATCTCTTCATCTTCACCTTCAAATACCATTGGCTCATGGTTAATATCCCAGTTAATTCCATCATCACTAAAGCCAACAAATATATCCATACTTCTTGACTTACTATCGCATCTAAATACGCCCGCAAAACCATCTTCAAAAGGAACTACTGCACTATTAAAAATACTGTTTGATGATGGGATATGATCTCTTTTAATAACCGGGTTATTAGAATATCTCCATACTGGGTCTGTGCACCCTTCTGGTCTGTCCTGCCATGGAATGTTACTTAATTTTTCACCTATAATCTTTGTCATATTACTCTCCTCTTTCCTTATGGTTCCATACTATGTCACCATTGATTTTTATAGTTTCATATTGTCTATCTTTGTTTTCGATTCGCCAAACTATTTGCTCAGCTAGCCTACTTCCTATATATTTTGTCTCAACCTTTACAGTTGAAGAAAGCTTGTCCTTGTTTTCATTATTTTCTATACCATCAAAGCCCGATACCTTAACATCTTCTGGCACCTTATAGCCTTCTTTCTCCAGTTTGCTAATAAGCTTATACGCTATAGCATCATTGGCGCATACAAAGGCCTGGGGCATAGAAATATTTTTACCAAACATCTTATCCATTTGATTGCTTAGCTCATTAGGGCAATAGAAACGGCCCCCTGGGGACTGGGTCAGGCAGTGGTCCTTATTAATTTCGAGGCCTTCCATAGTCATCATCTGCTTAAATCCATACCACCTTTCGCATATGCTCTTGCAATAAGTGATATCTCCTATAAAGCCTATTTCTTCTAGTCCCTGATCTATAAAGTCCTTAGTAATTTTCATAACACTTCGTCTGCCTTCAACAGATATAACATCTGCCTTGATATCCCAGTTATCACACTCTAAAGGGATATCAAAGTAGACTGTTGGTATATTAAGCCCATTAATAAGCTCTACAGCCTTGGGCTCGTATACATTCATAATAATTATTCCTGATATTTCATTGCCTTCTAGCATATGGGGTATGGTGAAATCCCTAATTTGTTGTGGACTTAAAAAGTGATAAAAACAGTTGTATTTTTCCTCTTCAAGTTCATCAATAATTCCATTAATAATTTCTCCCCAGTAGTATGAATAATCAGGTGCTGTTGCTATTACTAAAATATTTTTGACTTGCCTTTCATTTATCCATTCTTCTGGAATCTTTTCATATCCAAGATCTATGGCTGCGCGGATAATCTTTTCTCTTGTATGCTCGGATACATGTCCCCGATTATTAAAAACCTTGGACACCGTATTACGAGATACATTAACTTCATCCGCAATGTCACTAATACGAACCCTTTGCATACTTACCTCCTTTAATTAAAACCATGCCATTTTGGATGCTGTCATAATTTTTTGGGCCTGGTTAAAGTGAACTATATCCCCCATACCATCTTCCCTATAATATGTTGCATCTAATCTTTCTTCCTCTAGCTCTTCTATTTTGTTTATTTCACCATTTATATATTCTTCTATAATTAAGCTTGCTGTCTTAAGCCTTTGCATATTACCAGCAATCCTTCTATCTAGAACCTCAAAGCCAAAGCTTTTATTGCAGTATCGCCACTCTTTAAATCTCCACTGCCTAAATTCTTCCATGGCTTCAATAGCTGGGTTAATCTGGAACTCTATTATTCCTTTTAAGGCTTCCTTGTCATTATTATCATAGGCTCTTAAAATATTAAGTCCCATATTCCACTTATATTTAAGTACCCTTGCAAAGGACTTAAACATATTAAAGACAATGTAATTATTAGTTCCTTCTTCATATTTTCTAGCGATTTCAGCAAAGTCTTTTTCAAGTTCATCATAGTAGCTAGTTAAATCCATTTCTACCTGGCCAATGTGCTTGGTACATAGGCTAGTAAGAGGGTCTTCATAGAACATATACTTACTAAGGTTAGTTGTATTTGCCTTCTTGGTCATATCTGGTAGTATGTCAAATTTCTCCTGTTTCATATAATCCTCATACTTTATACCAGTGTAAAATTCCAGCCTTCTTCTAAAGCCTTCATTATCAACTTCCTCATTGTAGCCATGCTCTGCAAAAAGTGTTGCTCCAAAAAGTAGTGCACTTAAAGGCGCCTCATTACCATCATCACCCCAAGCTGTTGCAATTACTTCTTTAACTCCTTTTTCCTTACAGGCAGAAAGGGCTGCATTAGTTGTTACTTCTGTCTTTGAGTGGTGAGGAGCATAACCTATCCATCTCCAGGCGCCACCAGCAAACATTACTTCCCTTTCCAGTCCCCTTCTTTGGTCAATCTTATCTATATAATGTTCTTTGGTATTATTGTAGTAATCCCAGTACATAAGATCTATACCCTCTGGAACTGCCAATTGCCCTTCCTCAATCTTAGAATAACCACTAAAGAACATATCATCCCAGATAATAGGTCTTAGGTCATATTTCTTAGCTATAAGTAAAATATCTTCTAAATGCTCCTGCATAATATCAGTCTTATCTCTTAGGCCAAATTTATCTGCATATTTACCCCTGCCTAGATTGTAGGCCTCATCCATCCCAACATGAATTCTTTTTGATCTAAAGCAGCTACTTAGGCTTTTAAACATATTATCGATTAATTCCCTAGTCTCATCTGTGTTTACACATAGGATATTATCAATATCACGATACTTGTCCTTTATAATATCCCATCTTAGGAATTCCTCTAAGTGAGCTAATGTCTGAATACAAGGGATAACTTCTATTCCAAACTTATGGGCATAATCATCTATTTCCCTAAGCTCCTCATGGCTATAACGTCCCCTCATATATCCAAAGTAGGGCTCACTGTCAATTTCATATACATCTTCCATATATAAAAGCATGGTATTGTGTCCCATTATGCTAAGGGTTTCTATGAGTTCCTTGGCATAGTTTACATTCATAACACCATTTCTTGAACAATCTACCATAACACCGTTAAATGTAAACTGCTTTTCTTCCCTATAATCTATACTTTCCTTACCTTCTTTTAGGGACATTACTATAAGGCCTATAGCCCTAAATAAGTCATTATCCGTCTGGTAAGTTATTGTGATTTCATCCTTACCTTCTATATCTAATATAGGCTCAGATCCTTGCACCGCCTTAATCTTAGTACCATTAGGCGATAAGTTAAATCCATACCTTAGCCCTAAGACTTCAATAGGATCCTTGTACTTATCATCCACTGCATCAATATTAAAACTTAGCATATTTATCTACCCCTTTGCTCCATTAGCGATTTAGTTTACATTTGCTTTGCAAACGTTTACATCTTAATTTCATTTTAACATCAACATAAGACAAAGGTCAACACTTTTTTGATATAATTTTACCTTTTTCAATTGTAACCTTTACACAACTACATCATGATGTTTACATTCACTTTACATGCGTACGTTGGGGACGGTTCACAAGTATTTGCAGTAGTTAAAAGGGGACGGTTCACAAGTATTGGCAGTTATATACTGCTATAACTTGTGAACCGTCCCCTAATTACTAGCGTTACTTGTGAACTGTCCCCCTAAAGGCAAAAAAGGTGTGTGTATATCACATACACACACCTTTAACCTAATCTTAAAATACCTCTAAAACCTTTAACTCTCCTTCTATACTATAGCCCCCCATAGTAGCTGGTACTAGGACGGTATCACCTAAGGATAAGCTTTCCTCTCCGCCTTCATACTTCATTACTCCAGATCCTTCAGTTACCATGTAAACGTAAAAGGTTGATCCGTCTGTTTTGCTATAATATAGACCATCAACTTCTACTTCCTCAACTGTAAAGCAAGCCCCATCATTTGGTGTAAATAAAGGCCTATCAAAATCTATTACATTAAGAGCATCTTCTACATGAAGTTCTCTTGATGTACCATCGTCTTGCAACCTGTCCCAGTCATATAATCTATAGGTTACATTACTGTTTTGCTGTATCTCTGCAATCATAACCCCATCTAAAAGGGCATGTACTGTTCCCGCCGGTATAAAAATCACATCGCCAGGTTTAACTTCTATTTCATTTAAAGTATCTTTTATATTTCCTTCTTCTACAGCCTTTGTAAATTCCTCTTTTGTCATTCCCTCTTTAAGCCCATATATAAGGGAAGCACCTGGTTTTGTATCTAACACATACCAAAGCTCTGTTTTTCCGCTATCATTATGCTTGGCTGCATATTCATCATCTGGATGTACCTGAACTGATAGGTTATCTGTTGCATCAATAATCTTAATAAGAAGTGGGAACAAATGTGTAGCTGTCTCATCATAAACATCCTTACCTAATAAATCTTCCTTATGTTCCTTTATTATCTCTTCAAAGCTTTTACCCTTTAGGCTACCATTGGATACAATACTCATACCATCTTCCCTGCAACAGATTTCCCATGATTCCCCAATCTTACCTTCCGGAACCTGCCTATTAAATTTTTTAGCTATATTATCTCCGCCCCATATCATACTTTTGTATATAGGTTGGAATTTTATCGGATAAAACATATTTCACCCTCCTATTTAATCTGGTTTATCTTCTTAAAAATGCTGCGCCGTATATTCCTGCTTCATTGCCAAGCTCAGCCTTAACAACCCTTGTTACCCTGCTAGTTTTAGTGTATGAACCATTATTAATGGCCTCTTGGGCTTTATCAATTAGAATATCACCCTGCTCACTAACCCCGCCACCTATCGTTATAATCTCAGGCTGGAATAGGTTAACCACGCTAACAAGTGCAACACCTAAATGATAAAAGAACTTGTCTAACAC
Source organism: Candidatus Epulonipiscium sp. (assembly GCA_012518255.1). Taxonomy (GTDB): domain Bacteria; phylum Bacillota; class Clostridia; order Lachnospirales; family Cellulosilyticaceae; genus JAAYSX01. Next base: position 1,501 of record JAAYSX010000057.1, on the reverse strand, counting down.
TTCCTTAGCAGCCTTATCTCCCTTACTTGCAGCTTCAAAAGGTGTCCTTCCATCGATATTTTCTATTTTGCCACCTGCTAATTCCCACATTAAGCTATCTAGATTTTCTTCTGCAATTTCCCTTGCAGTCATCGTAAGCCCCGTACCTGAGCTATACATTTCCCAGCATCCCTTATTACCACAAGTACATAATCTTCCACCTGGCACCAGGTTCATATGCCCCCCTTCAGGAGCTGCATTATTAAAGCCCTTAAAAAGTTTACCATTTATAATGGAACCTGATCCAACCCCTGTACCTAAAGTAACCATAAAGAAGTCATCAACATCTTCTTTTTCCTTAAAGGCAAAGTATTCACCTAAAGCTGCACAGTTAGCATCATTTTCAAGGTATATTGGCAGCGGAATATATTTGGCCATTTCGTCCCTTAAAGGAGCATTTAAAAAATCCAGGTTATTTGCATATAGAACTAATCCTTTATCATTGTCTACAGAACCTGGCACTCCTACCCCCACATACTCTATATCAGAATATGTAAGACCCTGATTTTCAAAAATCTCATCAATAAGCCTGGCTGCATTTTTTGCAATCTCTGCTACCCCGCCCTTAACATCTGTTGCTAGGGACCTTTTTTCTACTAGCTTATTTTCCTCATTAATTAGACCTACTGCAGTTTTTGTACCACCACTATCTACACCTAAATATTTCATAAAACCACCTCTTCTTTAGTATATTATTTATTTTGCAATTAAAGTGCAAGGCACTATTGTATTTCCTGGGCTTCCTCCCTTGATTATTTCAATAAGAGACTTAACTACAGCCTTACCCATAAATTCCTCTGAGTGATCTATAAAACTTATTTTATAGTCCTCTATAGAAAAATACCCTGTTGTATTATCAAAGCAAATAACTTCCATATCTTCTGGCACCTTATAGCCCAGGTTGGTAACCGCCTTATAGGCCATTAAGGCTGTTAGGCCATTGATGGCATATATAGCTGTTATTTGACTATTGGCTTCTAGTAGCCCTTCTATCTTATTAATATTGTCAAGATGCCTGGCCTTTTTGTCTGGAACTGGGCAATTTACTAAATCTGTAATCCAGTAATCTGACCTTATGGCTATATTGTTATCATTAAGTGCATCTGAAAAACCATCTAATCTATCCAAAAGGGGTATTGTTCCCTTGGCACTTGGAGATATTAAGGCTATATCCTTATGCCCCCTTAAGGCTAAATATTCCCCTACCATATAGGAACCCTTTTTATTGTCTGAATATACGCTACAAGCAGAAATTCCTGGCAAATACCTATCTACAAGGGCAAGGGGAAAATTCTCAATACTAAGCCTTAGTATTTGCTCATTATAAAACTTCCCATCTACAGGATATATAATTAACCCCTCTACACCAGCCCCCACCATTTCAGCAATTAATTTTTCTTCCTTATTAGCATCGTCACCTGAGAGGCCAAATACCATCTGATATCCTTGCCTATCTATTTCC
>JAAYSX010000009.1 GCA_012518255.1 Candidatus Epulonipiscium sp. | reverse complement strand
TATTTGCTTTACAATTTCACACAAAAGTCTAAGTTCAAAAGCCGTAGTTATTAATATTTTAAGTCCTAGCAAAATAACAATCGTATTGCCTAATATCTTCCCTACTATAATAGGGGCAAACTCTGATATAGTTTGACCTGGAAATTCCTTGGTTAAATTTGTTATTAGATATAGATATACATATCCCACTAGAAGTCCTAATACCGGAATTAGCCAGCCGTCTTGATTAACAGTCCTAGCCATAACTCTTGGTAGCATAAGTATAGGTGTACTAAACATTTGTAATATAAGAAGAAGTCGTACTTGCCTTTTCGATATTTGATTATTTCTAATTAACAATTGCTTGGCTCCTAATCTTTTGATTTACCTTTGTTATCATATACTCTAAGACGTCTTCTTTGATCCCTCTTAGCAAATATAGGCCTTTCTTTCTGCATAAATAAAGGCATCCTAACCAAGGCATCTTTCCAATCACTATAACTATTAATTTCACCTGATACATATGGTGATAGGTAGGGAATATCAAAGCTTTGTAGGGTTACTAAGTGGGTCATAATAAGAAGCAGTGAAATTATAAAACCGTATAAACCTAGACTAGCTGATAGAATAATTACAAAGTATTTAAGTAACCTAAAAGCTGTGGTAAGGCCATAGTCTGGTACTGCAAAAGAAGCTATAGCCGTAATAGCCACTATAATAACAACCATCGGGCTAATAAGCTTAGCTGATACTGCTGCCTCTCCAACTATAAGCCCACCAACTATACCTATTGTATGCCCTATGGCACTTGGCAGCCGTACCCCTGCCTCCCTTAAAAGCTCAAACTCAAGTTCTATCATTATAATCTCCACCACTGTTGGAAATGCTATTCCTTCCCTTGCAGCTGCCAAAGATACAGCCAACGATGTGGGAATCATAGTTGGATGGAAATTAAGCAGGGCAATATAAAGACCTGGTAAGGCTAATGCAAAAAAAGAAACTATATACCTAAGTATTCTTGTAAAACTCATAATTGCCCATCTTTGATAGTAGTCTTCTGATGCCTGAAAAAAACTATTAAAGGTAGCTGGTACTATTAGGGCAAAAGGTGAATTATCAACTAAGATCACCACCCTACCTTCTAGTACAGCAGAAGCAGCCTTATCTGGCCTTTGGGTAGATTGTACCTGGGGAAACGGTGATAGCCAATCATCTTCAATGAGCTGCTCTATATAGCCGCTATCTAAAATCGCATCTATTTTGTATTTATCTAGCCTCGTTTTTATTTGATCTACTAGGCCATTTTGTACTATATCCTCCATATATACTAGGGCAATATCTGTCCTACTCCTTGTACCATAATTAAGCGGTTCCATCTTGAGCTTGGTATCCTTAATCCTTCTTCTTATAAGAGCAGTATTAACCCTTATAACTTCTGTAAATGCATCCTTAGATCCTCTAATAACTGCCTCATTATCTGGTGTTTCTACACCTCTACTATCAAAACCCTTTGTAGCTACAACTAGTCCTTTTGTGCTGCCATCTATAAATATAGCAGTATCCCCAGCTAAAACAGCATAAATAAGCTCATCAAAATCCTCCGTTTCATATATGTCAACAGTACCACTAACATTGTCTAATAGAAGCTTTGTTAATGATTCTGGCCTAGTTGATTCTGACTTTAAAGCCTCATCTTCCTTAAAGTAAATCTTCTCTAAGATACTAAACTCTACTGTTTCCCTGGTGGTCATTCCATCTATATATAATATATAAATATTTAAAGGGTTTCTCTTACCTATAGGAATCTTCCTACCTACTATATCACTACAGTTTTTAAATAATTCTTCTGCATTTTTTATATTTGTGTTTAGGGATTTAGATAAAGTAATAGATATTTTATTGTTTTCATCATGGTATTTATCCTCTTGTTTATGTTCCATTTGTCACCTACACCTTATAAGCTATGATTGCAATAATGCTACCTACAATATAAGTATATCCAATATACTTTGAGTATTTGGCTTCCTGTTTTAAACTTTGGTCCTTTAAGTCTTTAGACTGGGGAAAAGACATATACCAGCCTATGGCCAAACCCACAACTATTAACATCCAAGAAAAAATATATCTAAACTCATTCATAAAAGCACCTCCATTACCTAAACTTATTCTTAACAAAACCCCAAAAAAATATACCAGTATTAATTTCTTTAGCTTTTTTATTGATATAAGTAAATAAGGTATATTTATCATATTAAAAAAGCCTACAAAATTAATTTGTAGACTCTTCCTGACTTTGTATAAATTCAATTATTGTATCACTTTGTCTTTGTATGTGTACAGTAGATAGCTCTGATACTAACTCTACATCCCTTTCCCTAAGGGCTTTTAGAATTTGTCTATGTTCCTCTTGTACTACTACTGATGCTTCTGAGTTTTTTAGGTAGGCTATCCTAAATCTATGCACCTGTTCGCCTAGATTCCCAAACATTTGAACTAGCTTATCGTTCTCTGTAGCTTCAAATATTACCTCATGGAATTCAACGTCCTTTGCAATCATTGTTTCTATATCGCCTTCTTGGGCTGCATATTCATATTCAGTATTAACAAGTTCAAGTCTTAGGAAAGCTCTTTCGTCCATGCGCTCGCAGGCTAGTCTTGCTGCCAGTGCTTCTAATGCACCCCTAACTTCTAGCACATCTTTAATATCTTTCTGGGTAAATGGAGCTACCTGAGCACCTTTACGAGGTACCATTATAACTAATCCTTCGAGTTCCAGCTTACGTATAGCCTCCCTAACAGGTGTCCTGCTTACTCCTAGTTTTTCTGCTAGCTTAGTTTCCATAAGACGTTCACCTGGCAAAAGTTCACCAGTTATAATTGCTTTGCGTAATGTTTGAAATACTATGTCACGCAAAGGTTGATATTCATCTATTTTCATATCCAGTTTCTTATCTTTCATACCCCTTTTCTCCCTCTTTTCTGTTATACATAGTAGTTATAAATACATCCCCTACAAGGTAATCTATTTTTAGTTTATAGGCTGCTTTACGGGCCTGACTCTTTGATTCATATATTCCAAATACTGTTGGTCCACTGCCACTCATAATAGCACCTTTAGCACCATGTTCTAGCATTGTCTTTTTGATGGTGCCCACAATAGGATAGTTTTTACTTGTTATTTCTTCTAATACATTGTACATGTTTTTCGAAATAGCATCTAGGTCTCCATTTTCAATAGCCCGTATTACTTTATCGTTATCTGGATGTCTATCTATCTTTGCTACATCTACCTGTTTAAATACACTAACTGTAGATATATTAATTTTAGGTTTTGCAATTAATACATAAGATTCTGGTATAGGCGCAAGGGGTGTAAGTATCTCCCCAATGCCTTCTGCCAGGGCTGTTCCTCCTAAAATACAGTAGGGTACATCTGCCCCTAGCTTAACACCTAGTTTCATCAATTCCTCATTGCTTAAGCCTGTTTCAAATAAATAATTCATACCAATCAGGGTCGCCGCTGCATTAGAGCTCCCACCAGCTAGTCCTGCTGCTACAGGTATTTTTTTGTTTAGCTTTACTGATATGCCTGTATCAATATTATATGTCTCTTTAAATAATTTAACTGCTTGATATACAATATTTTTCTCATCACTTGGCAACCATCTTAAATTTGTAGTTAATTTGATTCCCTGCGCACGCATCTTTCTTATGTATATCATATCATATAGGTTAACTGTTTGCATAATCATACTTAGATCATGATAACCGTCTTCCCTTTTCCTAACTACATCTAAAGTTATATTAATTTTGGCTCGTGATTTTAAGGATATTTCGTCCATGTAAATCCACCTTCCATATGTCTTGTTTGTTTTATTATATCCTTTTTACATAATTAAAGTCAAAAGAAAAACCACCCTTGGGTGGTTTTTAGTCTTTTTAGTAATTTGCTTTCTTTAAAATCATAATCTTTTGTCCTGGATATATGTCTTCATCAAGATCAATTTCATTTATCTCTTTGATCTCCTCAAGTGTAGTATTATACTTTTTCGCTATCTTCCAGTAACTATCTCCCTTTTTAACAGTATATATAATCATGCTTGGAAGCTGCTTCAAATCTTCTACATCTATATCTTTTAGTTCTACATCCTCTAGTAAGTATAACGGTTGTTTATTATATACTTCTACATTGTTGCATATCTTAAATTCTACAGTCAGTTCTCTTTTGCCTTGGGTCAAAAGCTTTATATCTTCTACTTTAGAGGTTACCACCGCTATTGAGTTTTCGTCTATCTCTGCAACTTCTATCTCCTGCCTAAAGGGAATGGCTGTACTTGTTAGAGCAAGTTTTTGGGATGTATCCTGGGATATATATATTACTTTAACTTCTACTAAACCATTTACTTCTAAGGTCTTATCTTCTATATCTGTCTCTTCTACCATGGATTTCATACATATACTGTATATTACTTCATTATCTGGTGCTGTATCTTCAAATGATATTGTTTCTTTTTTAGGTATGCAAGTATCTGATTTATGTATAAGATTCATATAATCATTGGTGCTATCCGTAATTTCTATATCTTTTCCCGGGCAATAAATATCATCTATTATCTGCTCTTTTATTCCATTAATTGTAGAAGTCTCTGCTTTAATAACAGCCTCTATTTCTAATATACGGTCTTCTCCATCAAGATCTGGTATGATTTGTACATACTGCTCTGATATCTCTAAATCACAATCATAAAATTCTTCACTATCTTTCCTATCATATTCTACGGCACCACTAAATGGGATTTGGTGGTGCATAATCTCTACAGTCTCATTATCATTTTCTGCCTTATATAGGCTGGCAATGTTAAGGTTTCCACTATAAAATATTTCCTCATCTGTACGCCTTGTTTCCTTGTCTGATATAGAAATTTCTGTTCTTAGGACCTCCCCTATGCTTGGTTTACCAGATGGGACTGCCAGGTCATCTTTTATAATGATTTTTTCTTCTTTTAGATTGCCTTTTTTTGAAAAATATACTTCCTGCTTTCTTATTTGAATAGGTTCATCACTCTCACACTCTATTGCAACTTCTGCTGTTTGAGGTTCTGTAGCATCTACATCTAACTGAATTATTGATTTAACATTAACCTTTCTTTCATTAAGTACATTCCAGTGTAAATGTTCTATATTATAGTTCAGTCTTACTGCATGGTTTGGATCTACTCCCTCTACTATAATGAAGTCATCTAAGGGCAGGGTGCTTTTCATGGTGCATATTTCCATATTATTATTTTCTGGAACATATAAGATTGTAAGCTCTACCTTTCCCTTGTATATAATACGATCTTGCTGTACTTCCATTTGCTCAATATTTAACCTACTATCCATTTGAAGTACCTTTTGCATATCTGGCTTACCATCAGGAACTATTAAATCTCTTTCCTTAATCACCTGGGCACATTCTCTCTTTCTTCCTTTGTTTAGAAGCAATGATTTCTTTACTAGCTCTACTGACATACTTATCTCCTCCTCTAGGCATTATATATCTATATAAATGTATGAGTTTACTTATATATATAGAACATACATATGCTACCTAGAGGTGGTTTATGAACTTTCATAATCTAATAGATGGCTTTCTCCAAATAGGGGCTGTACTTGGTATGTCCCTAACATTAATAAGATTATCCCTAAGCTTATTTTCCCCTCTAATAACTAGGGGCCCTCCCCTCCTACATTTACCCTGAGTTTCATAGCCTCCTAATCCCTTAAATCCTGTTATACTATATTCTAAAACATCTTCTATTCCTAGTACTTGGTAGTACGGATAGTATGCTATTCTTTCTACTATAAATACTGGATCTAGGGCATGAATTAAAACCCTATTTGGTGATGCTGCAAAATCAGCTCCTGCTTCTAATAGGTGTTCAAAATCTGATTGGCAGGCCCCAGCAAATATAACTAAGTCCCCTGGACTTAGTCTAACCTTCCTTGCATTAATTACTGTATCAATATAATACTTAGAGTTCTTATATTCATTAATATCATTAATATCTTTATAGTTTTTGTTTAGTGAGTCATGACCTGTTACTACTAAAATAGAGGGATTATACTTTTCTATTAGGTCTTTTATTCTTTTAGGCTGTTGGGACTCTGTGATATGAATACCCGTGGCTTCAATATCAAGTTTCTTATAATATTCCATGCATAATTCTAAATAGTAGGAATCACCATCTATATGAAGTACTTTTCCTGGCTTCTCAAACATTGTGACGGTGTTTTTTGAGTTTTCTTCCCTTTCCTTAAGAAT